>JAGCZA010000058.1 GCA_017960525.1 Prevotella sp.
ACCACCAAGAAGATACAAATCAAATTGCATAATTTTCTAAGACATTACGGCAAAAGGGTAAAGACATTACGGCAAAAGGGTGAAAAGATTACGGCAAAATGGCAAAGACATTACGGCAAAATTTATAGATAGTTTTGGGAATTAATTTTATTTATTTGCGAGAATGATAAAGATTTAGTAATTTTGCAGCAAAATTACGAAAACAAGATAACCAAACGACAAAAATTATGCAAAAGAAACTATTACTGGCATTGGCCATCTTGATGACAAGTTTGCAAACTGAGGCTCAGACGATTGCTGCCGACTATAAAGGAACGTCGTATGGCAATCCCATTAGTGCCTGCGTGTTCTGTGCCGACCCTACGGCTCTGGAGTACAACGGGCGCCTGTATGTTTATGGAAGTAACGACCATCAGCAGTTTATCAAGAACGGAAAGAAAGGCGAGAACACTTACGGCGAAATAAAGTCGATAGTGGTATTTTCGACCGACGATATGGTGAACTGGACTTTCCACGGCACCATCGACACGAAGAAACTCTGCTCCTCGTGGGTGACGAATCCTTGGTACCAAGGCTATGGGGTTTCATGGGCACCATCAGTCACGTGGCGCACCACGGAGGACGGAACCGAAGAGTTCTTCCTCTACTTCTGCAACAGTAGCCACGGCGTTGGCGTGCTGAAAGCCAATTCGCCTGTCGGCCCCTGGAGTTCGCCTCTCAATAAGTTGCTGATTCATTACGATACCCCAGGTGCAAATGCGGCTGGAACTAATGCCAATTTCGACCCAGGTGTAACAATTGACGAGAACGGTGTCGGCTGGCTCTCTTTCGGTGGCCTTGGTCCGAGTACGATAATGCCTGATGCAGCCCGCATCGTGAAATTAAAACCCTCGATGACCGAAGTCGATGGTGCAGCTGTCAAGATTCATGCCCCATATCACTTCGAGGCCAACGAACTGAACGTCATGAATGGCAAGTACGTCTATACCTACTGCTCGAACTGGGCAAACCGTAGCGATGCTGATTGGAACGCCTACAAGCAAGCGCATGGCATCAGCGCCTCAAAGCCCAACACCTGCACTATGTGCTATATGGTCTCCGATAATCCTATGGACCCTGACTCCTGGGTGTACAAGGGTGTCTATGGGCCTCATCCTGGTATGGGGACGAACAACAACCATTCCCATCTGCAGAAGTTCGGAAATGACTACTATTATCTCTACCACGGAGCATCCCTGATGGAGAAATGGAGAAGTGCCGGCATCATAGACCAGAATTGTGGCATTTTCCGTTCCATCTGCGTGAACAAGGCAACGGTAAACGAGACAACACAGAAAATCAGCGAAGTCACGCCTAACCTTACCGGCTGTGCAGCCATCAAGAACCTGAACCCGTACGACTTGCAACAGGCAGAGACAATGGTTACGGCAGGCGGTATCGCCTATGAGAACTTCAAGAACGTCAAAACCGTTACTTCAATAAACACCCTTGGCAACGATGCTTCTGCGAATCTGTACATTAAGATGCCTGCCGGTTCGTGGACATCAGTTCGCAAGGTTGATTTCGGAGTGGGTGCAAGGTCATTTATGGTGAGAGCCAAGGGTACCGGCAAACTGGAGATTCGATTGGGTAGACTCGGTGCCACTGCATCAGCTACGGTAAATCTCTCATCGTCATCCTTTAACGACTATACCATAGACGTGGATGAAACCAAGTTCAAAGGTGTCAAGACTGTGTACTTCGTCTTCACAGAATCTACCAATAACAATGTCCAGTTTGATGCATGGCAGTTCTCTGAGGATTTGCCAACTGGCATCTTCGAGATTCACAATTCAAAGTCAGTCCCCGCCGTCAAAGGTACATATGACCTGGGGGGCCGTCGTATGCAAAAGACAAGCAGCCAGCATGGCTTGGTCATTAAGAATGGCAGGAAAGTCAGGCAGTAGGTTTACACATCGAAAACACCTTTGCAGGAAGACTCTCCTACAGTTCCTTGCAAAGAATGTAAAAGTTTTCCGCCGAAAGTTTTGCGCTTTCGGCTTTTTTGCGTAATTTTGCACTCGACAAGCATTGCTAAACCGAAGAGACATGATGAAATACGGTCTTATTAAAGTGGCTGCCGCCATTCCGGGCGTGCGTGTAGCCGATGTGGAAAACAATGTGCTGCAGATGGAGAGTTTGCTGGCGCAGGCAGAGGGTAGGGGGGCAGAACTGATTGTCTTCCCCGAATTGTCGATGACAGGCTACTGCTGCCAAGACCTTTTCCGCCAGCAACTGCTGCTCGACAAGGCCGAAGAAGGACTGCTCACGCTGCTCGACTTCACCCGCAAACTCGACATCATCGCAGTGGTGGGTGTGCCTGTGCGCATCGGCACTTTGCTCTACAATTGCGCTGCGGTCATTCAGCACGGCACGCTGCTCGGCGTGGTGCCCAAGACCTATCTGCCCAACTACAACGAGTTCTACGAGAAACGCTGGTTTGCCTCTGCCGCCGACTTGCAGCCGCAGGAAATCTATCTGGCCGGCAGTCCTGTGCATGTGTCGGCGGAGCCTTTGCTGTTCCGCACGTGCGACGGCGTCGCCTTCGGCGTTGAGATATGCGAAGACGTGTGGGCACCGCTGCCGCCCAGCAACACATTGGCGTTGGCTGGAGCCGACATCATCGTGAACCTCTCGGCCAGCAACGAACTCATCGGCAAGCACCGCTATCTTTGCTCGCTGCTGGCCCAGCAGAGCGCCCGCACAATGTGTGGCTATGTCTATAGCAGTAGTGGCTTCGGCGAGTCCACGCAGGACGTGGTCTATGGCGGCAATGCCCTCGTGTTTGAGAACGGCCGTCTGTTGGCAAAAAGTGAAAGGTTCGCCTTGGAGCCACAGTTGCAATTGGCCCAGATTGACGTGGAGCGTTTGCGCTCCGAGCGCCAGAACAACACCACCTTCCGCACGGCCCAGGACGGGGCGTCGGCACGCGTCGTCGATGCCAAGCCCGTGGCGCCACGCGACTTTGAACTGATCCGCGAGGTCAATGCCCATCCCTTCATCCCTGCCCAGGCCGATATGGCCGAGGCTTGCGAGGAAATACTCAACATCCAGACGATGGGCCTCTGCAAACGCCTGCAGCACACCCATTGCGACAAGGCGGTCATCGGCATCAGCGGCGGACTTGACTCCACGCTGGCGCTGCTCGTCACCGTCAGGGCTTTCGACCGCCTGCGCCTCTCACGCAAAGGCATCCTGGGCATCACCATGCCAGGCTTCGGCACTACCGACCGCACCCACAAGAACGCCGTCCTGCTGATGTCGGCACTGGGTGTTTCGCAGCGCGAAATCAGCATCGCCAAGGCCGTCACCCAGCACTTTGAGGACATCGGCCACGATGCCGCTGTGCACGACGTGACCTACGAGAACTCGCAGGCCCGTGAGCGCACGCAGATACTGATGGACGTGGCCAACCAGGTGGGCGGAATGGTCATCGGCACGGGCGACCTCTCGGAACTGGCTCTGGGTTGGTGCACCTACAACGGCGACCACATGTCGATGTACGGCGTCAATGCCGGCGTACCCAAGACGCTCGTCCAGTACCTCATCCGCTATATAGCCGAAAACGCCCAAGCCCCAACCCTCAACAAACTGCTGTTTGATGTCATTGACACGCCCATTTCGCCGGAACTCACGCCTGCCGACAGCGAGGGTAACATCCAGCAGAAGACGGAAGACCTGGTGGGGCCATACGAGTTGCACGACTTCTTCCTCTACTACTTCCTGCGCCACGGTTTCCGTCCGGCTAAGATATTCGTGCTGGCCCAGAAAGCCTTCGACGGCAAATACGACGACAACACGCTGCGCCATTGGCTGCAGACCTTCTGCCGCCGTTTCTTCAACCAGCAGTTCAAGCGCTCCTGTATGCCCGACGGGCCGAAGGTGGGCAGCGTGAGCCTCTCGCCGCGTGGCGACTGGCGTATGCCCAGCGATGCCGCAAACGCCCTGTGGCTGAAGGAGTGTGAGAGTCTTTAGGAGGATATACTAAAAAGAGAAAATCAACGTTATAAGAATATGATGAAACACTTTAAGTCAATTGTTTATGTGGCTCTGTCCGCACTGGTACTGACAGGATGTGAGAAAGAGCAGAAAGTGGCGTTCCAGACCGCGAAGGTGGAGCGTGGCAACATACAGAACTCTATCACCGCCACAGGCACCATCGAGCCAGTCACCAGCGTCACCGTGGGTACCCAGGTGTCGGGCATTGTCAGCCATCTTTACGTGGACTATAATTCTGTCGTGAAGAAAGGCCAGATCATTGCCGAACTCGATCGTACCAACCTCACCAGTGAACTGAACACGGCAAAGGCCAACCTTTCCAGCGCACAGAGCACGCTGAACTACGAGCAGGCCAACTTCGACCGCTATCAGGCACTCTTCGACAAGGGCCTCGTCTCTGCCGACGAGTACGAGTCGGCTCGTCTGTCGTTCCTGAAGGCGAAAGAGAGTGTCACCACCGCCCGCGAGACCGTGCAGAGGGCGCAGACCAACCTGGGCTATGCCACCATCACCAGCCCCATCGACGGCGTGGTGCTCTCAAAGAGCGTGGAGGAAGGTCAGACGGTGGCCGCCTCGTTCAATACGCCTGAACTGTTCACCATTGCGCAGGACCTGACCGATATGCGCGTCATTGCCGACATCGACGAGGCCGACATTGGCGGCGTGCTGGAGGGCCAGCGCGTGAGTTTCACCGTCGATGCTTTCCCCGAAGACCGCTTCGAGGGCCACGTCACCCAGGTGAGGCAGCAGGCCACCACTACGAGCAATGTCGTCACCTATGAGGTGGTCATCTCCGCCCCCAATGCCGACCTGAAACTGAAGCCAGGCCTGACGGCCAATGTCACCATCTATACGTTGGAGAAGAACGATGTGCTTGTCGTTCCCACCAAGGCCCTGCGCTTTGTACCCAACGAGGCTCTGTTGCAGAAAGGACAGTCCATCGAGGATGTGAAGGCTCCGCTGAAGGTGTGGACGCAAGATGGCAATGTCTTTAAGGCACACGCTGTGGAGACGGGTACCAGCAATGGCATCAGTACTGAGATTCTGAACGGTGTGGCCGAAGGAACGGAGGTGCTCATTGACTTCCAGATAGAGAGCAGCGGTGGTGAAGAAATGGGCGGCCAGCAGGCCACCAACCCCTTCATGCCACGTCCCAGGAACAACAGGCAGAATGCAAACCAGAGACCAGCCGGGCGATAAAACCATAAAGTTATGAAGAAAAAGTATTATACTGTGGCAAACTTGTTGCTCTCTTCGCTCATCTCTATGTTGGGCTTAGGGTCTTGCAAGACGAGTTCCAAGGTGGACAATCTGCCGAAACTCATTTCCGAAGACGGCACAGTAATAAAAGCCAAGAAGTTACGGTCGCCAAAGGATATAAAGGTGGTCTATGGCCCGCCTCCCTCATACTATGAAGAGGAGGCCAGGCGTGAGGCTGAAAGAGAAAAAGAATATGCTTTCGAGCAGGAACGCCTTCGCAAGGAGCAGGAGGCTCGGGAGCGTAAGAAGCGCGAAGAGGAGATGAAGGTGGTCTATGGCCCGCCTGTGGCGCGTAACTGGCAAAGACCTATGCCCGATACTGAAGGCATCTACGATATTGGCGAAACCGCTCCCCAATTCCCTGGAGGTCCAAATGCCCTTGTCGCTTGGATTGAAAAGAACATACAATATCCTAAGAAGGCCCGCGAGGAGGGCATTGGTGGACGGGTGATAGTCAACTTCATCATCAGGCCCGACGGCTCTGTCGACGGTGCTATGGTCGTACGCCGAGTCGATCCGCAACTTGATGCCGAGGCTTTACGCCTGGTCAAGTCGATGCCGAAGTGGACCCCCGGACAGGTGAAAGGCGAGAACGTTCCTGTCAGGTACACAATCCCCATCAACTTCAAACCCTAAGACAACAAATAACTAACCAAACATAAGAAGAATCAAACTATGACAGAACAGCAAACGTTGAAACCTTACGTCATCGGTCTTGACCTTGGCGGAACAAACTCAGTATTTGGCATCGTTGATGCACGTGGCGAAATAAAGGCCACCACGGCCATCAAGACGGGCGGCTTTACCTCCGTGGAGAGTTATGTGAAGGCTTCGGTTGAGGCCCTGCAGCCCATCATCGAGCAAGTGGGAGGCATTGATAAGATAAAGGCGATGGGCGTTGGTGCCCCCAATGCCAACTACTATTGCGGCACCATTGAGTATGCCCCCAACCTGCCTTGGGCACACGACACCAAGGTTCCGCTGGCCAAATTGTTCAGCGACAGCCTGGGCATCCCCGTGGCCATTACCAACGATGCCAATGCTGCCGCCATCGGCGAAATGGTCTATGGCGTGGCCCGTGGCATGAAGAACTTTATTGTTATCACCCTGGGCACCGGCGTAGGGTCGGGCATTGTGGTTAACGGCCAACTGCTCTACGGCAGCGACGGCTTTGCCGGCGAACTGGGCCACGTCACGATGGTGCGTGGCAGTGAAGGACGCACTTGCGGATGTGGTCGTACTGGTTGCCTGGAAGCCTACTGCTCAGCTACAGGCGTTGCACGTACAGCCCGTGAAATGCTGGTCAAGACCAATCGTCCGTCGCTCCTGCGTGAGATGAATCCAGACGACATCACCTCGCTCGACGTGAGCATTGCTGCCGGCAAGGGCGACGAACTGGCCAAGGAGATTTACGAGTTCACGGGCAATATGCTGGGTGAGGCTTGTGCCGACTTTGCCGCATTCTCATCGCCTGAAGCATTCATCTTCTTCGGTGGTATGGTGAAGGCTGGCGAACTGATTATGAAGCCCATCCGCGAGGCTTACGACAGGCACGTCATGCCCATCTTCCGTGGCAAGGCCAAGTTCCTCGTCAGCGGTCTCGATGGCGCTTCTGCCGCTGTACTCGGCGCCTCCGCCATCGGGTGGGAAAACCGCGAATAAGTCTTGATAGGGAAATATAAATTGCTGTCCGCTAAAA
Organism: Prevotella sp.; assembly: GCA_017960525.1. GTDB lineage: Bacteria > Bacteroidota > Bacteroidia > Bacteroidales > Bacteroidaceae > Prevotella. The sequence goes on from JAGCZA010000058.1 coordinate 6,998, forward strand.
CAACAGGTTAGCGGACAGCAATTTGTTTTTGCGTTTACTTTGTGCCGCCTCCGAGGGCGATGTAGAGGGCGATGACGGCCTGTGCACCTTTGTACATATTCGAGGCCTCGTTGAGCTGGGCACTTAGCAGATTTTCTTGGGCGGTGAGCACCTCGATATAACTGGCCTTGCCATTGTCCATCAGCTCGTGGGTGCCGGTATAGGCGTTGTGAAGTGCCTCCACCTGACGGCGGTAGTAGGCGAACTTCTCGCGGGCGGCATTGCAGTCGGCCAGAGCTTCGTTCACCTCGTTGCCGGCATCGATGACGGTCTGCACATATTTTTTCTGCAGGTCTTCCTGTGTCAGCTGCGCGATTTTCAGGCTGGCTTTCAGCTTGCCACGGGCGAAGATGGGCTGCGTCAACTGGCCGACGGCACTAAGGAGTAGTTTGCCGGGATCGATGACAGCCGAGCCCGCCGAGTTCGTCCAGCCGGCTGTTCCCGTGAGCGTGATGCTGGGGAAGAAGGCGGCGCGGGCAGCCTGCGTGTTGTAGAAGGCCTCCTCCATAGCGTGGTTGGCCATACGGATGTCGGGGCGGAGCTCAAGCATCGTGGCGGGCACGCCAATCTTCAGGAACTGCGTGTCGAACATACGCTGTCCGGTGTCACCCTGGGCGTTAGGGTGGTGCAGGGCGGCACTACCCCAATTCTTTCGCTCAATATGCTGCGGAGTGGATGCCATGAGTTTGCAGAGGGCGTTTTCGGTGGCCTGGATGCTGCGGCGGATGTCGACAATCTGCGTCTTCACGTTCAGGTACGACGACTCCATCTGGCTGACGGCGGTCGAGTATGCCTTACCGTTCTCGTAGAGTGACTTCTGGGTTTCGAGCGAGGCGTTCCAGAGGCTGTCGGTCATAGTGAGGATTTCCAACTGTCGGTCGAGCAACTGCAACATGTAGTACTGCTGGGCCACGGCACTAATTAAGTTGGTGCGCACGGCTTCCTCGCCCATCTGGGCCTGCAGAAGCACGGCATTCGCGGCGCGTTTCTTAGAAGTGATGCTGCCAAACACATCGACATCCATCGACAGCTGTAGCGGCAGGTTGTAAGTTTTCGACCACGGGTTGTTGTCGAACTTGGCCAGCGTGCCTTGAGGCGAGAAGAAGAGTGACGGCAGATAGGCCATCTTCGCGGCCTTCAGCGAGGCTTGGCTCTTCTCAACGGCGATGCGGGCTGAGTTCAGGTCGGTGTTGTTGGCCAGCACTCGCTCTATCAGCTGCTGCAGTAAGGGGTCGGTGAAGAACTCGCGCCACGACATTTGGGCGATGGAGGCTCCCACTACAGCCCCTGAGGAGGCTTCTATACCAAACAGGGTATTGGTATCCCCTTCGGGGGATGAGGGGGCTTCATATTTACTATATAGACCGCAGCCCGTGAGTGAAAGGCTAATGGCTGCAGCGATGATACTGTTTCTGTATTTCATAGTCATTTCTCGTTATTTCGACATTTCGACGTTATCATTCTTCACTATCACACCGCCTTGGAACCTTTCATGCAGTTTCTGGAACACAATGAAGAAGGCGGGAACGACGAAGAGCAGAGCGATGGTGCCGACACTCATACCGCCGATGACACCGAGGGCGAGGGCACGGTTGCCGTTGGCACCGGCACCACCAGCGATGACGAGCGGTATCATACCGATAATCATCGTGGCCACCGTCATCAGGATGGGGCGCAGACGCTCCTGGCAAGCGGCGAAGGCTGCGTCGCGGATGCTCATTCCCTGTGCACGACGCTCGCTTGCGAACTCGGTAATCAGGATAGCCGTCTTCGAGAGCAGGCCAATGAGCATAATGACACCCGTCTGCAGATAGATGTTGTTATCCATGCCGGGCAGCTGAAGCAGTGAGCCTAAGTAGGCGCAGATAAAGGCTCCCATCAGTCCAAAAGGCACGCTCAACAGCACGGCTAACGGTGTGAACCACGAGTTGTAGAGAGAGGCAAGGATGAGGTAAATGAGTACCACACATATTATATATATGAGGGCGGTGGTGTTCGAGCCGGCTGCTTCCTCCACCTCACGCGACATGTTGCTGTACTCGTAGGTATAGCCCTTGGGCATCTCCTTCTCAAACATTTCTTTGATAATCTCGTGAACCTCACCTTCGCTGCAGCCGTTGGCCATGATATTACAGGTGATGCTCTGGAACAGGTTGAAGTGCTCGATGTTTGCCGGGCCAACAATCTCCTTCAGCGAGACGAACTCAGCAAGCGGAGCCATCTTGTCGCCCTTCACCTTGACGAAAATGTTGTTCAGCGACGACGGGTCGAGGCGGTACTCGGGCGAGGCGGCGGCCATGATACGATAGACCTTACCAAACTGGTTGAAGTTGCCGATGTACGCACCACCGCAGTAGGAACCAAGCGTGCTGAGCACCGTCTTGGGCGACACGCCGGCACGCTCGCATTGGGTGGCATCGACTTCAACCTGGAACTTCGGGAAGCGCTCCGAGTAAGATGACATAGCCATGCTGATTTCAGGCCGCTCTTCCAACTTGGTCAGGAAATTCTGGGTATGCGTGGCAAACTCCGACAGGTTGCCGTCGGAGGGATCCTGTATCACGAGACTCACGCTGTTGCTTGAACCGTAGCCGGGCACCTGTGGCAGCTGGAAGGGCAGCACCTGCACGTTCTTGATATCCTTGCAGGCAAAGTAGATTCGGCCAATGACGAGGTCAATGAGGTGGTTCATGCCCGGTCGGTCGTCCCAGTTCTTCAGCCGGACGACGAGTGTGGCATAGTTGGAACCGTTGCCAGAAATCAGACCGTAGCCGCAGGCTGTGGCAAAGCTCTCCAACTCGGGAATCTCCTTCACCTTCGCCTCCACCTGTTTCGTCAGCTCCTGCGTCTGCTTCAGCGTATAGCCCTCCGGCGCACGGATTTCAGCGAGGAAGACACCTTGGTCTTCCTGCGGCACAAGACCCGACGGCAGGTTCTTCATGAAGAAAAACAGCAGTACGCCGGCAATGGCCAGCAGGCCCCATGCCAGCACGGGACGCTTGATGAACTTCTGCACGCTCTTGCTGTACTTATTGTAGATGGCGTTGTAGCTCACGGTGTAAGCCTTCTTCGTGTAATAGGTCAGCGACTTCTTCTCGCCGTCCTTCTCCGACATCTTCAACATGATGGCACAAAGGGCGGGACACAGTGTCAAGGCTGACACGCACGACAGACCGACCGACGAAGCAATGGTCACACCAAACTGGGTGAAGAACGTGCCCGACGTGCCACTCATGAACGTCACAGGGATAAACACGGCCATAAACACCAAGGTACACGAGATGACGGCTACCGACACCTCGCTCATAGCCTGGCGGGTAGCCTCGCGGGCATCGCTGATGCCGCCCTCCATTTTCGCCATCACCGCCTCGACGACCACGATGGCATCATCGACCACCGTACCGATGGCCAGCACGAGTGCGAAGAGCGTCAGGATGTTGAGCGAGAATCCTGCCAGGGCAACGATGCCAAACGTACCCAACAGCGACACGATGATGGAGATAGAAGGAATAATCGTTGCCTTGATGTTCTGCAGGAAGAAGAACACCACGAGCACCACGAGTATGATGGCGATAACAAGCGTTTCCACCACGTTGTGGATGGCCGCAAAGAGGAAGTCGTCGGAAGTCTGCAGAGTGACGAACTCCAGTCCTGCGGGCATTGTTGCCTTCATGTCGTCACACATCTTCGAGATGCGAGCGTTCACTTCCGTCGCATTGGCGTCAGGTGCCTGGAACACCATGAGAATCGTACCGGGCTGGCCGTTGATGTTCGACAGGAAGCTGTAGCTCTGGGCACCTATCTCCACCTCGGCCACATCGCCTAAGTGCAGCAGATGGCCACCGTCGCTTGTCTTCAGGACGATTTCGTTGAACTCCTCAACGGTCTTCAGTGTACCCTTGTACTCCATCGAATACTGGTATTTGTTCTCCGACTGTTCGCCTAAGGAACCCGTAGCCGCCACAAAGCTCTGGCTGCCGATGGCAGCGAAGACATCGTTAGGCTCCAAGCCATACTGTGCCATCACGTCAGGTTTCATCCAGATACGCAAGGCGTAGGTGTTACCCAGGCTTTGTACGTCGCCCACACCGGTGATACGCTGCAGGCGAGGCTTGATGTTGATGTCGACGTAGTTTGAGATGAAGTCATCGTTATACTTACCGTCGGAACTTTTCACCGCAAGGATGCGCAGGATGTTGCTCTGGAGTTTCATCACCTGGACACCCACTTGCGTCACTTCAGCGGGCAGCAGGGCCAGTGCCCTTGACACACGGTTCTGCACGTTCACCGCCGCCATGTCGGGGTCGGTGCCCTGTTCGAAATATACCGAAATGTTCACGTCGCCTGACGACGATGCCTTCGAGGTGATATAGGTCATGCCGGGCACACCGTTGATGTTCTCCTCCAACGGCTGGATGACCGACTTCATAATCGTGTTAGCATCGGCACCCGTGTAGGCGGTTGTCACCATTACCTGTGGCGGAGCAATGCTGGGATACTGCTCAATGGACAGCGACTTCATGCAGATGAAGCCCACCAAAGCAATGACGATACTGATGGCGCACGCCATCACGTATCTATTGATAAATATATTGTTCTTCATAGATTTTTATTCACTTTTCACTTCTTCCTCTGGAAACAGCACTTGCTGACCTTCTGTTACGTTATTGGCGCCGATGGTCACAATCTTGTCACCTACATTGAGTCCGCTGGTAACGGCAAAGTCGTTGCCGTTGCCGATGTCTACCGTTGTCACTTCGATGGCCGTTGCCGTGCTGTCGGCCTTCACCTTATACACCAGCTGCTTGTCCTGAAGCTTTACAACAGCAATTTGGGGAACCAACATCACGTCCTTCTCGCTCATCGGCAACACCACTGTACCCTGGATGCCTGAGAACAGGTGGCCGTCAGGGTTGGGGAACGTAGCCTTTACACCCAATGAACCAGTGGCTGCATCCACCACGCCGGTCAGACTGGTGATACGCCCCTTGTACGGATATTCCGTACCGTTTTTCATCACGAAGGTGACGGCGGGCAGTTCGGCCATGTATTTGGCCTTATCCGCCTGAGTAGCACCAGACGAGACCGATTCTTCGATAAGTGCCTCAGTCACGGAGAACTCTGCATCCATGTTTGTGTTGCCGCTGACAATGGTCAGGCGCGAACCCGGTGACACCTGGTCGCCAGTGCGCACAGGAATCTCGCCGATGACACCCACCACGGGAGCCGTGATAGTGCAGAAGCCAAGGTTCACTTTCGCACGGTTCACCGACGCACGGGCTTGGGCCACCGAAGCCTGCGCCTGCTTGTAGGAGTTCTCGGAATTGTTCAGCATATAGCTGCTCACGATGTTCTTGTCAAACAGGTTCTTGTTCGACTCATATTCCAGCTTCGCGCTGTTTTCCTGGGCCAGGGCAGCCTGCAGGTTAGCTTCGGCGGCCTCCAGCTCCAGCTGCGCATTGCGCTGGTCGATGACGAAGAGCACCTGTCCCTTCTTCACCTGCTGACCCTCGCTGACGGCTATCTTCACCAACTGTCCGCTCACCTGAGGAGTGATAGTCACGTCCGACTGTCCTTTCAGCTTGGCGCTGAACTTCAACGGCACCGTGACGTCTTGTTTCTCTACTGTCATCGTCTCAAACGATGTCTTCACTTCCTTGGGCATGTCAATGTCGCACGCCGTCATTCCGCAGACCACAATGCCAATCACCGCAGCCCATGTCAAAGCATTTTTCTTTCTCATGTTGAACATTCTATTTGTTGTTAGTTAATATGTCTCATTTTTGTGTTAAAGTTTGGTTCGTCCTAACTTGGAGTTTGGTTCGTCCAAACTGGGAGTTTGGTTACGGCAAACTGGGAGTTTGGTTCGTCCAAACTTTGGTCAAGCTTTTTCCTTGTCTTGGTCAGTACACCCTTGGGCCGAAAATGGCGGTGCCTATGCGCACCATAGTAGTGCGGTGGTTCAGGGCCAGGGGGTAGTCGTCGCTCATGCCCCAGGAACGTTCACAAAACGAGGGGTCATCGGCGAAATAGCGGGCCTTCACCTCGTCGAAGAAACGGGCGGCGGTGTCGAACTCGCTGGCAATCTGCTGCTCGTCGTCCACATTCGAGGCCATCATCATCAGCCCGCATATCCGCACGTGGTCCATCGTGCGCCATTCGCCGTCGGCCAGCAACTGTCGGCAGTCGTCAGGGGTGAGACCGTATTTTGTGGCCTCCTTGGCAATGTGCAGCTCGAGGAGCACGTCGATGCGGCGGTTGTGGCGTGCCGCACGTTTGTCTATCTCGCGGAGCAACTTGAGAGAGTCGACGGCTTCCACCATATTTATATAGGGGGCTATATACTTCACCTTGTTGGTCTGCAGATGTCCGATGAAGTGCCACTCTATATCCTTCGGCAGGACGGCAGCCTTGCGCGACAGTTCCTGCTCGTGACTCTCGCCGAAGATGCGCTGCCCCTCGTCGTAAGCAGCCATGATGTAGTCTTCGGGGTGGTACTTGCTGACTGCAACCAAGCGCACGCCTTCGGGCAGGGTGTCTAATACGCGGTGCAGACTGCCTTTCACGTCGTACATCATTCTTCCTGCTCCTCGTATTCGGGTTTCTCGTCGGCCTGGCCTTTGGTCTTCGGCTGGTGCTCAAAAACATCCATGATGCTTGTCTCGGCAACGGTGGAGATGACATAGTCTATCATCGTGCCGCCCATCACCTCGTCGATGCTCTTCACGGCGCCGTTGAACGAGCCGGACTGCACCAGGTAGGTCACCGACGAGCGCTTTTCCTTCTCTGTCTTCTCGTCGATGGTGATAAACTGCAGTTTGGCCTTGTACCAGCGGTCAGCAGTCTCCATGTCGCTGAAGAATATCTCGCCGTATGCGGCTTTCTTGATGTCGGTGACATTGAACTCACCGCTGACATACGACGATATTTCCTCGATGATGCGCTCTTCGGCCTCGCTGAAGCTCAAGGCGTCCACCACGTAGGTCTCGGTCACTTTCTTTTGCAGTCCGTCTTCCATTGTCTTTTCGTAACGGACTTTACATTCAAACCAGTTTGCTGTTCTGCTTCTCATATCCTAATAATTCACAATTCTTTATTCACAATTCATTGAATGCTGTCCTCACTTTCCTTGATGTAGCCTTTGCGGGAAAGCTGCGACTGCTTCTGGGTGGTAATGGAGTTGATGATTTCCTGGGCAATCTTGCCCGACTGTTCGGGCGTGAGACCCGACTCTTCGCCCATTTCAGTCTGCTTCTTCATCAAGTCTTCCATCAGGGCGTTGCTGCCAGCCATAAACTGCTTTTCGCTGCTGCTCATGCGCTTGTCGTCGTAGACTTTCGAAAGGGCGGCGTCGGCAGCTTCCGTAAAACGCTTGCGGAAGATGTCCTCCGCCTTCTGCTGATATGCCTTCAGGTCTTCCTCGGTAAACATCGAGTCGCCTTCTACCATCATGCCTGTCGACGGGTCAAAATGGTAGTCGTAGGGGTCGTCAAGCTCGTTGGCTGCCGGAACAGGCTCCACGAACTCCACATCGACCGTGGGCGGTACCAACTCAATGTAGAGGCCAATGGCCAGCGCAGTAATCGCTATGGCTCCAAGAAACATGAAGAGTGAACGCTTGGCACCGCGCTTGGCCGAGATGGCTGCCTTCATATCGGCCACGCTCGAATAGCGCCGGGCGGGATCAGCGTCGGTGGCTTTCTTCACCACAGCCTTGTATTCGTATGGCATGCTTCCCTGACTGAACAGATAGTCTATTAGTTTGCCCAAACTGTAGATGTCGCTTCGCTCGTCGGCTTTGCCGTCAGGGGTCAGCAATTCAGGCGCCACGTAGTCTTCAAAACCGTCGTAGAGCAACTTTGAGTCGACCATCGATTGGTAGAACGAGCCGTGGCAGAGCAACAGTGGTGAGCCGTCGCCCTTACGGATAAAAATATTCTGGGGGGCAAAGCAGACCTGAAAGACACCACTTTCGTGAAGTCGGGTGGTGAAGTCAACCAACTTGCCCACCAAGTTGCCGACAAAGTCTTTTTCAGTAACGGCGGCAGGGTTGTTGTCGAGCAACTGGGCCAACGTAGTGAAGTTGCCCTGCTCCAGCTCTAGCTCGTAAATGCCGCTGCTGTCTTCGTGCAACTCGTAGTGCATCTGCTGTGTGGCCGGCTGCTGCATGGTCCACTTGTGGTCGTTCTTTAATGCTTCGCAGAACACCAGACTGTCGGACAGTTCTGGGCGTAACTCTACAATGTTACGGTATTTACGGTCTATTTGTTTTTTGTAAAACTCGCCCAAAGGCATCTTCTCGCGATGGGATGCGGCACCATCCTGGGCGTTTAACATTTGCTCAAAATTCATTTTTTCTGTAGTTTAGCAATTAGTCGGCAAAATTACGCATTTATTTCGATATGACCAAAAGAATTGCCGCAATTGTCGGACTTTACCGTCCGAAATATAAAAAAAAACATAAAAGCCTGCATTTTTCTTTGTTGTGACGGAAAAAAGGATTACCTTTGCACACAGATTTAGAACAGCGTTTCGTTCTTGAAGCGTTTTTTTACACAATCAGCATTCCATTTTCTGAAAATTAATCGTAACTAATACTCTTATATTAGTATGTACACAAAAGAACAGTTAGAGCAAATGGCGATTCCTGAACTGATGGAAGTTGCTGCTCAGATTGGTGTCAAGGTAAAACAGGATGACGATTTGGAGAAAGTCATCTATGATATCCTCGACAAGGCAGCCATTGATAGTGCTGCGGATATAGAGACACCCGGCAAGCGCAAGCGAACACGTATAACCAAGAAAGAAAAGGCGGCAGCAGAACAGCCTCAAGAACCTGTTGCTGAAAACGCAACGTCTGCCCCGAAGAAGCGTGGCCGGAAGTCGAAGGCTGAAAAGGAACTGGAAGCTGCCGCCCTGCAAAACGAAACTGAGGCGAGCGAGCCAAAGCCGGAGGTCAGCAAAGTGAAAAAGGGTAGGGGAAAGGCAACCAAGAAAGCTGCTGAGAAGGAAGAATTGGCTCTGGCATCGGAAGAAATGGCTGACAAGTTCCCTGACAAGTCGATAGACTTGCAAGTGCCTGAGGCTGCCGTTGGCGCTTATCAGTTGGATGTCAATTTGTCCGATCAGGAACTCTTGCAGCAGTTACAGGAAAAGATGAATCAGCACAACCAAACGGTTTTCCCTAAAGAAGACATTTCCGACCAAGACCAGGTGTGGGAGGGTGATCCGGGAGACGGAACCGACTTCATCACCGTGGTGGACCTGCCCATAGAAGACCAGGCGGCCATTCCCAGCGTCGACATCTTCGACCGCCCGTTGGCCCCGCGCCAGCCGGAACCAGCATACAAGCCGGCAGCAGCAAATGTTCCTCAGAACTACAACTTTGACGACCTCATCGCCGGCAACGGCGTGCTGGAACTGATGCCTGAGGGTTATGGATTCTTGCGTTCCAGCGACTACAATTACCTCTCGTCGCCCGACGACATCTATGTGTCGGCCCAGCAAATCAAGAAATACTCGCTGAAGACGGGTGACGTGGTGGATTGCACGGTACGTCCCCCACACGATAACGACAAGTACTTCACCCTCTCCACCGTGAAGAGCATCAATGGGCGCGATCCCCAGGAAGTGCGTGACCGCGTGTCGTTTGAGAACCTGACGCCTCTCTTCCCAGAGGAGAAGTTCATCTTGTGTGGAGATCCTGCCACCACCAATCCCTCAACACGCATCGTCGACCTCTTTGCCCCCATCGGCAAGGGCCAGCGTGCACTTATTGTGGCACAGCCCAAGACGGGTAAGACCATTCTGATGAAGGACATTGCCAATGCCATTGCCGCCAACCATCCCGAGGCTTATATTATGATGCTGCTCATTGACGAGCGTCCTGAAGAGGTGACCGATATGAGCCGCACGGTAAACGCCGAGGTTATCGCTTCCACTTTCGACGAGCCTGCCGAGCGTCACGTCAAGATTGCCGGCATCGTACTGGAGAAGGCCAAGCGTATGGTGGAGTGCGGTCACGATGTGGTCATCTTCCTCGACAGCATCACCCGTCTGGCCCGTGCCTATAATACGGTGTCGCCGGCCAGCGGAAAAGTGCTCACTGGTGGTGTGGATGCCAATGCTTTGCAGAAGCCTAAGCGTTTCTTCGGTGCTGCCCGCAAGATAGAGAACGGCGGTTCGCTCACTATCATTGCCACCGCCCTCATTGACACAGGTTCCAAGATGGACGAGGTCATCTTCGAGGAGTTCAAGGGTACCGGCAACTCCGAGTTGCAACTCTCGCGCTCGTTGAGCAACAAGCGCGTCTTCCCGGCCATCGACTTGGTGCAGTCGTCTACACGTCGTGACGACCTCCTGCAAGACCAGACCACGTTGAACCGCATGTGGATCATCCGCAAGTTCATTAGCGAAATGAACGCTATGGAGGCTATGAACACCGTGCGCGACCGTTTGGTGGAAAGTCGTAACAATGAAGAGTTCCTGATGTCGATGAATGGATAGTCCGGGACTCTATATTCATATTCCCTTCTGTAAAAGCCGCTGTATCTACTGCGGCTTTTACTCTACCACCCGCCTTGACTTGAGGCAGCGTTATGTCGATGCTGTCTGCCGTGAGTATCAGCAGACCCGAACTCGTCTGGCCTTTGACGGCACACCTCATACTATATATATAGGTGGGGGCACGCCTTCCACTCTGACTGGAGACCAACTTCGCCAACTCTTCGACACAGTGGGAGCAGCGGAAGAGGTGACTATCGAGTGCAACCCTGACGACGTAACGACGGACTTTGCCAAGTTGCTGTCACAATTGCCGGTGAACCGTGTCTCGATGGGTGTTCAGACTTTTAATGAGCAACGGTTACGCTTCCTCTGCCGTCGCCACACGGCTGCACAGGCCGTGGAGGCAGTCACTCGTCTGCGCTCCATCGGTATCGACAATGTGAGCATCGACTTGATGTATGGCTTCCCAGAAGAGACATTGGCCGAATGGAATAGTGACATCGACCAGGCTTTGCGCCTTGACGTGGAGCACATTTCGGCATACGCGCTGACATACGAGGAAGGCACTCCGCTGTGGAAGATGCTGCAACGAGGTCAGGTAAGTGAAATTGATGAGGATATGAGCCGACAGATGTACTACGGGCTGTGTGACCGACTTGAAGAAAACGGCTACGAGCATTACGAAATCAGCAACTTCGCCCGGCCGGGCCGCCGCTCACGCCACAACAGCGGCTATTGGAACCAAACGTCTTACATCGGACTTGGCGCGGCGGCACACTCATACGACGGAAAGTGCCGTCGGTGGAATGTGAGCGACTTCGTGGCTTATATTGAGGGAGTGGAGAATGGCTGTGCTCCCTATGATAGCGAGGAAATAGACAACATCACCCGCTACAACGAAATGGTGATGACGGCACTCCGTACTGCCGACGGTCTGCCTTTAAACTCGCTCGCCGCCGAGCAGCGCACTTACTGCCTTGACAACGCTCGCCGTTACATAGAAAACGGCCTGCTCTCCTTGGAGGCAGACCGTCTTCGTCTTACTCGTTGTGGCCTTTTCGTCAGCGATATGATTATGACCGACTTGATGATGGCCTGACTTTTCTCTCAAATCTTCAACCGCTGCGCCTCACGCAAACGGATTCGGGTGAGCACTTGCTTGGTGTTATAGGTGAAGTCGCCCCCCAGTATCCAAGCATAATAGCCTGGGTCGAAGCGCAATACGTCGGTCACCGTCTTTCCCTTGTGCTTCCCAAAGTTGAAGTATTCAGTCATTATGGGCTTCCCGTCTTCTCCAACGATGACATTCCCTTTGATATCCTTGGCTTCTCCCCATACGATGCGACCGGCGAAATCCACATTCTGGTTCACCTTCGAGAACTCGTTCAGGTAGTCCATATCGTTCTTCAATGTGCGACCCTCAGGGTCTTCGCCCAGTTCGCGCTGGTGCTCCTCGGTGTAGAAGTCCAGTTCTGCCTGGAGCACGCGATAGGTGGCTTCGGTGTCTTCGTCGGCACGATGAGCCTCAAAATCGTCGTCCATCCTGTGACCGACATAGAACTTATAGGCAGCCGCCAAGTTGCGCTTCTCCATTTTGTGGAAAATGGTCTGTGCATCAATGAGACGACACCGTGAGAAGTCGAAGTCGATTCCGGCACGCAGAAACTCTTCCGCCAACAGGGGAATATCGAAATGGTTGCTGTTGAAGCCAGCAAAGTCACAGCCTTGGAATTTGTCGGCCAGTGTCTTTGCCAGTTGTTTGAAGGTGGGCTGGTCGCTCACTGTTTCATTGCTGATACCAGTAAGTTTCGTAATCTCTGGCTTGATGTCGCATTCAGGATTAATCAGGTAGTTGCCCCGCTCTTCTGTGCCGTCGGGCATCACCTTAATATATGACAACTGAATGATTCGGTCTTTTACCAAATCAAGGCCGGTCGTCTCCAAGTCGAAGACGACCAGCGGTTTTGTCAGGTTGAGTTTCATTGTCAGTCGTTGAGTAGCATGGGCATCATCAGCATCAGCACGTCCTGATTCTCAGGCTGCTCCATTGGCAGTACCAGTCCGGCACGACTTGGGTCGGCCAATTGGATAACGACCTGCTCACACTCGAAGTTGCTCAGTATTTCAATGAACGACGAACCCTTGAAGCCAATGCTCATCGGCATACCATTGTAGTCGCAGGCAATGCGCTCCGTAGCAGTCTTTGAGAAGTCGTAGTCCTCAGCGTCAAGTTGCAGCGTGCCGTTCTCCACGTGGAAACGGATGAGGTTGCTGGAGTCGTTGCTGAAAGGCTGTACGCGGCGCAGGGCCGACAACAGACCGATGCGGTCTACGGTGAGTTGGTTGGGGTTGCTCTGTGGGATGACAGAGTTATAGTTGGGATAACGTCCCTCAATGAGACGGCAGACGATGATGCCGTCCTCGAAAACGATTTCAGCATTGCGCTCGTCGAAACGTATCACCACGTCACCTCCCTGCTTGCCCAGCACGCCCTTGAGCAGTGTGGCAGGCTTCTTAGGCAGGATGAAGGCGGCAGGCTGTTCGCTGCGGATGTTCAGGATAAGGTTACGCACCAACTTGTGGCCGTCGCTGGCCACTACTGCCAGATGGTTGGCGGTGAGGTCGAAGTAGATGCCGTTCATAACGGGGCGCAACTCGTCTTGTGCTGTGGCAAAGAGCGTGCGGTTGACGTTCTCGGCCAGCACACTGGTGGGAATGGTGATGACCGTTGCTCCGTCGCCAATCTGCTGCGGCTGCGGGAACTCGTCTGCATTCTCGACGGGCAGCGAGAACATACCGTTCTGGTAGTTGATGCGTGCAAGATTGCTGGCTTGGTCTATTTCAAAGGTGATAGGCTGCTCGCTGATGCCCTTCACGGCTTCCAGCAAATCGTGGTTGCCCACGCAGAAGCAGCCATTGCCGTCGTTCTCGTTCAGTTCGAGCGACGTCTTCATCATCACCTCACTGTCGGAAGCCGTCAGATGCAGCCTCCCGTCAATGACTTCAAACAGGAAGTCTCCCAGGATGGGAAGTGAATTTTTACTGTTGATAACTCTTGCGAGGGCAGCGAGCCTGGTGCCCAATGCAGTGCTTGATACTGTGAATCTCATATATTTAATTTGTTTTATTGGCTAATATCGGACGGCAAAAATACAAAAAAAGTGTGTGAATAGCAAAATAATCTTGTTTTTTTTCTTGTTTTCAAACTATTTTTAGTAATTTCGCAACCGATTTAGTAAAAATCAACTTTTAATATCAATAATAATTATGGATTTATCAGGTAAAATCATTGCCATTCTCCCTGCCAGCAGTGGAGTTTCTGCCCGCACGGGCAACCCCTGGATGAGTCAGGAGTATGTTCTCGAAGTTCCCGGTCAGTATCCTCGCCGTATGATGTTCCGCGTCTTTGGCGAAGACCGCATTAAGATGTACAACATCCAGCCAGGTGAAGATGTCACCGTTCAGTTCGACATTGATGCTCAAGAGTATCAGGGTCGTTGGTACAACCGCATCAATGCCTTTAATGTCTATCGTGGCCAGCCCGCACAAGATGTGCCAGCAGCCGCCACTATTCAAGGCGAAGCACCGCAGACTGCCGCCTCACCATTCCCACCGGTTCAGCCTGCCGCACCGCAGACGGCAAATCCTTCGTTCCCACCTGAACAGGGTGCTGCCGAGGGTGAGTCAAACGACGACCTGCCCTTCTAACTTGGCGGCAGTGTCAGACGAGCATTTGCAGGAACTCGTCCTCGCCAACGATGCGGATGCCCAGTTTATTGGCTTTCTCCAGTTTCGACGGTCCCATATTGTCGCCAGCCAGGATGAAAGAAGTCTTGCCGCTGATGCTGCCCACGTTCTTGCCGCCATTCTGCTCGATGATGAGTTTGTATTCATCGCGGGAATGGTGTTGGAACACCCCACTAATTACAATACTTTGGCCCGACAGACGATTGCTCTGTTGGGCCGTTTGTTCTTCAGAGAGTGCAAACTGCAGGCCATAGCCGCGCAGCCGCTCCACAATCTGACGATTCTGCTCATTGTGGAAATAACTGATGATGCTTGCAGCCATCACCTCGCCGATTCCCTCTACTTCCTGTAATTCTTCCAGTCCGGCAGCCATCAGGGCGTCCATTGTCTTGAAATGGCGGGCCAGCAACCGTGCCGATGTCTCGCCCACAAAGCGGATGCCCAGGGCAAAGACGACACGCTCGAAAGGAACCTCACACGACTGTCGTATGCCGTTGACAATCTTCTGGGCCGACTTGGTACGCGACCCGTCGCCATTGATTTGCTGAACGTCTATGTCGTAGAGGTCGGCCACGTTATGTATCAGCCCCCGACGGTAATACTCGTCGACGGTCTCCGGCCCCAGCGAATCGATGTTCATAGCCTTGCGGGCGATGAAGTGTTCAATGCGCCCCTTTATCTGAGGCGGACAGCCAGCATCATTCGGACAATACCAAGCCGCCTCACCTTCGTAGCGCACCAGCGGTGTGCCACATTCAGGACAGCGCTTGATGAACGTGACGGGCTGGGCAATGATGGGCCGCTCGTCGATGTTCACTCCCACAATCTTGGGAATGATCTCGCCGCCTTTCTCCACATAGACCATATCACCGATGTGCAAGTCGAAACTGCGGATAAAGTCTTCATTGTTGAGCGTGGCACGCCTGACGGTGGTGCCTGCCAGCAGCACCGGCTCCATATTGGCTACAGGCGTCACGGCTCCTGTGCGCCCCACTTGGTAGGTTACTTCGTTCAGTCGTGTGCACTCGCGCTCCGCCTTGTATTTGTAGGCGATGGCCCAGCGCGGACTCTTGGCGGTGAAGCCCAGGGAGCGTTGCTGTCCGAGCGAGTTCACTTTCAGCACAATGCCATCGGTGGCTACGGGCAACTGCTTGCGCTCCTTGTCCCAATAGTCGATGAAATCGATGACTTCTTCCACAGTTGACACCTTACGCATACCCTCCGAAATCTTGAATCCCCACTGCCGGGCGGCTTCCAGGTTCTCGTAATGCCCGTCTGCGGGTAGTTTCTCGCCCAACAGATAGTAAAGGTAGGCGTCGAGTTGTCGGCTGGCCACCACCTTCGGGTCGAGACTCTTCAGCGTGCCGCTGGCGGCGTTGCGCGGATTGGCAAATAGTGGTTCTTCGGCGGCCTCGCGCTCGGCGTTGAGCCGCTCGAAACTCTTCCAAGGCATAAGAATCTCACCGCGAATCTCAAAACTTTTGGGGTATGACGTTCCTGGCGTCAGCACTAAAGGTATGGAGCGTATGGTCTTCACATTGGCCGTCACATCGTCGCCTTGCTGTCCGTCGCCGCGAGTGACGGCCTGCACCAGCCTGCCGTCCTCGTAGGTGAGGGAGATGCTCAGTCCGTCGTATTTCAGTTCGCAGCACACCTCAAAGTCTTCGCCTGCAAGTCCTTTTCTCACAGACTCATACCAGTCTTTCACTTCCTGCTCATTGTAGGTGTTTGCCAGCGAGAGCATCGGGTATTTGTGCTTTACCTGGCGGAACTCCTTCTGGATGTCGCTGCCCACGCGCTGCGTTGGCGAGTTGGGGTCGGCGAGTGCAGGGTTGCGCTGCTCCAAGTCTTCCAACTCGTGCATCAGCATATCAAATTCCTGGTCGCTGATGGTGGGCTGGTTCAGCACATAATAGCGGTAGTTGTGGTCGTGCAGTTCTTGCCGCAGTTGAAGAATCCTCTCTGTCTCGTTCATTTGGGTATCGCTTTGAATCTCTGTTCCAATTGGTCGATGATGTCGCTTGCCACTTCTGCCTTGGACTTCTTGGGGAAGTCAATTTGTCCGTTGCGGTCGATGATGCTGATTTGGTTGTCGTCGCTGCGGAAGCAAGTGCCTTGGTTGCGCAGGCTGTTGAGCACGATGAAATCGAGGTTTTTCTTTTCCAACTTCTTCTGGGCGTTTAACTGCTCGTCGTTGGTCTCAAGGGCGAAGCCCACCAGGACTTGGCCCTCGTGTTTCCTGCGGCCCAGTTCGGCAGCGATGTCAGGATTGGGGATTAACTGGAGACTGGAAACAGGAGATTCTGCCTCGCGTTTGATTTTCTGCTGTGCCACTTCGGCGGGGCGGAAGTCAGCCACGGCAGCGCAGAGGATGGCAGCATCCATCGTGTCGAAGGCTTCGGTAGCGGCATCAAACATCTGCTGACAACTCTCCACGTCGATGCGATGGATGGATTGTGAAGATTGAAGATTGACCGGCCCGGCGATGAGCGTCACCTCCGCACCACGTCGGGCACACTCCTCGGCCAGGGCGAAACCCATCTTGCCGCTGCTGTAGTTGCCAATGAAGCGCACAGGGTCGATTTTCTCATGGGTGGGGCCGGCGGTGATGAGCACTTTCCGGCCAAGCAAGTCCTTTTTTTCAAAGTAAACATCGAGCACGTCTACAATCTTCTCCGGCTCCTCCATCCGGCCCTTCCCCTCCAGTCCGCTGGCCAGGAACCCGCTTTGCGGCTCGATGATGATATTGCCGAAGGAGCGCAACCGCTCCATATTCTGCTGCGTGGTGGGGTGGGCATACATATCGAGGTCCATAGCCGGAGCGATGAAAACGGTCGCTTTCATCGACAGATAGGTGGTGACGAGCATATTGTCGGCAATGCCGCCTGCCATCTTTCCCAGCGTGGAGGCCGTGCAGGGCGCAATGAGCATGGCATCCGCCCAGAGGCCCAAGGCCACGTGGCTGTGCCAAGTGCCGTCGCGCTGGGCAAAGAACTCGCTGATAACGGGCTTCTGCGTCAGGGCCGACAGCGTGATGGGGGTGATGAACTCCTTGCCGGCTGGGGTGATGACCACCTGCACCTCGGCCCCGCGTTTCACCAGTTCGCGGATGATGAGGCACGACTTGTAGGCTGCTATCGAGCCGGTGATGCCCAGCACTATTTTCTTTCCTTTCAACATAGTCTTATAGTGTTAGTTGTTGTATGTACATGTTATCAAAGTCCGATGGAATGGCTGGTATTTCGCGGAAGAGACCGAAGACGGCGCTGCCGCTGCCGCTCATGGCGGCATAGACGGCGCCAAGGTCATACAGCCGTTGCTTGATGGCCCCAATCTCCGGGTGCAGGGCGAAAACGCTCTGCTCAAAGTCGTTCACCAGTTCGTCGCGCCACGTCTCTACGGGCTGGCGCACAATGTCGAGGCAGTTCTTCTGCGGTCTGTGCGGACGAATCAGCGAGAAAGCCTCTTTCGTCGGAACGGGGATGTCGGGGCGCACCACCACCAGATGCCAGCCCTTCAGACTCAGGCCAATGGGCTGCAGGCGCTCGCCAATGCCCTCGGCGTAGGCCGGACGGCCCAGAACAAAGAAGGGACAATCGGCCCCCAGGCGTGCGGCACGGTCGATGAGTTGCTGTTCGCTCAGTCCGAGGTCGCACATCTTGTTGAGCAAGGTGAGCATGGCCGCCCCGTCGCTGGAGCCGCCGCCCATGCCTGCCTGCGTGGGTATGGCCTTATAAAGATTAATATGTACGCGCACGATGGCGGGAAACTCCTCTTTCAGCAGCCTGTAGGCTCTTACGACCAGATTACGCTCGTCATCGCCCTCGATGGCCAGATTGGTCACCTTCAGGTCGCAGCCCGTGGCCGACGGGAACCGCTCGTCCATCGGGGTCACCTCCAGCGCATCCTCCAAGGGTACGGGGTAGAACACGGTTTCCAAGTTGTGGTAGCCGTCGGGGCGGCGTTCCACCACGTTCAGGCCCAGATTGATTTTTGCTTGTGGAAATACTATCATGGTTTTGTCCTCCTGTTTGTTCAATGTTCTAAGCGCGAGCCGTCCAGCAGTTTGGGGCAGATGTCGTTCAGCCCGCAAGTCTGGCAATGGGGTTTCTGCGAGGTGCACACATAGCGGCCGTGGAGCAGCAGCCAGTGGTGCGCCCGTGGAATGTCGGCTTCAGGGATGTACTTCATCAGCGCCCGCTCCACCTTCAGGGGCGTGTTGTCGCGTTTGGACACCAGTCCAAGCCTGTGGCTCACACGATAGACGTGGGTATCGACAGCCATCGTGGCCTGTCCGAAAGCCACCGCCTGAATGACGTTGGCCGTCTTCCTGCCCACGCCGGGCAGGGCCAGCAACTGGTTCATGTCCTGGGGCACCTCGCCGTCGTGTCGCTGCACCAGCGCACGGGCCATCTCCACCAGATGACGGGCCTTGGAGTTGGGGTAACTCACGCTGCTAATGTATTCCAGCACGTCGTCGGCCTCTGCCTCTGCCATCGACCGCGCATTGGGATAGTGGCGGAACAGTTCCGGCGTCACCGCATTAATCCGTTTGTCTGTGCATTGCGCACTAAGCACCACAGCCACCAGTAGTTGGAACACGCTGCCAAACTGCAGTTCGGTGTCAGCCTTCGGCATCTCCTTGCGGAAGTGCTCCAGCACCCGTTGGTATCGTTCTTCGCGTCTCATATATAGTGAACTTTATACTATCGTTGATATGTCAGATGCAACTTTCTGGATTTGCCAATAATTCTGTGATGGGAGGTCGTTCATCATAACATCTTTTTTGAACGACACAGACGTACCGCGACAAAGAAGGTCGCCGATATAAGCGACAAGGTCAAAGATGTTGTGTTCACGCACATGAAGGTAGGCATTTTGCTCGTTTACATTGAGAGCCTGACAACAGTTGCTTTCTGCCTCATAATTGACATCCTTCGCAAAGGAAGTATTCAAATACTGCTCGAAGTTCTTGGCAATCCTTTCAACAAGTGGCGTACCGTTGTCTGCCAATTCTATCCGTTGGCATTGTTTTGGCAGGCAAGCGGTAAACATTTTCTGAGTGAAGATATTATTATCAACTTTAAGATAATATAGTAAAAGCAATAGCGGTTTATACAGCACTTTCGAGAGTGCAGGGAGAAATGCCGTAAAGTCAAATCCTGCTGCTTTTTCAGGACATTGTGATTCAAAGCGTTGTTGCAAAGAAACGGCTTCGCAATAGTGATTTTCCCATGAATAGGAATAGGTCTGGCACACGAAATGAGCCGCATCAAGGTCTGGCTCTTGCAACAGATAGCGCATATCACTGTCTATGCAGATGAAGAACCGCTTAGACAAATAAGGACGGTATTTCAAACATTGCTCACAGCCAGAAGTGTCATTGCCCTTCTGACTCCGACTATAACTGATATAATAGTAAACCCCAGAGCGATGACTTTGAAGTAAAGCGTTCCAAAAAGGCTTGTCCTCAATATCCTCTAAATGGACGCAGGCAATTGCATTTGTTTGATGAGTCAGAACATTAGCAAAATATGTAGCCTGCAATTTGTAAATGTCTACCATTATCTGCTTGTCTTTGTGATTTTATCCATATAGATAGCCTTGTCGCCCCATCCGTCAGCGAAAATCATAGGCGAATGAGTGGTAAGGATAATCTGCACGTTGGGATTCAGTTCGAGAATCATGTCTATCAGTTTGTACTGCCAACTGATGTGCATGGAAATCTCAGGTTCGTCGAGCATCAATACATATTCCTCGCCACGCTCCAGCAGGACGGTAAGCAGAATTATCAGAAGTTGTTTCTCGCCAGATGAGAGTTCTTTGGGATAAATAGCAATAGCGTTATCCTTAATGAAAACGAGTTTGGTAGAATCATTGGAAAGTTTTTTTCCAGTCTCGGCAAAACACTCATTGACAAGGCGAATGAATAAGTTTTTCCGCTCATTAATCTTGTCAAGTTCCGATTTGGTGATGCTGCTGTTAGAATTGATACGTTCCGTCAGTTCCTTTACCAGGTCTGAGAGATAGTAACCATAATCGCTCTGCAATTTCTCCAGTCTGATGTCAAGATAACTGTCCTGACTACTCTTGCTGTCACCTTTCACATCGAAAGTGGAAATATAGTCAAGTTTCAGCAATTTGCAGTATTCCGAATCAGGAATCCTATTTCCATTCAACATCGGTGTCCAACTAGTTTCATTCCTTAGAATATCTTCACCATCTTTGTTTTTGGAAAGCATATTCTCAAACTCCAGATATTCCATTACCAAGTCATCCTTAAAAGTGACTTTGGTGAGATGGCTCTGGAAGAACTGGCCGTTCCTCTCGCATGCGATAGCCTGTCGGAGTAAGCGCAAGAGGGTTGTCTTGAACGAGCCATTATTGCCCACAATAATATTCACCTTCTCGTCAAGTGAGGAGATGAAGTTGTATCTGTAATACAGGTTGTCGATGCTGAAATACTTTATCTTCATATCGCAATATTATTTATCGGGTGCAAAGATACAAAACTTTTCTCAGATTTTCGCTAAAGTAATTCTTTATTTTATTCTTCAAAAGGGTAGGTTTCGTCGTAGATGTTAATAAATTGCTAACTTTTTGATTTCAGCATCTATTACGAAAGTGTCTCCTTCTTTGTCCTTCAAAACATTTCTTGGCACTAAATCCCAAACCTCATATTTTTCGTTTGAGAAACGCCCTTTGTCATCAATCTTCACAAAACCTAACGCAGCCATATACGTTTCAATCTCTATATTGGTCGCTGGTTGTGCATTCTTGACCATAGGCTGCTGAAATACTGGCATAACAGTTCGTCCATCAAAGCCTGTGAACGCATAAAGGGTGTAAGCAGTATCGTAGAACAAGTCATTGTGTAAGGCAATCTTCTCAAACAATTTGAGAATACTTCCACTATTCAATAAATTGTTTACTTTATATATGATATCGTTAGACACATACGTGTCGTTCTCATTACCGCTTGGGCCTGGCACACCTAACCCAAAAACGTCATTCATTGGCAGCCAAATGCCGTTCTCCTTGGCATATTGTTCTGCCACTCGTTGCTCAATGTCGAGATGATTTAAATGGTCTTTGCCATCTCGAAATTGCGCTTCATATAGTTTGCAGCGTCTACGGAGTTCATCGGCGACTTCATAGATTCTTCTATTTTCCGGAGTTTCCGCTCCACAGCCTCCTTGTGGAATTGATTTAAATAGGTCATCGTTCATTATATTTTGTTGCAAAATTACACAATTCTTTTTTATTAGCAAAATTATTTTGTCTTTTCCTTATATAACTTAAACAACTCGGCCACGCACTGACTTTCCGTAAAGGTGGACTTCACAGGGAAACCGTAAGCCAGCATGACGGCACGGTCATTGTTCTGATGGGCAGTCAAAAGTTCTGGATAGAGGTACATATTTTCGCCGTACATGTCGGCAAGGCTCTTGTCTGGATAGAGTTTCCTTGCTTCAATGATAGCTTGTGCCGTCTGCTCTATTCGCTGTCTTTGTTCTTCTGTTGGTGATGGCATGGGGAAGTTGTAATAGACAGACGGAGCATAGCGATAATCATTCTTTAGCCTGCCAGCCACTACTCGCATCCAGGCATTGTGAACATTAGAACTAAGAAGCCCAAAATCATAGAGTGTTGCATTGTTGACAAGAACGGCTGCATCACTTGCAATTACTGTTGAAGGCATAAAACCGATAGGAATATATCTGCGATTCTCCGACGAAACACGGGGGATAAGCAGATAGTCTGTTTCGGGTTGTCTGTTTTGAGTAAACAAATACGGTTTGTTCGCCGTTTTCTGAATTCTGTCCACAGGACTATTCAGGCGATATTCGTTTATGTAGCGGAATCGTTCTGTCAATTCTGGAATATGTGCATAGTCAGCAGGCCGTTTGCCAACAAGCCATAAACAATATCGAGTGAATTCAGTATCGTTAATGAACTCTCGGCTCCCAACAAAGGGCAACAAAACTTCATCTAGTTCTGGATAGCGTCTGACCATTTTATCACGTTCCGCTTTAGTAAACAACAAACGTCCGTCATCAGCAGGAGGACTGCCTTGTACTACTTTCGTCAATCCTTCATTAATACTCTGGCTGCGATTCTTGATAAAAACATCGGGTGCTGCTTTCAGATAACCATTAATATGCTCAACAATTTCGTATTTATCGCCGTTAAAGAGTATTTTCTCTTTTCTTTCCTTATATGAAAAACCAACAATAACACAAGATACTCCAGCAGTAGATTTTGCCTCACTCGTCCACTTGAATGTGCTATGTGCGAAGTTAATATATAGTCCGTTTCCCAGTTGTTTCTGCCAAAACAGATTAACCGATTCGCCTTGACAAATGGAGTTTGAGGAAACAAAAGCAGCCTCTGTGTCCGTTCTCCATATTAATTCTGACGCCTTCTTGAACCAACCAGCGACGTAATCGAGTTTGCCATAATCCTTGGAAGGTGCAAACACCACTTTCAAGTCCTCAGTCTGTTCTTTCGAGCGCATTGCCTGTCCCACAAATGGAGGATTTCCAATAATGTAGTCATAGCGAACACGATATCTGGTGGGGAGTTTCGGGATTATTGACCGATGGGATGCAATTAGGTTTATTTCATCCATTTCCACTACAGGCTCACTGGCCACCAATGGCTCATCCTCGAAGATGACATAGGCGTTCTTTGCATAAATAGTAGGAATGTTCGACGGCACTTCTATCACATCCCAATCCATCCGCAAAGCATTTCCCTCACGGATATTGATATAACTTTTCAACGGCAGGAAATCGATGTCCTGATGGATAATCTTCTCTGTCTCTGCCAGCATCTGCGCCTCGGAAATCCATAGGGCGGTGGTGGCGACGGTGACGGCAAAATCGTTGATTTCTATGCCATAGAACTGTTGGATACTGACCTTAATGGGGTTTAGGAATTGACCAATCATCGTCTGTCCGTGGTACATTTCGCGTATGACTTCATTCTCCAGTCGGCGCAAACTCAAATAGGTTTCCGTGAGGAAATTGCCAGAGCCACAGGCTGGGTCAAGGAAGGTCAGCGAAGAGAGTTTCATTTGATACTCACTTAGTTTCCGCTTGCGCAGACGCTCCACTTTCTCCTCCAGAATATCGTCGAGTTCACGACGCAAATCATTTAGGAAAAGCGGGTCAATGACTTTGTGGATGTTCTGAATGCTTGTATAGTGCATACCGCCGCTGCGACGTGTTTCAGGATTCAACGTCGACTCGAACACTGCTCCGAAGATGGTGGGCGAAATCTCGCTCCAGTCAAAGTCAAAACTTGCATTTTGCAACAATGTTTGCTTCAGTTCTTCCGTAAACTGAGGTATCTCTATTTGCTCCTCAAACAGACCGCCATTTGTATAAGGGAATGCCTTTAGTTCCTCTTGCAGATATTTGCTTCGCTTTTCTACCGGCGTATTCAATACCTCAAACAAGTCATGCAAAGCCCTTCGCAAGTCCTTGGCCTCGTAAGTCACAAGAAAATCGTGGAACTGATCGTGGCGGAACACACCAGCATCCTCAGCATAAAGACAGAACACAATGCGCACACACAGGATATTCAACCAACGTAGTGCCTCATTTGAGTTGTCATCATATTGTTTCAGCAACGCCTCGTATATCTTGCCTACAATCTCACCTGCTTGCATCGACACCTGCATCTCTTTCGACAAATGCTCGTTCTTGGCATCAACAAGGAACATCAGACGGTAGTATTCTTTGCCTAAGTTCTCCAGCAATATCTGTTCTGGTTCACCGTTTGGTTGCTCCATATCGTAGACCAGAAACTCAGAGAAATTACAGGTCACAATCCAACGAGGATGCTCTGAAACGGGAAGACTAACCACATAGCGACGAGCCTGCTGAAAGGGATTAAGGACAGTCTTGTCTGCCTGAACAATGCCCTTGCGCAAGTCCTTGCCCAGCGACTTTTGTTCAATGAGCACACGGGTAGAAGGGATGCGGACGTCAATGAAGTTCGATTCATCCACTTTGTGATGCTCTTCAAATCGGATGAAGCCGTCAGTAATCGTTTCTATTCCAAAGACATTTGTAAGCAGGTCAATCCAGAAAGGCTGCGATTCGCCTCTCTCATAGCCTCTGCCTTTCCATCGCTTTGCAAACTCTGCTGCACTGGCTGCTATCTGTTTTTCAGTCTTCATATTCTAAGTTTCTCAATTTAGTACTTTATTCTGAAATAGTCGAGGGCTGCTTTGTAGTGGTCTTGTGCCGTCAGGCAGGTGTCGGTCAGGTAGCCGTCGATGTGGCCCCATTCGCGGAGGCCTCGGTAATAGAACATCTTCAGTTCGTCGGTGATAATGAAGGGGACGATGGCACTCCTGAGACATTCCTTGAACATCACGAGCCGACCTACGCGGCCATTGCCATCCTGGAAAGGGTGAATCTTCTCGAAACGCACGTGCAGGTCGAGAATGTCTTCCAATGTGTGGGTCTTCTTGGCATTATATTCCCTGAGAAGTCGGCCCATACACTCGCTGACCAACTCTGGCTCACACGTCGCTTCGCCGCCCACTTCGTTGGGTAAACGCTTATATTCACTTACGGAAAACCAATCTTTGCGACTGTCCGACGTTCCTGTCTTCAGTATGCCGTGAAGTTGCTTGACCAGTTCTTCGGTCAAAGGTTCCTCGGCTTTGTCTATAATCAGGTCGATGCAGCGGAAGTGGTTCACCGTCTCCACGATATCGTTCACATTGACAGATTCACCTTCGGCCACACCGATGGTGTTGGTCTCGAAGATGTAGCGCGTCTGCTCAAGAGTCAGCCTGCTGCCTTCGATGTGGTTGGAGTTGTAGGTCAGGTCTATCTGCGTCTTGTGATAGATGCCGCCCTTCATCCCCATCTTCTTCTGTTCTCGGAGAGCATCGAGCAGTGATTGGTTGGTATTTGCCATAGTTCTGGATTCTTTGTGCAAAGATACTCATTTTAATTGAGTTTCGGTTGCTTTAAAGGCTAAAAAAGTTAAATCTTAACGGAATTTAGGTGAATTGTATGGGTTGGTTACGGGATACGTGACGCTTAGTCCGTCCAAACGGGGGGAATGGACGGACCAAACGGAGTGAGAGGGCGAAGGTAAAGTTAAAACAATGACAATGATTGTTAAATCAAAGGCAATGAATGATAAATCAAAGGCATTGAATGATAAATCAAAGGCATTGTTTTATGTTTTTCTGACTTGGGGGTGCTCTTTCTATTTCACGATGCTGACCACTACGGGCTGGTCCACCTCACGGCGCCACTGGCGGAGCCAGGCAAACCACTCGTCGGCGGAATGGAAGCCAAACTCCTCATTGGCAGAGCAATAGGCCACCTTGTAGGCCATCTGGCGGCCTGCCACTTTGACGACGTAGGCGTAGTTGTCCTTGTTCGCCGGCTCCTCGCTGACGATGTTTTTCTGCGGCACACAGACGGCAAGGCCCACCGTCTCACGCTTCCACTTCAGGGTGTCGGTGGCCGGGTAGTCGGTGCCCCAGCAGGCACGCAGACCCTTCTTGTCGGAAAACTCCACCGAGCCTTTCACGTTGATGATGCCTGTGGAGAAACGGTAGTTGTCGGCATTGCGGTTGAAAAGCACGTCGACATCGGTATCGCGGTGGCCGGCATACTGCGTGTAGCGCAGGGTCATATTGACAGGCTGTGGGGTGGTGGAACTGACAATCTGCGGGGCCTGCCAGCCTCGGTCAATGACCTCGACGATGGTGCGCAACGGCCCGTAGGAGACAACGCGCTGGGTGCGGCTGCGCACAGGTTCAATCATCGTGGGCTGCTGGCCATCCCATCCTCGGAAAGCGCCCAGACCGAAGGTGTTGCCCACCCAGAGCACATCGTCGCCATAGCCCTGTTGCTTTTGCTCGTCGCTCGTATAGAACTGAGTGTCTTTAAGTTCCAGTCGTTTCTTGAACTTTCCGTAGAGGTCGAGCGTCTGCCGCTGGTCGAAGTAGATGCGTATGCCGTTCAGTTCGCTCTCGAAGTCGACGCCGTGGTGGTGCTGCAGATTGTATGAGTAGGCGCAGTCGCCGCGTGCGGTGATGGCCTCTATGAAGTTGTTCTGCTTGTTTTTCTCTTTCACATTCTTGTTGCCCATCACCATTTCGGCATAGACGCGGGCAGGGTAGGGGCGTGGCTCGCCTTCGGCATAGAGCGTGACGGTGTACTGCTTCGTCTCGCGGGCCTTCAGGTCGGCCAGGAAGCAGAGTTCGTCGAACTGCTCGTCCTGGTCGAGGTCGTCCAACTGGCAGGGCACCTCCTTTCCGTCAAGGGTGACGAGTGCCGACCGCACGTCGATGTGTCGCAACTGCGGCAGGTCTATGACTACCGGCTGGTCGGTGCGTGGTGTGTTCAGTGGGTTCTTGACGCTGACCTTGACGGTCTGTTGGCTGCTGGCCGATAGGGCACAGCAAAGGGGAAGAATCAGTGATAATAGTCTCATGGCTTTTGCGTTTGTTTTCCACAAAATTACGTAAAAGCGAAGAAAATGCATTTATCGTTAAAAAAAATTAGGTTAAAATTTGGATAATTCAAGTTTTTTTAGTAATTTTGCACCCGAATTTAACAATGGGAAACAATCCAAGGGTGAAAAGAACGTACCTCATATTGCTCTTATCGATGGCTGTCTGCCTCGGTTGCCAATGGCATTTGCGGCCGGCAAGCGACGCCGAGGACGACAGGCGCGTGAGCATTGTGCGCTACGACCGCATCGAACATCTCTATCTGACGACAGCGGACTTTGCCGCCCTGCAACAGATGAAGACGGTCTATCCCATGCAGACGCGTATGCTCATAGAGAATGTGCTCAAACTGGGGCGCGTAGACGAGAGCGACATCAACTCCCGCTTCCTGCTATTCTTCCAGGACAGCACGCTCCAGGCCATGATGGGCGACGTGGAGCGGCAATACGCCAACACCGACGACCTGGACGCCCAACTGACCGAGTCGTTCAGGCGGTTGAGCGAGTTGCTGCCCGGCATCGAGTTCCCCAGCGTCTACACGCAAATCGGTTCGCTTGACCAGAGCATCATCGTGGGCAAGGGCCTGCTGGGCATTTCGCTCGACAAATACCTGGGAAGCAACCATCCGCTCTATCTGCGCTTCGGCTACACCGAGGAGCAGCGCGCCATGATGACCCGCCAGTATATCGTGCCCGACTGCCTGGGCTTCTTCCTGATGAGCCTGTTCCCCCTCCCTGAAGGTGAAGAGGAGGACCACGTGGCCCGCATCCAATATGTCGTGAACCAGGTCATGGGACGCAAGGTGTTCGACAGAAACGAAGTGGCGCATGTAGAGAATTACATGCGCCAGCACCCTGAGACTTCCGTCGAATCCCTGCTCAGTATGCGCTGAACAGGGATTGTTCTTTCGGTTTATTCTGCTTTCTTTTCCTCGCGGTCGGCGATGTTGTCGCCTTCGGTGGGCTTCATTTCCTCCTTGAAGTTGGTGATGCCGTTTTCCACAAGGATGTTGTACCACTGGAGGAGTTTTTTGATGTCACTGGTGTGCACGCGGTCGCGGTCGAAGTTGGGCAGCACTTTGGCGAAATAATCCCTCAACTCGTCGCCGCCGGCCTTCTTCGGGTCAAGGCTGGCCTTTGCCCCTTTCTCCAGCGTCTTCAGGCTTTCCAGCACGTCCATCAGGGGCACGTCTTCGCTGTCGGTGAACATGGCAATGTCGGCCAGCGAGGTGATGCGGTCGGTGCCAAAGGCCGGCTGGCGCTTGTGTGCGGCGTCGAGCGACTCGACGATGAGACTGTTCTTGCCGCGAGAAATGAGTTTGTAGAGTCCGGGCTTGCCGGAGATAGATAAGATGGTCTGTTGCATTTTCGTAATGATTTTTGGTATTTTAATTCTTTGGTTATTGTTTCAAATTGCGTCTCCTGCGCCGACAGATTGGAGCAGGGCGTCTATCTGGTCATTGAGCGGCGTGGCGCCGTCGTTGACAATCTCGAAGTCGGCCTTCTGCCTGACAAGTTCCTGCGGCCATTGGCGGTTGAGCCACTGGCGGGCTTTCTCGGCCGTGATGCCGTCGCGACGGACAATGCGGTCAATCCTTACCTCGTCGGGGGCGGTGACTACCACCACTTTGTCCACCAGACGGTCAAGTCCCGACTCGTAGAGGATAGCGCTCTCCACCCATTGCTGTCCGCTCTGAAGGAAGTCGTCGAACACGGCGGGGTGCACGATGGCGTCGATGGCCTGGGCATTGTCTTCCGAAGCAAGCAGGAACTGGGCCACCGCCGCCTTGTTGAGTTGCTGGCCATTGGCCGAATCGTAGGCCTGCGGGCCAATCAGTTCGGTCAGTTGCTGCCTGAGCCTCGGCGACGTGCGCATCAGTCTCTTGGCGGCGGCATCGCAGTCGTAAACCTCAATGCCGTGTCTGGCCAGCAGTCTGCAAACGTAACTTTTCCCGCTGCCAATGCCTCCTGTAATGCCAATTCTCATTTTGATGTATTCTCTATGAGATAGTCCACTTCCTTCACGCTCAGCCTGGCGTTGGACACGCCTTCGGGCACACGCCTGATCCAAATGCCGCACTTCGACGATGTGCTCTGGGAGAACTCAAAGTAGTTGGCCACCACTTGGAAGTCTTCCGCATCGATGGCCTGGTAGTTTTTCATACCCGTGACGCATTTCACCGAGACTTTAGCCGGGAAAGTGCGCAGTTTCTTCCCTTCGGGCATATTGATGCCCTCAATGGGTATGTCATTGATTTCCACCTCTGTCAGCACGTCGGTGGTGAAACTGATGTTCACTTGGTCTGGAACCATCTTGGCACCCACTATGGGCTGCAGCCGGGCCACGACGCTGAGTGTGTCGGTCAGGTCGGGATAGTTGAGTTCTTCGGTGTAGGCCACCCTGATAGTGTCCAGCATCGTCTTCGTGGCGTAGATGGTGACGCTGTCGGGCGAGTACTTGGTGGAAGAAATGTAGTAGAGTTGCTGTGGCGTGACCTTTCCCGTCCATTTCACGGGAATCTTTTTTGACTCACCATAATTATAATAGAACTTGAGCCTTTCGGGCTTCACGGCCACCAACTTGGCTGATGCGGGCAATGCCGAAATGGCCATTTTCCGCAAATCGGTGGTGCCGACGGTGCCCGTTCCCTTGCCGTCGGCAAAGCGCTTGAACTCTATATTGATCGGCCGCTGCACCTGTCCGTAAACAAAGGAGATGATGTTGAAACCCTTGTCGCTGACGGTGACGCGCAGCGTGTCGGTCTCGCTGGAAGTGAGCACCACGTTCTGGGGGATGCGCGTATATCTGACCACAATCCTGACCTCCTGCTCATACACTTCGTTGAGGGTAGTCATCAGCCAGAATACGCCGGCCAGGGCAAAGAAAAAGAGAAAAGCCAGCAGTTCCCTGTTAGTGCGGCTGAACAGGAAATCGCTGACTTTGCTATATATGTCTCTGAGACTCAACGACTCTCTTTATTTCTGGATGTTAGTGCTGGCCATATCCTTGTACACATAGCCTTTGTCGACCGTGACGACCACGTCACGGGCTATCTTCACGTCGACGGTGTTGCGCGCCAGGTCGATGCTCTTCACGGTGCCGTAGATGCCGCCGCCTGTGACCACCTGCGTGCCCTCAGTCAGTTCGTTCTGGAACTTCTGTATCTCTTTCTGCCGCTTCTGCTGCGGGCGAATCATAAAGAAATACGTGATGGCAAAGATGGCCACCAACATCAGGAGCATCATTCCGCTTCCTCCGCCTGCTCCTGCCTGGGCGGCCAATACAATGTTTGTCATAATTTGCTGGTTGTTTATTCGTTATTGTTGTCTTTTGTCTTCAATTGCTTCATCATCCTTCCTGTTTCGACCAGGTAATGGGCGATGGCATCGAGCATACCGTTGACGTAGGCGCTGCTTCGGGGGGTGGAGTAGCACTTGGCCAGTTCGATATATTCGTTGATGGTCACATTGACGGGGATGCTGGGGAAAGTGAGCATCTCGGCAATGGCAATCTGCATAATAATGATGTCCATAAAGGCCAAACGGGAGAAGTCCCAGTTGCGTGAAGCCTCGCTCATCAGCCTCTGATACTCGTCGTCGTGCATAATGGTGGCCCTGAACAGGCGGCGGGCATAGTCCTGCTCCTCCTGTGTGTCGTATTCGGGCAGCAGTTCCTGGCCTGGGCCGTTGCTCTCCTCAAAACGCTTGATGGTCTTCAGCACAAAGGTGTCCACCACCTCCTTATCGTCGTTCCAATAGAGGCTCTGCTCCTCAAGAATGGCGTCCAGGTCGGCATTGTCCTGAATGAGCGTCTTGTACAGTTTGCGCCACAGTTCCCTGTCGGCATTGTAACTGTCGTCGCTGCTCTCCATATAGTCCTTGAATATCTGGCTCTGCTCAATCTGGTTCAACAGACGGCCCACGAACTCCGGCTCGTCGGCCCAGGTGTGCTTCTGCGTGCTAATAAAGTCATTGAGTTGCTTGTTGCCTTCCAACTGGAGGGCAAATCTGTTGAAAGCGAACTTTTGCGATGGTTCTTTCGTCCCTTCTCTTCGTGCCTTGGCCATCAACAAGTCGTGCCTGCGACGTGCTTCCTTGGTGACAGCCACAATGAGGGCAAGGAGTTTGTTATAAAGGTCGTATGCCTTTGAGAGGCTGAAGAAGAGTTCTTTTTCGGCTGCGTCTATGTTCTTGTTGCCGTTTTGGTAGTAGGCGTATGTCAGTTGAACAATCTTAATCCTTATGATTTCCCTGTTAATCATTTTATGCAAGTCTCCTTAATTAATAACTCGTTTGCGCTGCAAAATTATGAAAAATCCCCTAAATACACAAGAAAAACGTACTTTTTTTGAAAAATTATCATTTATAGTTTACGCATTATCAATTTATTTCGTACCTTTGCACCCGCTTTTTTCGTGTGATGGCGAATTAAGTATAGTAATAATCACAAAACAACAACTTAATTTAGAGTAACACAAACGTTATGAAAGAAATTGAAATCAATGGCCAGAAGCGCGAACTGACTGGCAAGAAAGCCTCTCGTCAGGTACGCAAAGAGGGTCTCGTACCCTGCAATCTCTATGGTGAAAAGAAAGATGCCAACGGACTGCCCGAGGCTCTGTCGTTTACTGTTCCCTTTGGCGAACTGCGCAAGGCCGTTTACACGCCACACGTTTATGTGGTTGTCCTTAACATTGATGGCACTCCCCACAAGGCTATCATCAAGGAGTTGCAGTTCCATCCCACAAGCGACGCTCTTATGCACGCTGACTTCTTCGAGGTGACCGACACGAAGCCCATCACCGTGGGTATTCCCGTGAAGTTGAACGGTCTGGCACAAGGTGTGCGCGAAGGTGGTAAACTGAACCTGAGCATCCGCAAGATCGATGTGACTGCCCCCTACAAGCAGATTCCTGAGATTCTCAACGTCGACGTCACCAACCTCGGACTTGGCAAGGCCATCAAGGTGGGCGACCTGCAGTTTGAGGGCCTCGAGTTGGCTACTCCCGCTCAGGTGGTGGTTTGCTCCGTGAAGGAGACACGCGCCTCGAAGTCGGCTGCTGCTGCCGCTGCTGAACAATAAGCCTTGATATGGACAAGTATCTCATTGTAGGCTTGGGTAACGTCGGGCCAGACTACGAGGGTACCCGCCACAATACAGGATTTATGGTGTTGGACGCCTTCGCGAAGGCGTCCAATGCTGTTTTCAGCGACCGCCGTTACGGCTTCGTGGCCGAGACGTCGCTGAAAGGCCGCAAAGTGCTGCTGCTGAAACCCTCGACGTTTATGAACCTCAGCGGCAACGCTGTGCGCTACTGGCTGCAAAAGGAGAATGTGGAGCAGGAGCGGCTGCTCGTTATCAGCGACGACGTGGCCCTTCCACTTGGGGCTTTCCGCCTGAAGGCCAACGGCTCCAATGGCGGCCACAACGGGCTGGGGCACATACAGCAACTCATTGGCCAGCAATATGCACGGCTGCGTATGGGAATCGGTTCCGACTTCCCACACGGTTCCCAGGTAGATTGGGTATTGGGGCGTTTCTCACAGGAGGAACTTCAGGTGCTGGAACCACGGTTGGAGTTGGCAGCCGAAGTAGTCAAGAGTTTTGTGCTTGCCGGCATCGACATCACAATGAACCAGTACAACCGTCTCGGAAAAGCACCTGCTGCACCGCAGACACCAACTGACACCACCGAAGTATGAGTGACGAAGCAAGGATAGACAAATGGCTGTGGGCAGCACGCATCTTCAAGACGCGTACCATTGCCGCCGATGCCTGCAAGAACGGGCGAGTGGCCGTGAACGGCATCAACGTGAAGCCGTCGCGCATGGTGAAAGTGGGCGATGAGGTGAGCGTGCGCAAGCCCCCCGTCACTTTTTCTTTCCGCATCATCAAGACCATCGAGCAGCGTGTGGGAGCCAAGATGTTGCCCGACATCTATGAGAACATAACAACTCCAGACCAATATGAACTGCTGGAAATGAACCGAATCAGCGGTTTTGTGGACCGTGCGCGTGGTACGGGACGCCCCACAAAGAAAGACCGTCGCGCTATGGACGCCTTTGTCGGACCGTCGATGGAAGGTTTTGGCGGCTTCGACTTTGACAGTTGGGACGAGGAGGAATGATGAATTGACAAACGAAAAGCGATTAGTGAACAATGAATACCAGAAAAGAAGAAGGACTACAGAACTTAGGCAAGAAGGTGGAGTATTCAACCAACTACGCCCCCGAAGTGCTTGAAACCTTCGAGAATTTACATCAAGAGAACGACTACTGGGTGCAGTTCAATTGCCCGGAGTTTACCTCCCTTTGCCCCATTACGGGCCAGCCCGACTTTGCCGAGATAAAGATTCTCTATCTGCCGGGAGAACGAATGGTGGAGAGCAAGAGCCTGAAACTCTACCTCTTCTCTTTCCGTAATCACGGCGATTTCCACGAGGACTGCGTGAACACCATTATGAAGGACCTGGTGCGCGTGATGAATCCTAAATATATAGAAGTGGTGGGACTCTTCACACCGCGAGGCGGCATCAGCATCTATCCTTACGTGAACTATGGCCGTCCAGGCACAATATTCGAGCAGATGGCAAAGCAACGCTTGATGTCCCACCATACTCTTTAATAAGACAACAACTAATTTACCAATAAAGAAAGGACCTGAAAAATGAACAAGAACGAACTTAAACCAGCATCGGTATTTGAGCATTTTGCCAAGATTAACCAAATTCCCCGCCCGTCGAAGCGCGAGGAGAAAATGATAGACTACTTGCGCCAGTGGGGCGAGAGCCACCATCTGGAGACACGTGTCGACGAGACTGGCAACGTGCTTATCCGCAAGCCGGCTACTCCAGGCTACGAGAACCGCAAGACGGTCATCCTTCAGAGCCACATGGATATGGTGTGTGATAAACTGGTGGACAGGGATTTTGATTTCGACAAAGACGCCATCGAAACGTATGTGGACGGCGAATGGCTGCGTGCAAAAGGCACCACGCTGGGTGCTGACGACGGCATTGGCTGCGCCATTGAACTGGCCATCTTGGAGGCAAACGACATCGAGCATGGCCCGCTGGAATGTGTGTTCACCCGCGACGAGGAGACCGGACTTAGCGGCGCAGAGGGTATGAAGCCTGGATTTATGAACGGCGACTACCTCATCAATCTTGACTCTGAGGACGAGGGCGAGATTTTCGTCTCGTGTGCCGGAGGCCGCAACACTCAGGCACGTTTCACTTTCAGCCGCCACTCGCTTGACGCAGGATTCATCTTTATGCGCGGCCAACTGAAGGGTCTTACCGGAGGCCACTCTGGCGACGACATCAACAAGAAGAGAGCCAATGCCATCAAGGTGCTGGGCCGTTTCCTCTTCCAGGAGTTCAACAAATACAGCGATTCCGGCATTGCTCTGGCAGAGTTCCATTCTGGAAAACTGCACAATGCCATTCCACGCGACGGTGCTTTCGTCATTGCCGTGCCTAACGAACTGAAAGAAGATGTTATGGTCGATTGGAATGTATTCTCTGCACAGGTGGAGGACGAGTTCCATGTGACTGACAAGCAAATGGTATGGTCGATGGAGACCACAGATGCGCAGCCTGTCATCGAAGGCAAGGTGGCCCGCAACTTCATTTGGGCGCTGCAAGCCGTCGACAACGGCATCTATGCCATCTGCCAGGACCCGGAACTCAACGGAATGGTGGAAACTTCTTCCAATATTGCCGCTATCCATACCACTGAACAGGAAATCAACATCCTTTCATCGCAGCGTTCCAACGTGATGTCGAACCTCGACAATATGTGTGCCACTATCGTTGCCACTTTCCAACTGGCTGGCGCCGAAGCACACAGCAGCGACGGCTACCCTGCATGGAAGATGAAGGCCGAGAGCCATCTGCGCGACACGGTGGTGAATTGCTACAAGGAACTGTTTGGCAAGGATCCCATTGTGCGCGGCATCCACGCCGGACTGGAGTGCGGTCTCTTCTCAGAGCGTTATCCCAATCTCGATATGGTTTCCTTCGGCCCCACGCTGCGCGATGTGCACACACCAGACGAGCGTTTGCTCATTCCCACGGTGGAGATGGTGTGGAATCATCTGCTCCTTGTCCTGAAGACTTTATAATTGTGAAACTAAAATGGCACACCCGATTATGAAAACAACTTTGACAGCCACAATGCTGATGCTGGCTCTTTCAGCATCGGCACAAGTAAAAACGGAAATACACGAGTTCAATCATGCTGGACCATTTGCCGTAGGCCAGCCTTTTGAAGCCGATACGGTGAATGTTGGGGGAAAGAAATTCGACGTTGAGGCCATGCTCAATGCCATCAATGCCGATGTCACTTCCACCAATCGTTTCGCAGGCGACATTATTCCCTCACTTGAGGCTCAGAAGAGTGTGGGTGTGCTAAGTTTCTATCTCAACAACAGCAGTTTCCTGAAAGGGAAAGTGGTGGTGAAAGGCCCCAAGAACTATAAATTGTTCGTTGATGGGGTAGGGGGCGGACAGGATTTGAAACTGGCTCCTGAACACCACACGATTGCCATCAAGT
This sequence comes from Prevotella sp., assembly GCA_017960525.1. Taxonomy (GTDB): domain Bacteria; phylum Bacteroidota; class Bacteroidia; order Bacteroidales; family Bacteroidaceae; genus Prevotella. The sequence goes on from JAGCZA010000058.1 coordinate 42,341, forward strand.
ACTTGGCAGAACCCAAAGACACCGACAGCATCAGCGTTTACATTGAGGCAGACGCAAAGGTCCCCGTCACTTTAGAAAAGCAGCATCCCTATATGGTGCACGACTTGACGGACGGGAAGCGTGTGCGTGATGTAACGCTATCGGCAGATGGAGCCTTTGCTGTGGTCAGTTATCAGACCACAAGCAGGGGAGGGGAGAGCCGCTGGAGTTATGAACTGCTGGAAGTGAAGAACTTGCAACTGAAAAGCCGACTGGCAGGTGGCGTGAGGTGGATGCCTCGCTCTTGTGCCTATATAGAAGAGGCAAATGAAGGTGGCAAACGGACGCTGTATCGCGTCAATCCGCTGACAGGAGAACGGAAGTGCTGGGCGACCAATCTGCCCAAAGGCGGCTATGCTATTAGTCCGACTGAAGACTACCTCATCATTACGGCTGAAGAGGAAGGACCGAAGGAAGATGCCGATGTGTTTGAAGTGGTGGAAATGGACGACCGCCAGCCAGGATGGCGCAACAGGAGTTATCTGCTCAAGTACGACCTGGCAACAGGCATCAGCCAGCGTATCGTCCTCTCACCACAAAACACTTTCCTGGAAGACATTTCGCAAGACGGTAAGAAGTTGCTGATAGGCATTTCGTATTCCAGATTGTCAGAAAGACCGACGGAAGTTCAGGATGCGTATATCGTTGATGCACAGACGCTCAAAGCAGATACGCTCTTCAAATGCTATGGGTTTATTGGAGGTGGTTCATTCTCACCCGACGGCAAGCAGATACTCTTTACTGGCACTCCTGAAGCCTTTGACCGCATTGGTTGCCAATTGCCTCAGAAAGTGACACCCAGTATGACGGAGAACGAACTGTTCCTGTTTGACATCGCCACCCACAAAGTGACGCCGCTGACCAAGGACTTTGACCCGTCAGTACAAAAGGTGGAATGGTCGCTTGCCGACGGACAGATTTACTTTTCTGCTGAAGACCGCGACTATGTGAATATGTTTTCCATCGACCAAAAAACGCTAAACATCAAGAAGTTACCTGTTAACGGCGACTATGCTTACCGTTGGAATATGGCTGCACGTGCCCCAGTAGTGGCATACGTCAGTTACAAGACGTTGGAGCCTGCATCTGCCTATCTGACCAACCTGAAGACGTTCAATGCCAAAAAGAACACGCTCGTCAGCCAAACTATCTTTGATGGCAAAGAGGCGCTTGGCGACGCACTCCTTGGAACCTGTCAGGACTGGAACTTTACCAACTCCAAGGGCGACACCGTTTACGGTCGTCTTTATCTGCCAAACGATTTCGATGAAAGCAAAAAATATCCAATGATTGTCTATTATTATGGTGGATGCTCGCCTGTGTCACGCTATTTCGAGTCGCCATACGCTCCACAATATTGGAATTCATTGGGTTATGTGGCATACATCTTACAACCGAGCGGCGCTACAGGTTTCGGACAGGAATGGGCCTCGCGCCACGTAAACACAGCCGGCCAAGGTCCTGCTGAAGACATCATCGAGGGGACCAAGAAAATCTGTGAGGCACACCCGTTCATTGACAAGAAGAAAATTGGTTGTATGGGAGCCAGTTATGGAGGTTTTATGACCCAATATCTCCAGACGCAGACAGACATTTTCGCTGCTGCTGTCAGTCACGCCGGTATTGCCAATCACACGAGTTACTGGGGCGAAGGCTATTGGGGCTACAACTACAGCGAAGTCTCGATGGCCAACAGTTATCCGTGGAGCCATCGCCAGTTGTACGTCGACCAAAGTCCGCTTTTCAACGCCGACAAGATTCATACGCCACTTTTATTGCTGCACGGCAATGCTGACACCAATGTGCCGCTCATCGAAAGCCTGCAAATGTTCACAGCACTCAAGTTGTTGGGACGTGAAGTGTCGCTTGTGGAAGTGAAAGGCGAAAACCACCATATTCTTGACTACAAGAAACGCGAGAAATGGCTGGCCACTCAAATGGCGTGGTTCCAGCGCTGGCTGAAAGACGACCCGTCTTGGTGGAATGAATTATACCCCAAAAAACATCTCTAAAATCTCCTGTAAATTTTGGACGAACCAATTTAATAGTTTGGTTCGTCCAAACTATGACTTTGGTTCGTCCAAACTACCAGTTTGGTTCGTCCAAATTTTTAGAGGCCTTTAAGTAGCATTTTTGTTCGCCCTAATTACCAGGAATCGGCATTATGATAAATAAACAAATTCTGAAGCGCATTAACGACGGTTTCGTGAAAGCCTTTGTCACCTATCGCCTTCTGGAAGATGGCGACAAGGTTCTTGTTGGTTTATCGGGCGGCAAAGATTCGTTGTGCCTTTTGGAATTGTTGGCCAAGCGAGCAGCGATTGCTCATCCTCGTTTTGAGGTTGAAGCCATTCATGTGCGTATGGAAAATATCAGTTATGAGACTTCCGATGAGTATTTAAGGAAATTCTGCGACGAACTGGGCGTTCCACTTCATGTGGTGACAACCAGTTTCGACGCATCGACAGACACGCGCAAACACCCATGCTTTCTCTGTTCGTGGAATCGCAGGAAACAGATGTTCCAATTGGCCCAACAACTTGGATTCAACAAAATCGCTCTGGGGCACCATCAGGACGATTTACTGCACACCAGCCTTATGAATCTGTTCTATCAGGGACGATTTGGCACAATGCCAGCCAGACTCAAAATGCGCAAGATGCCAATCACCATTATAAGGCCGCTTTGTATGGTGGCTGAAGCGGACATCAGTCGTTATGCTGAGATAAGAGGCTACGAGAAACAGATCAAATGCTGCCCATACGATAAAGTGACACATCGGACTGAAATAAGGCAACTTTTCGAGCAGGCAGAGCAAATGAACGGCGAGTTGCGCTATTCGCTATGGAACGCCTTGGTGCGTGACGGCAAACTTATTGAAGAATAAAGACTGCCAAAAAATGTAAATCTTATTGGAGGTTAGAATTATTCTTCGTAACTTTGCGGCATCTAAACAACTATTTGGATTAATACAAAGTATATGAAACAATTGGTAATAATGTTGCTGATGATGCTGCCAATGGCCGCCACAGCGCAAGACAACACTTGGGAACAAACAGTCAACGCCTCTGGCGTACCAGTAAACTCCGACGCAAAATATCTGGCAGGTGCGGTGCCCCTGGTGGACGGGCACGTGGTGTTTGAGACCACCATCAAGGCTCCAGGCAAAAGCGGAAGCCAGATTTACGACCTTCTGAAGAAGGATTTTGAAAGCATTATTAAGGAGAGTAACCAGTTTGAACAGAGCAGGATAGCCATTGACGACAAAGAAAAACTACAGTTGGCTGGCAACTATCAGGAATGGCTCGTATTCAAGAACAAGCCTCTGAGTCTGGACCGCACACGCCTCCTCTATCATCTCATTGCGGAATGTCGCGACGGCGAGGCCACCATCAAGATGACGCGCATCAACTACATCTATGATGAAGAGCGTAACATGCAGACTTATAAGGCTGAAGAGTGGATTACCGACAAATGGGGCCTGAACAAGAAACAAACCAAGTTGGCAAGGGTAAGTGGAAAATTCCGCAGGAAGACCATAGACAGAAAAGACTATCTTTTCAATCGCTTTACGACCCTGCTACAGAAATAATCTATGAATCAAGAGAATAACGAGAACAGAGTACTGACGGAAGAAGAAGGAGTCCCCCACCCCAGGCGTCATAATCTGGAACCCTTCACCGACAGCAGCCGTACACGCAAGTTGCGCCTGTGGCTCAATATCATCTTCATGGCTGGCGCCATCATAGGGCTTCTGGTTTATTTTTACACGGAGGAAAAAGAAACAGCCAAATGGATTCTGCTGGTTGCATCGGTGTTCAAGTTTGTAGAGTTGGCTCTGCGTATATTGAAAATATGAGGATCCCATTACTCTTTATCGCATTTCTGCTGCCACTTTTCACAGCACATTCACAAGTGTTCGACGAACTTAATGGCATGGGCGGAAACAGGAACGGAGAGCAGAACGGCAATTTCAACCCTCACAAGAACGACACTACCAAGAGTGGGAAGGAAGTGCCAAAGGGAATCTATGTGTGGACTGTAGACCGAAAGTTTGGCGACGTCATAAAAGCCGAAGTCGATACGCTGCCACACCTGTACCCGCAGTCAACTATGGGAATGGGACGATATGGGCAGTTCAATACGGTAGGCTCGAACTATACAGCAAGGCTGAACCGCATCTTCGCTGACCGCCCGGCTAAGGGGGAGTTCATCTTCACCGATGCCTACGACCAGACGATGAAACAGCCGGACCAATGGCATTTCACAAACACCCTGTCGCCAATCACCAATCTGGCATACGACAACTGTGGCGACAAGACCAATGGCGAAGACCATCTTGACGCTAAATTTGCAGCCAATTTCAACAAAAAAATAGGAATCGGCTTTGATTTGGACTATGCTTACGCAAGAGGATATTTCCAGAACCAGAACATATCCGACTTTGGGGCCACTCTTTACGGTTCATATCTGGGCGACAAATACCAACTGCACCTACTTTTCAACACCCACCACCAGAAAGCCGCTGAAAATGGAGGCATTACCAACGACGACTATATCACCCACCCAGAAAAATATACAGAGACATACACAGACAACGAAATACCTGTCACACTTGACCAGAACTGGAACCGTAACGACCAGCAGCGGCTGTTCATCACCCACCGCTATTCGTTGGGGTTTTACAGAAAGGTGAAGATGACGGAAGAGGAAATCAAAGCCCGGAAATTTGCCGAACAGTCGAAAGCAGAGAATGAGAAGGAAAAAGGAAAGGGAAAAAACGCCAAAGGCATCAAGGTAAGACCTGACGACATGGAAATGCCAGCAGAAATGCCTAAAGGGCGGCCAGAAGGAGCAAAGATTATGGGCGAGGCCCCTACCCTGCCCCACGATTCTACGGCAGTAGACAGCACCCGTATCAGGGTGGAATCGAAACAGATGGCCGACTCATTGCTTGCCGAACAGGCAAAAGCCGACTCGATAGAGGCCACTATGAAGAAAGAGTTTGTTCCAGTCACCAGCTTTATACACACGTTGGAACTGAACAGCTATGACCATAAATACCAGGCATACGCTGCACCACACGATTTTTATCTCAGCAACTTCTATGACAGGTTAATTGACGGCTATGAAGGAGACTCCATCTATGACCAGACCAAACTGCTCAACATAAGGAATACGGCAGCCATAGCCCTGCTCGAAGGTTTCAACAAGTATGTGCCAGCAGGCCTGAAAGTGTTTGCCACCCACGACCTGCGGCGCTACGACATGCCCGATGTGGACACAGCTGGCGTGGCATCGCTCAGACGATGGAACGAGCACAACGTCAGCATCGGTGGACAGTTGATTCGCTCGCAAGGCAAGACCCTGCACTACAACCTCTTCGCAGAGACTTGGCTTGTGGGAGAAGATGCCGGACAGCTGAAGCTGCAAGGGCAGACATCCCTCTCGTTCCCTCTCTTTAAAGACACTGTCCGACTGGAGGCAAAGGCTCATTTCTACCGGCTCAATCCTGATTTCAACTTCCGGCATTACCACTCGAAGCATCTTTGGTGGGACAATGATCTTAACAAGGAGACTCGCACCCGCATAGAAGGAACATTTGCATACGACAAAACGAAGACCAAGTTGCGCGTTGCCGTTGAGGAAATACAAAACTACACCTATCTGGCCATAAACACCACTTACCAAGGATTGGCCAAGGGACAATATACGGCTGAAGTCAAACAACAGTCGGCCAACATCAACGTTCTTACTGCGCAGTTGCAGCAAGACTTCAGATTGGGCCCGCTGAACTGGGAGAACATAGTCACCTACCAGTCGTCAAGCAGCCAAAGCGTGCTTCCATTGCCAAAGCTCAATGTCTTTTCCAACATCTTTTTCAAGTTTGTCATCGCCCATGTGCTTACTGTAGAGTTGGGAGGCTCGGCCACGTGGTTCACCGAATACAATGCCCCGGATTTCTGCTTTCTGCTCAACCAGTATGGCGTACAGGAAAACGAGACTGCACAAATGAAATTGGGAAACTTCCCCTTTGTTGATGCCTACGCCAACCTGCACCTGAAGCATACACGCTTTTTCGTGATGATGACGAATGTTCTTGGTAACAGTCTCGACCGACGTGCGTTCTTGGCTCCCCACTATCCGCAGAACCGCTCTGTCCTCCACATGGGCGTTTCCTGGAATTTCTTCAATTAAAGTTCAACTATTACATATATTATTGATATGAGAAAGACATTATTGACCATTATTCTTCTGGTTTTCAATCTGTTGATGAGTGCACAGACCGCTAAGGAAGTGCTTGACAAATGTGCCGCCGTAGTTAGTGCCAAGGACGGCATACAGGCCAACTTCTCCATGAGTAGTGCACAATATGGAAATGCAAGTGGTAAGATTTCCGTGAAGGGCCAGATGTTCTGCGCTTCCACAGCTGTGGCCTCGATGTGGTTCGACGGCAAAACCCTATGGACCTATATGGCCAAGAACGACGAGGTGAGCGTTACTACGCCAGGAGAATCGCGTTTGCAAACACTCAATCCATACAACTTTATCAATCTTTACAAGAAAGGCTACAAGTACATAATGACCAAAAACGATAAGGCGTTCATCGTGCATCTTACGGCAAATGACACGAAGCGGAACGTTCAGGAAATGTTCATTACGGTGGACAAGAACACTTATCATCCTTCTGAAGTGAAGCTGCTGCAAAAGCAAAAGTGGACAACTTTCACCATCTCTTCTTTGAAGACAGGCAATTTGGCAGACGATATTTTCCGGTTCAACTCCAAGGACTTTCCAACCGCAGAAGTCATTGACCTAAGATGAACAGGCTGCAATTGTTTCGTAATCTGCGTCGGCACAACAAGTTAGCGTTCCGACGCAATCCTGCTTACGACCAAAGCGTCGTGGCAAAAGTGTTGATGGTGATTGGCGCAGGCATTACGGCAGTCTATATGATTTTTGCCGGCACTATGTTCGGAAGTATTGCCAATGAGTCCGGCTCCCCGGGGTTCCTGTTGTTTTTTCTGTCTGCCTTTCTCCTTGAGGTAGACTTCATATCCAGGTTTATGGTGCAGAAGACACCGGCCATGCTGGTCAAGCCCTATATGCTGCTCCCCCTACCCCGCCGCACAGTAGTCGACACTTTCCTGCTGACATCGCTGGCAAGCGGGTACAACTGGCTTTGGCTGGCCCTCTTCCTGCCATACGCTTTTATTATCTTCTGCGGAGGAACTTCTTTGTTCGTTGTTCTTACTGTATTGGCCAGCTGCATCATTGTTTTACTGGCCAACAGTCAGTTCTATCTGCTTGTACGTACACTCATAGCTCGTTCATTGCTTTGGTGGGTGCTGCCGCTCTTTGTCTATGGCATCTTTATTGTCGGTTTGCTACTGATAGCAGATGAAAATGAACTGATAGAAGATTGGCTTGATAACTATATAGAGGCTGCGGCCCAACCTTGGTTCACGTTGCTGTGCTTGTTGTTGCTGGCAGGCCTGCTGCTGGTGAACCGTACAACACAGTATCGTTTCGCCTTTGAGGAGATTGCCCGTGAAAGCAAAAAGCCGGCGACCCTGAAAAGCGTATCAAATTTCACCTTCCTGGAGCGGTTCGGCCAAATGGGTGAATATCTGAAACTGGAGTTGAAAAGTATTATGCGCAATAAGGCCATACGCGCCCGCGTGTTTATGAGTTTGGGACTGATAGTGGTGTTTACGCTGCTCATTGCCTATACAGACATCTACGACGGGCGTATGATGCTCAATTTTTGGTGCTTCTATTGCTTTTCCATTTATGGTATGACGGCTCTTATCAAGGTGATGGGGCCTGAAGGCAACTACATAGACCTGTTGATGGTACATCGCGAGAACATTCTTCAGTTGCTGCGTGCCAAGTATTATTTCCACGTAGCCATCTTGTTGGTACCACTCCTGCTGATGCTTCCTGCCATTATCGCCGGAAAATTCTCTGTGCTGATGGTTGCTGCCTATATGCTTCTATCCAGTGGGTATCTCTATTTCCTCCTCTTCCAGATGGCAGTCTACAACAAACAGACTCTGCCACTGGACTCGAAAGTGACTGGCAAGAACAGCGTGGAGAATGGACTGCAGCTGGTTGTCGAGTTACTGGCTATGCTGTCGCCGCTGGCTATGGTTGCATTTCTCATTCTGATTTTCGATGAGCAGACTGCCTACTGGGTGCTTTTGGCTTTGGGGCTTGTCTTCACATTGGCTCACCCATATTGGCTCCGCAACATCTATCATCGTATGATGGTACGCAAGTATGAGAATCTGGAGGGCTTCCACGCCAGCAGATAATAAGAGCAAGGTGTCCCACAATGAAGGCGGCTTTCGTGACACAGCAGTAGGCCCATCTAAGTGAAACGAATTACCGCAATTCCCGTCATAGGCAACGAGGATCGCGGTAATTTGTTTTCCCTAATGAGTGTCAGCTATAACAAGTTTGGAATAAATCATCAGAGTTCGCTCTCTTTCATGCGTTCTGCATTTTCCGCAACGGTGAGGGCATCAATCATAGGCTGGATGTCGCCGCTGAGGAAGCCCTGGAGGTCGTGGGTGGTATAACCGATGCGGTGGTCGGTGACGCGGCCTTGCGGGAAGTTGTAAGTGCGGATCTTGGCCGAGCGGTCGCCGGTGGATACGAGTGTCTTTCGCCGCGAGGCAATATCGTCGACGTACTTCTGGTGCTCCTTGTCATATATAAAGGTATAGAGGCGTGAGAGTGCACGTTCCTTGTTCTTGGGCTGGTCGCGGGTCTCCGTGCATTCGATAAGGATTTCCTCAGTCTCGCCTGTGTTCGGGTTCTTCCACATGTAACGCAGGCGCACGCCGGACTCGACCTTGTTTACGTTCTGGCCGCCGGCACCAGAGGAGCGGAAGGTATCCCACTTGATTTCGCCTTCATTGATATGCACCTCGAACTTGTCGGCTTCTGGTAGTACGGCTACGGTGGCGGCGCTGGTGTGCATACGTCCCTGGGTCTCAGTGGCGGGCACGCGCTGCACACGGTGGACACCGCTCTCGTACTTCAGCGTGCCATAGACGTCGGCACCTGAGACGGCGAAGTCTATTTCCTTGTAACCGCCCACGGCCCCTTCCGATACGTCGGTCACCGACAGTTGCCAACCTTTGGAATCGCAGAAACTCTTGTACATCTTAAACAGGTCGCCCGCGAAGAGGCAGGCCTCGTCGCCGCCTGTGCCTGCACGTATCTCCATCTGCACGTTTTTCGCGTCTTCAGGGTCTTTAGGTATGAGTGCAATCTTGATTTCCTCTTCCAGTCGGGGTTGCAACTCCTCGTTGACAGCCAGCTCTTCACGAGCCATTTCCTTCATTTCGGGGTCATCCTCATTGGCCAGTATGTCTTTTGCCTCGCGGATGCTGTTCAAGCAGGCGATGTAGCGCCTGCGGGCATCCATAATGTCGGAAAGGTCTTTGTACTCCTTTGTCAGCTTGACGAATCGCTGCTGGTCGCCTATGACCGCAGGATCGGTGATGAGAGTCGATACTTCCTCGAAACGGGCCTCCAGGCCTTCGAGTTTTTCGAGAATGGTGTTGATTGTTTCTGCCATCTTATGTTGTTTTTTTCGTTTTTATTTTAAAGGCCATCCCTCCCGCCACGGGGGTGAGAGGGATGGTTTATGCACGTCAAAGGCCAATGCAATGCCGTAATGAGGGATTGTCAGAGGTTGATTCTGTCCCACACGGGCGGCTTTTTGGCTCTGGAGCGTACCGTCATAGTTCTCTGCTCGTCGAAGTTCTTCTTGATATCGGCACCGCCGTCTTTCACCTTGCACTTGGAAAGGGTACCACTAAGCACTTCCTCTACCTTCAGCTCGCCAACTTTGCTTTCAATCATCTCGCCCACAATCTCTTTTGAGCAGAACACCTCGAAAATCTGGTCCTTGGCGATGCCAGCATTGCTGCCGATGTTGATGTAACAGGTCTTTACGCCCTTCTTGGGGTCTACCTCGTCCAGGGCCTTGATGATGGCTTCAACTTTGAAGTTGTTGTCTACGAAGCGCTTCATCTGCTTGCGTGCCCTTTCGCTGGCCTTGAGCAGGGCCTCGTCGGCGGTGTTACCAATGGTGTACGACTCTTTGAGTGTCTCCGACGACTTGGTGACACCCGTCTCGGTGTCGATGACTGTCAGCGTGTAGCTGACAGTACATTGATAGGTCGTAGTGGAACCCGAACTTGTGTTGGAGGTCTTGCTCTGGCGGTCGGCAGAGTTGAAGGTTCCCTCGATGTAGTACTGTATGCCCATTTCGTTGAGCTTTAGCAGTTTCTCGTTTTTGGCGGAGGGCAGCGTGCCGAGAGTAGTCTGCTCCACCACAGTAAGGCGCCCGGTGTCCATCAGACCAGAGACGATTTCCTGTCGCAGATTGTTGCAAGCCACATTGCTGACGTTGCTCTTGTTTACAAACTCGGCTACGACTACGTTTGGTTTGTCGTCCTGTGCCATTACTGATAGTGCAATGAATAATAGGGCTGCAATAGTTTTCAGTCTTTTCATAGTTATACGATTTAGTGTTTCAATGTTTCAGGAAACTGCGCTTGGGTTTTGCGCTCTGCTGCTGGGCTGGTGCAGCCTGCTGCTGGGCTGGCTGGCTGGCAGAAAGAGTAGCGGCCTGGACCTGAGGCTTGGTCATAGTCTCGAAGCGTTTTGCCTCCGATTCAGCCATTTTCCAGTTGCGCCAGTCCTTTAGCGAAGAGGCTGCTGTAATGGTAGGCGTCTGCTTCTTTTCATTCTCAATGGTCGACACCTCGTCGACTTTCTTTGTCACGATGTCGCTCAGTTCGCCAAGGGTGATGCTGCCCTTGCTTTTCTGCAAAGCCTCCAATATGCAGTAGGTGAAGAGGCCGTGCCCCTTTTCCTTCAGCGGGTAGGCTGTCTGGCCGGCATCGGTGGCGGCAAAGACAACCAGATTGCCCTGTACGGGGCCTTTTTTCTCGCGCACGGCCACGCCACGTGCCTGCTGCATCATACCGCCCTCGCGCTTAGAGCCGCTGAAACATGCATCGAGGAAGACGAGCGTCTGCTTTGACTTCATGGCACTCAGCCGCTTGTAGAAGTCTTCGGTGGAAATGCCGCTGGTGGCAGGTTCCAGGCTGTATCCGTCGACAGGCAGCAGATATGCTTTCTTGCTCTCGTCATCGGGCATACCGTGACCACTATAGTACACGATGGCGCGTGCCTGACCATCCTTCACGTTGATGACGTTTTCCAGCCACTTCATATTGTAGTTCATATCATTGAGAGAGGCATCTGGCACGTACTTGATGTTTTTTTCAGGCACGCCCAGCGTCTTCATCAGATAGCGTTTGAAGATGGCTCCGTCGTTGAGGGCGAAGGGAACGGGCACTTCGTGCTTGTAGTTCTCGTTGCAGATGATGACGGCAAAGGTGTTAGCATCCTGCTCATCGTTCACGGCAATGTAGGTATCTACGTTTCCTTGTGCCTGCACAGACATTCCGAAAGCCACGGCCAGCACAAAAAGCAGTAGTCTTCTCATATCAGTTGTATGTTGTTATTGATGGAATATTTTACCTTCCTCTTTGCTGGGATACAAATACCAGTCTTGATTCTGTGAGGGGTCTTCTGCAAAACCAGCAAACTCGGGATAGGCGACTGTGATTCTGGTGAACTCGGTAGGCCAATCCCAGTCGGTAGGAATGACAATAGCATGCGGGTCGGACCCCTGCTCTGCCAGATGCACTTCAGGAGCAGCTGAGGGTTTGATCCAGAAGTCTGTGTTTTGGAAGCTGAAGTTGTCAGGCGTTTCAATGGTGACAGTCTTGACACTGGTGGTGTTGTTACTGCTGCCTATAACAGTATTAACAAACGAACTGCGTGCCTTGCCAAGAATATCGTGTACTTCGGTGTCAGAGAAAAGTTTCTCGTTGTTAAGGCGCAACCAAATGTTGAATGTGGCACCTGTGCAGCAGAGCGTCACATCAAGCCTGCTCATATCTACCTCCTTTAGGTTTTCATCGTAGTGGTAACTCACTTTGATGACTACGTCGTTCATATCGTAGTCGCCCAAAGGTGTGTCCTCGAAAGCGTAGCTCCACACGGCAGGACGCTCATCGCCACCGTTGTCCTCACTTGGATTGTAGCCTGGAGTGCATCCTGATACGCCAGCCACAAAGTTTTCTGATTGCGGAATGGACACATTGGCGCACCCCTTCCTCACGAATACCACACCGTTATTGCCCTGACAACCTGTGTTGCCATTAGTGCCAATACCGTTAGCCACATACTCGCTAAACACCTTGAAGGCATTCTCCACACTCTTGCCCTTGCAGGCGTTGTTCTTAGTGTCTACGCTGATGGCGATATTGTTGGCAAAATAGCCTTTGGAGATTGGGCCGTCATCGTCCCAAGTGAAGTAGTTGCACCGGCCTACCTCCAATACTGCATAGCCGCTTTCAGGCCCCAGCCAGGTGGTACCCATATTCCATAGCGAACCAATGCGCATGAGTGCGCCGCTGGCCAATGCAACGTAGCTGTTGTCTGACTGACCGTCGTTGCCGTCGCTCATCATCAGCTCGCCGCCGACGTAAAAGTAGGAACCCTGCGTCAGCTCCACCACGTATGCACGCATATCCTGTTCACAGTACCACTGGCAGGCATTATAGATGCGTGTATTCGGCGTGTTGTAGTTGCCGCCGTCTTCATTGGCCATACCCGATTTCACGATGTGGGCCACACCGTGATTGTAGAAATTGCTCAAACCTGCACCACCCATCAGGTCGATGCACTTGAACGAACCGTAATTGTAGAACTTTCCAAAGTTGTTGTTGAATGTGCCAACGTCGATGGTACCTCCGTTGTAGCCTTCCAGCCCTTCGGCGTTGCCATTGGTCACTTTGATGGTTCCGCTACCGCTTACCTTTCCGCCAGGCATCACCACAAGGCGTGCCTCATTGACAAAGGTCATGCTGGCACCAGTAGGGATGACCAACTCGCCGCCGTTGTCGACCACGATGACGGCTCCACCGCCAACCTTCTGCTCATTATATTCTGGCAGAGTCCACTTACCGCTGATATAAACTGTACGAGGATCGCCCTGTCCTTGCTCAGTAGGCAGCACACCAATAATCTTATTATAAGTACCAGTAATCTTGAACTTCTTCACGTAATTCTCGTCGTAGACCCAATAGCCTTCGGTTCCTCCTGATTGTGTATAGGCTCCTTTAACGGGCTGGGTCGTTACATTCATCCAACTGCTACGCCCTGTGTTCTGAAGCTGGTTGTAGAGATTCAGGAAGATGTCTATTTTCTGGTTGTGAGAATCGATATAGCTCTTGACATTGTTGGGGTTGTAATCCAATTGAACCGAATTATATTGTATAATAAGAGGATTCCATACCTCATCAAAGAATTGTCTGTCTTCTTGTGATGCTTGATAGTTGCTGTTGTATAATATGTCGCTTGGAACTTGTCCCCAATTGAATTGTGGCAATGTTGGATATTGGGTAATTATATAAGAACCGCCTCCCTGTCCTTCAACGTAGTAAGAATTATCATAATTGTCGTTAATATTGGCATCTGTCGGCTCCTTTGCCCCTTCGAGGAACGATTTGGCGTAAGCATCGTTGGGAATGGTGATGTGGGGTACCGAAGGAGATTCCATACTGCGAGTGATGGAACGTGTGGCTCTTGCACCAGCTGTCGAACCAAAAGAGGTGGTCAGCTTACCATCGGCGATGACGGCTTTCTTGTAAACGGTGAAACCTTTGGAATCGGTCAGTCCAACCACTAAGCGCGAGTTGGCAGATGGATACTCGAATGTGGTTGCGAAGGTCTGCCCATTTCCTACTGTACCCTGAGTGAGCACATAGCCACGCTCTTCTACAAGCGGGTCGTTAGAGTAGATCTTTACAGTGTAGGTCTCGCCGTAGTCCTGATTAACGGTGACGGTAGCCTCCGCTTTGGCGGTCATCACCCAGTCGTGGTCGGCTGCAACATCGATACCCAGTTGTTGTTTGGCGTTGGCCAGCGACTCGGCCTTTGTTGGCACGTAGTAGTCTTCGCTTTCGTCGCAAGCGGTAAAGAGTGAAAGGGCGGCTAACAGCACAGTACCTTTCATCAAGTGATTTTTTCTCATAGGAGTATAGCTTTTAAAGCCTTTTATAATTGATTTCATATTGTTTATATTAATGATAGTGGCTGCAAAGATAGGCATTTTTTTCGATTCCTCCAATTATTTTATTAAGAAAATGCATCATAATGGCTTATTTTACAAAATAAAATGCTTACCTTTGCACCCAAAATAGCAAAAAACGCCAATGAAAAGTCCAGGAAAAGCAATTATCATCAGCGAGCTGCATGACTATGTGATGATAACTCTGGCCATGTTCTCCTACTGTATTGGTTGGACAATCTTCTTGCTGCCCAACAACATTTCTACTGGAGGTGTGGCAGGTATATCGTCTATTATCTACTGGGGTACGAACATCCCTGCCCAGTTGTCTTACTTCTTCATCAATGCAGTCCTGCTTATCATTGCCCTACGGGTGCTTGGATGGCGCTTCTGTGTGAAGACTGTCTATGCCGTCATCGCTCTGACGCTGTCTTCCACAGTCACCACTCAGCTGTATCACGAGCATTGGCTCAGTGACCAGCCCTTTATGGCAGCCATTATCGGAGCGGTGTTCTGTGGTTGCGGCGTGGGGCTTGTCTTGTCCAACAACGGTTCGACTGGAGGTACCGACATCATTGCCGCCATTGTCAACAAGTATCGTGATATTTCTCTGGGTCGCGTCATTCTCATCTGCGATGTTTTCATCATCAGTAGCAGTTATCTGGTGTTGCGCGACTTCGAACGCGTGCTATATGGCTATGTGGTGCTCTATGTCACAGCATTCTGTATCGACCAGGTTGTGAATTCCCGACGCAGTTCGGTGCAGTTCTTTATCATCAGCGACAAGTACATGGAGATAGGCCAGCGCATCAACCGCGAACCTCACAGGGGGTGTACCATCATCAACGCACAGGGGTTCTATTCTGGGAAAGAGGTGAAAATGCTTTTCGTTTTGGCCAACCGCAGACAGAGCAACATGATTTTCCGCCTTATCAACGATGTTGATCCTGGGGCTTTCGTCTCTCAGAGTGCCGTCATCGGTGTCTATGGAGAGGGTTTCGACCGCTTTAAAATAAGACGAAAGAGTGAGCGAATTAGTTAAATAGGTGCAAAATATATGTCAAAGTTTTGGCTGTTATCCTATTTTTGCGTAACTTTGCCGCCAAGATTAAGAATTAGACAGAAATAATTTAACTAAACACAAGGTAAAATGAAAAGATTCGTAATGATTGCCGCTATTGCTGCGGCTACAATGATTGGCGCACAGAACGTGCAAGCTCAGAGTGTTGTAGACGGACAGAGTGCCAAGGAACTGAATCAGCAGGCCAAGGAACTGAAAAAGAAGGAGAAGATCCTCAAGAACGCAGACAAGGCACGTGCCAATGTGCTCAAGGCCGAGAAGAAAGTCGAATCAACCCGCAAGGCTGTCGAGACTGCCAAGAAGAAGGCTGAGGATGCCGTGAAGGATCTGGAGAAGGCTCGCAAGAAGGCTGAAGAGGCCGACCGCGAAGTGGCCAACATTCAGGGAACTCTGCAACCACAGCAGTAAAAAGTTCTTCACCGACCTTTCCTGTCTGCGGCCTATTCATGAGAAATGAACACGGAGACCTATTGACAAATGTACTGCTGGGACTGCTGGTGGCAGTCTTGGCAGCCATTTGTTTTTCTACCATTTCATCGGAGAAGAACAAAGACGCCCTAAAAGCAAAAACAGAAAATGCCAGTAAACGGTAACACGTTCCAGCGGCTCACCATACGCATTGGCCGCAACACCTTGTCATTCTCAACCATCGATGGTGACAACAACATTCTTTACGAACCTTTCGTGGTAAAGAGTGGTGTCTCTATGGCTGCCAATTTGCGTGAGGCATTCAAAACCGCCGAACTGCTCCTCCAACCGTCGCCTCGTGTACGTGTGTTGCTCGACACCGATGTGCTGATGATTCCTGTCGAGCAGTTTGACGAGCAGAATGTTGCCACGCTGTATGGTCACGCCTACCCCCACAAAGAGCAAGATGCCGTCTTCTACAACGTGCTCCCCGACCTGAACGCCGTAGCTGCCTTTTCCATGAACAAAGACCTCCGGCTGGTCATCGACGACCATTTCAAGGACGTGCGTCTCATTACCGCTGTCTCACCCGTTTGGCGGCATTTGCACCAACGTAGCTTTACCGGCTCACGCCACAAGCTCTACGGCTATTTCCACGAAAAAAGGCTGGAGGTGTTCAGCTTCCAGCAGAACCGCTTTAAGTTCTGCAATTCTTTTGAGGCAAGTCGTGCGCACGATTCGCTCTTCTTCCTGCTTTATGTTTGGAAACAACTGCAACTGCAGCCTCTGTACGATGAGTTGCATATCGTGGGCGACATTCCCGACGAGGAATGGATGCTCCAGGAGTTGCGCAAGTATCTCCAGAAAGCATACGTCGTAAATCCGCAGGCCGACTTTTCACAGCATCCCGCAACCGAGGTCAAGGGAATACCCTACGACCTGATGACGCTCTTCGTGAAGGGAAGATGAGAATTGTCACGGGCAGATTCAAGGGGAGGCATTTCGACATTCCCCGCACGTTCAAGGCGCGGCCTACTACCGACTTTGCCAAGGAGAACATCTTCAATGTGCTCACCCACTACATTGACTTCAACGGAGCCGCTGCCCTTGACCTCTTTGCAGGAACGGGCAGCATTACTTTGGAGATGCTTTCGCGAGGCTGCTCTCCAGTAGTGAGCATTGAACTGGATCGCGACCACCATCGCTTTATTACTACTTGCATTGATAAGCTGGAGAATACTGGTGGCGAAGGTATTACGAAAGAAAGCAGAGTCCTTCGTGCAGACGTTTTCCGCTTTCTGAAGACTTGTAAGCAGCAGTTCGATTTTATCTTTGCCGACCCCCCATACGCCCTGAAAGAACTGCCGCTCCTTCCTGACCTTGTCATTAGCCGGAACCTGTTGTGTGCTGACGGCATTTTCGTACTGGAACACGGAAAAGACCATACATTTGAACGGCATCCCAATTTCTTGGAACACCGTTCATACGGTAGTGTGAACTTCTCGCTCTTCCGTCAGCAGGCTAACACGCCTTGAAACTCATGTCGAGGCCTTTCACGCTGTGGGTGAGCGCACCGACAGAAATGAAGTCGACGCCCTGCTCGGCATAGTCGCGGATTGTGTCGAAGGTGATACCGCCACTCGATTCCGTCTCAAAGCGGTGGTCAATCAGTTCCACGGCCTTGCGGGTGTCGGACACAGAGAAGTTGTCGAGCATAATACGGTCTACGCCACCATGTTCGAGCACCTGCTGCAGTTCGTCGAAATTGCGCACTTCAATCTCAATTTTCAGTTTCAGCCCTTTCTCGTCCAGGTATTGATGACAGCGGTCGATGGCGTTGGTGATGCCGCCTGAGAAATCCACGTGGTTGTCCTTCAGCAGAATCATATCGAAGAGACCGATTCGGTGATTGCAGCCACCACCAATCTTCACAGCCTTTTTCTCCAGCATACGCATGCCCGGCGTGGTTTTGCGGGTGTCAAGCACGCGGGTGCCAGTACCCTGAAGCCGCTCCACATATCGGGCAGTCATGGTGGCGATACCGCTCATGCGCTGCATAATGTTCAGCATCAGTCGTTCTGTCTGTAGCAGCGAGCGCACGCGCCCGGTGACAATCATGGCGATGTCGCCCTTCTTCACGTGCGAACCGTCGCCCATCAGTACCTCCACCTGCATCTCCGGGTCGAAGCGGTGGAACACCTCCTTGGCCACCTCCACGCCGGCCAGTATGCCGTCTTCCTTGATTAAAAGATGTGACTTGCCCATAGCATCCTCCGGAATGCAGCAAAGGGTGGTATGGTCGCCCTCGCCAATGTCCTCGGCAAACGACAGGTCAATCAGCCTGTCAGTCAATTCCTTAATTTCCTTCTCGTCCATAGTTTTAGCTTGTTAAAGTTGTTTTTTACCTCCTACGATACCATGTGACAAACCAGACAGCTGAGACAACCAGCGTGGCCAGCGCCACAACGTAGGCGGGACCAGGCTCCATGTGGAAAGCCTGCTGGCTGACTAAGTAGGTGACGCAGACGGTGGTCATAAAGAGTGCAGGAATGAGGGTAATGAAGTAGTTCTTTTTTTGGCGTACCAGATAGACGGTGATGGCCCAGAGCGTGAAGACAGAAAGTGTCTGGTTGCTCCAGCCGAACCAGCTCCAAATGACATCGAATCCTTCAGGGTTGGCCATTTGCCACACAAGCAGGGCGATGACGGCTGAGAACATAGGGATGCAGACATATAGGCGCTTGACGATGCTCTTCTGCTCCAGGTGGATGAAGTCGGCAATGATGAGACGGGCCGAGCGCAGGGCGGTGTCGCCACTGGTGATGGGTGCGGCCACCACACCGAGGATGGCCAGGATGCTGCCAAAGACGCCCAGCCAGTCGGCACAGATGGCATTGACAATGCCTGGCGCATTGCTGATAATCTGCTCGCCGCCAGCCATCTGCTGATAGCCCGGCGTGGGCTGGTCGTAGAAGAAATACATGGCCACCGTGGCCCAGATGAGTGCCACAAGTCCCTCGGTAATCATTGCCCCGTAGAAAATGGGGCGCCCCATCTTCTCATTCTTCACGCACCGGGCCATCAACGGGCTTTGCGTAGCGTGGAAGCCGCTGATGGCGCCACAGGCAATGGTGATGAATAGGCAGGGAAATACTGACTTGGCGGTGAGTGAAGCCTCGCCGACGCCCTCCCAAAGTTCGGGAATGGCGGGCATCTTCACGAAGAGCATCACCATTAAGGCAACGGCCATAAACAGCAGAGAGAAGGCGAACAGGGGGTAAACCTTGCCAATAATCTTGTCGATGGGCATCATCGTGGCAATAATATAGTAGACGAATATGGCGATGATCCACGTGGTGCTGTCGCCCAGCCATTCCACGTTGGGAGCATGGTCGATACAAAGTTTCTGCAATAGTGACGCCGGGCTGTACACAAAGACCGCGCCCACCATCATCAGCAGGAACACCGAGAACACCAGCATCACCTGTTTGGGAACATTTCCCAAATAGCGGCCTATCAACTCAGGCAGATTGGCACCGCCGTGACGCATCGACAGCATACCGCTCAGATAGTCGTGTGTGGCACCGGCGAAAATGCAGCCGAAGACAATCCACAGATAGGCTACGGGACCGAATTTAGCGCCCATGATGGCTCCGAAGATGGGGCCTGTGCCGGCAATGTTCAGGAACTGAATCATAAAAATCTTCCACGAGGGCAGCACAATGAAGTCGACCCCATCCGCTTTGGCCACAGCAGGCGTGGAACGGTTGTCGGGGCCAAAGACGCTTTCCACAAAACGGCCATACAGGAAGTAACCCAGCACCAAGGCTGCAAGGCTTATAAGAAATGTTATCATATCTTTAGTTCTTTGATTGATTTGTTCAGAACGACGGGAGCGTAGGCTGGTCGACGGCCTTCACAGCCATACACTCCATTTCTATCAGCCAGCCGGGGCGGCAAACGGGCGCATGCACGATGACGTAAGGCTTGCCAGGAAAACGCTCTTGGTAGAGTTCGCTTACCACGGTGTAATCGGACACGTCGCGCAGATAGACCACCATCTCGGCCACATTGTCGTAGGTGCAACCGGCCTCGGCCAGTAGTGCCTCGACGTTTTCCCAGACGCGATGGGCCTGGCGCACAATGTCCTTGGCATACATAATCTCGCCCTTGTTGTTGATAGAGGCGGTGCCCGAAATGAACACGTGGCGGCGGTCGGCATAGTCGATGCAAGTGCCACGCTCAAACGACACACCATAGTCGCTGGTGCGGTTCAAGTGGGTGGAGGCATAGAGGAAATGGCGCTGTTCCGGCTGCAGGCCGGCAATGGCGTAGTTGTCCATCTGTGAAAGCACGTTGGGGTCTTGCTGCCGTCCGCCGATACCCGTAGAAGAAATGAAATGGGTATTGACGGTCAGGCCCTGCGTGAAGAAAAACTGGTTGCGGGCACGCACCATACCGCCGTAATTGAGGTCTACGTCGTGGACGAAGAACCAGGTGCGTACGCAGTTGTCTTTCATCGTACAGCCCTCTTGCAGCAGTTGCATATTGTACTCGTTGAAGAGCAGGCGCGTCTGATACTCCGAGTTGGCGGCCATATTATGCGCCGAACCGTTCCAAAGATGGCGGAACTGGCCGTGGCGCACCTCGTATAGGCCGCTGGTGCCGATGGAGGTATAGACGCCCGTCATCAGATAGCACCATAGGGCCACTTTCGTGCCGTCAAGCGGCGACTGCTCAACGATACTCTTGGCGCAGTCAGTCACGTCGGCTGCGACCACCTCGTCGGCCTGATTGGCGGCGTCGCTCAGGAAGAAGCGCTTGAACACGGCATGTGCCCCCTGTAACGGCCCTTCCAGCAATTCACTATACCCTTCGAGAATAGCCTCGAGTTGCTGTTGAAAGGTGAGACGTGGCGACGTGGCGTGTATCATCACGTGGTATTCGCGCACTTCGGTATGATTGTCGAACTCGAAGATGTCTGCAAACGCATTTGCAAACTTGATGTGCTGTTCCTTATTCTGCATTTTTGTATGAACTTCATTGAAAAACGCGGCAAAGGTACAAAAAAATTGGGAGAAATGCAAATGAAAAGTGATTTTTCTTTTCAATGATTAGCGGGGATTGGCGGGCAGATTGACAAAGTGGCTGTCAATGTGGCGTAATTCCTGCTCCAGAGCCTTGTCCATTTGCTGGTTGATGAACTTGTTTTTCAGGCTGGCAATGTAGGCTGTGTCCTGGGCGATGCGCAGCCCCGACACGATGAGCCCGCCAACGTCGAGTTTGGCCCAGTTCTGGCTGGCGGCGACAATGGTCATATTGCTGGCTGTGGCCAGGGCGTTGGAATAGATGAGAATCTTGCGTGTCCGTGCGTCGTAGAACTCCCTTGGGCCGTCTTTAGCAGGGTTATAAAGGAAGCCGTGGAGCAGTCCTACGGCCATATTGATGACCAGCGGCACGGCGGCCTGCTGGCCCACGATGGTCAGTTCCTGTATGGCCGTGAGTTGTGCGAACTGAGACGTATAGAGGTCGCTCAACATTTCTGGCGAGAAAGTCTCTGCCAACGGCTCCAAAGGGTCGGAGGTCTCTCCTGCGGCGGCCCTGTCGCGGGCAAACTGGGCATAGACGGCGGCGGGCAGCCGGAGCCAGTCTTCCTTGATGCTGCGGAAGGCGTCGGCAAAGATGCCAGCCGTCTTGACCGCCTCGCCAGTAGCGGCGTCGATGGTGGAGAAATCGCCTGATGTGCGGGTGCCTGTAATGTTGTTGATGATGCCAAAGAGCCAGTTTAACGCATCATTGCTAAATGGCTTGTCATTCAGGCTGCTACCGTCTTGTAGTATATCCTCCCAGGAACGGCTTGCCTGATTGGTAACACCCTCGTCCCATTCGGCCTCTTCCTGGAATGCCTTGTTCACTTGGTCAGTCAGAGCCGCGTTGCTGTTGGCCCCTCCTTGATGCTCCAGCAACGCCATCGTGGCGGGAGACAACAACGCCAACAGACGGGCTGTTTTGCCGATGGCACCTACCAGTCGTGGCATCATCATCCATCGTGTCAGTTGAATGGCTGTGGCTGTGGTAAGGAATAGTTGGTCGGCGGCGTTCAGACCCGTCAGGCGGGCAAAATCGTTCTCTATGCGCGACACTTCGGCCTCGGTCATTTTCACCTCGTTGGCGGTGAGCAAGTCATCTACGCCCACCACACCACCGACTTCGGCATTGGCGCGCTGGACGAGCGACTCCCATTGCGACACCTCATCG
The DNA here is from genome assembly GCA_017960525.1 of Prevotella sp. GTDB lineage: Bacteria > Bacteroidota > Bacteroidia > Bacteroidales > Bacteroidaceae > Prevotella. The sequence continues at coordinate 64,297 of JAGCZA010000058.1, forward strand.
AGTTGCATACGCTTGCCAGGCGTTGGCTGGGTGCCTACGGGCAGATGGCGCTCTGTGGGCAGTTCTGTTCCTTCGGTCTGGGCCAAAGCCTTCGCACGACGCTTCATATCGGCCAGACGCTCTTCCAACTGGCTCAGTTGCTGCCGTTGCGCATCGCTGGTCTGCTGGAGCCGCTCCAGGTCGGCCTGCTGCATTTTCAGCACGCGCAGGGTCTCGCGGTCGTCCGCATCATATTGTCTTTCGCTCGTCACTTTTTCTTCTGTTGTTCCTCTATTTTGCGAAGCGTCTCTTCCAGGAAATCAACCGTTTCCTGCAAATGGCGGCGCTCCATCTCGTTCTGCCAACTCTCTTCCTCCATCTTGCGGATGATGGCCTGCTGTTTGGCAATGATGTTGCGCTTCATCATTTCCATCTCCCTGCGCTGATGTTCCCGCGTTCTGATATACTTATAGAGCACGCGGCTCGCCAGTCCGATGGGCTGGCTCATCAGCAGCAGGTTCCAAGGGTCAGCGAGGAATCCCTTCACCCCCTTGTTGTAGCCCAGCCTTTGGCGGAGCACGTCGCCCACGCTCTCCATCGGATTGCGCAGCACCCCGTCGGCCGCCTTCATAGCCATTTCGTAGTAGTCCTTGATGCGCATATTGGCTGTCGTGCTATTGTTTGGGCGAGATGGCCTTGAGCAGGACGAGGAGGCTGCTGTCGTTGGTCCAACTGAACGAGTTTTCGCCAATGACGGTCTTGAACATTCGGCGCAAGTCCTTGTCCTTCGGCAGCCGGCGCCACAGTTCGCGCTCGTGCACTTTCACCATTTCGCCGTTGTATTGCATATAATAAATAGGTATAATGGGGAACTTGTAGTCTTCCTCGTTGTTCAGGTCGACGGTAGTCACCCCAATCATTTCGCCCAAGTCCAGGTTCGAGATGTTCACATTGTTGCGCAGTTGTGCCTGGTAGGCGTCCATGTCGAAGAGGTCAATTCTGTAGAGGGCATTGTCGGTGTCGGTCTTTTCGCCCACTTGGTAAGCCAGTTGCTTGTCGATGACGATGTAGGAGCGGTCGTCGAAACTCACGGCCTTGATGTTGTCCATGTTGGCCTCCATCGTGTAAGTGCCTTTCAGGTAGACCAGCGAACTGTTCTTCAGGAACACGTTGGTGAGCGGTTGCTTGATGACGCGCCCGTCGTTGAGCAATATCGTGGAAGGCTTGAATTCCCTGTAGAGCGTGGCCCTCGCGGTGCGCTTCTGGGCGGTCGCAGCCAGTATGGATATGGCCAGAATGGCGATGGTTAGGAGTGTTTTCTTCATTTTTGTCTAGTCTTTAATAGTTTAAAAGCCCATCGACTTCCGTTGGAATCAATGAGCTTTCTTTTTGCGGTGCGTACGAGATTCGAACTCGTGACCTCCTGCGTGACAGGCAGGCATTCTAACCTACTGAACTAACGCACCTCCTTGGTTGCATTTTTGATTTGCGGGTGCAAAGGTATGCCTTTTTTTCCAAACAAAAAAATTTTTGGAAGGAAAAACGCCATTCTATAACATTCTTTAACTGATTTTCAACCCAAGCTGAACCCTGCCCCAAAATTTGGACGAACCAAACTGCCAGTTTGGACGGAGCAAACTCATAGTTTGGACGAACCAAATTTCCACTTTGGACGCAGCAGTTAAAAAAAGTGGGCTAATCTTTTGTCATAATATACTTTTTTATTACTTTTGCAGGGTCAAACAAAAAGTTGAAAACAATGAATTCCACAATTATAATTATAATGAACAACCTTCTGAATCTTATTCAGTCGATACCGCTGACTGCCAGTAAAAACGTTGGTTGGCAGAGCATCTATATGAGGAGGCAAAGACAGAAGAGGAAGAAAAAAAACGAGGAGTCATTTCAGAGTGAATGGCCCAAGTTACAGAAAAAGTGATTTGGTTATTACTCCTAAAGTAGTAAATATGTTTAAGATTTCGGAAACACTTCCTGAAGACTATGACGAAAAAATGCGTATAGGGAGTATTTATATGAGAAGTACAAATGAAAAGGGTATTTATTGACACCAATGTTTTCATTGATTACGTGGCTCATCGAGGAAAATTCTTTGAACCAGCGGCTACTGTTGTCTCACTGGCAGAGAAAAGGGTTTTCGGGCTTTTGGTGTCTTCTTTGTCGTTTTCCACAGGCAGTTATATTATAGAAAGTCACCATGGGAAGACATATGACGAGATTCTTCAGAGCATTTCGTTTCGTCCAAAGTACCTGTTATGACCCCAGTTGAATTCCTGGATATGCTAACAAATTAATAACAATTTAATAACAATGAAAAAACTTTATTTCCTTTTCTTGATGCTGCTCCTGCCGATGGTGGCGAGTGCCGAGGCCGTTGAGATTGACGGCGTCTATTACAACCTGATTGCAAAGGGCAAAATAGCAGAGGTGACTTCAAACCCCCAGAAATATCGTGGGATTGTCACTATTCCAGAAACGGTCATTTATGATGGGGTAACATACGATGTGGCCAGCATTGGCAACAATGCGTTTAACGAATGTAAGGCCCTTGACTCCATCGCGTTGCCAAACAGCATCACGAACATTGGCAAGATGGCTTTCTTCTTGTGCACTTCGCTCTCTACTGTCAAGTTGCCGGAAGGGCTGACCACTATAGGGGAATCGTCGTTTTATCATTGCGAACGGTTGGATTCGGTCGACATCCCAAATAGTGTGACGACATTGGAAAGGCAGGCCTTTACTGCTTGCGCGAATCTGCGCACGATTACTTTAGGCAATAGCATCACCACCATCAGGGAAGGTTTGTTCTCCGAATGTCATCGCTTAGACACGCTGGTGATACCGGACGGCGTGACGTCTATCGAGGCTCATGCGTTTTATGCCTGCGATAGCCTGCTTAGCGTGAACATCCCTGAGGGCGTGACAACGATTGGCTTTGGGGCTTTCTTTGGTTGCTCAATACTGCCTAACCTGACGCTTCCTGCCAGCGTGACGAGCATCGGATATGAGGCTTTCCGAAATTGCGTGAGCCTTGAATCGATAGACATTCCCAATGGTGTCAGCGCTATTGAACATTCCACATTTATGGACTGCACAGGCTTGCTGTCCGTTACGATTCCCAATAATATGAAAAGTATCGGGAAGTGGGCCTTTGTGAGATGTAAAAGCCTGAACACCGTTTATATCCCTAACAGCGTGGTCAGTATGGCCAATGGTGTTTTCATCGGATGTGACAAACTTTCGTCTGTCACAATCGGCAACGGCCTGACGGCCATCGGCGACGAAATGTTTTATAATTGCCCAAATCTCATCTCGGTAACCATAGGCACTAATGTGAGAAGCATAGGGCAGAAGGCTTTTGGCTCATGTCCTGGACTGAGCGATTTCTACTGCTATTCGCAATATCCGCCTTCAACGGGAACCGATACGTTTACGGATTCGTATATCCAATATGCGACCTTGCACGTTCCTGGCCCATATATTTCTGATTATCAAGAGGTGTCGCCTTGGAAGGATTTCATGGAAATCGTCGAACTTGACGAAATGCCTTTGGCCAATAAGTGCGCCAATCCGACCATCACTTTCAAAGACGCCCAGTTGACGCTTGCCTGCGAGACTGAGGACGCCGAATGTGTGTGGACGCTCACGAACCCCTATGGCATTGGTGGTCGTGGCAGTACTGTCCGCTTGCCCGACTGCTTTGTGCTGACCGTTTATGCCACGAAGGACGGCTGGCAGGACAGCGACCGCGTGACGGCCACGCTCATCTGGGGCGATGCTGACATGGAGGGCGACAACGTCATCCGCCTTAGTGGCAGCAACTACGACGTGAATGGCGACGGCCAAGTTGATGTGGCCGACATTGCCGCTATCCTCTCCAAGATGGCTGGCTACTCCAGGCAAGAATAAGCCCCCAACCCCTCCCCTGAGGGTAGTGGAATGGCTGCGCTGGATTAATAGAAACTCCCAAAAGAAACAACTATAATCTATGAAAAAACTTTTCTTCTTTTTCCTGATGATGCTCCTGCCGATGGTGGCGAGTGCGTATGATGCTTTTGTTGATGGCATCTACTACAATCTAAACCAAACCGATAAGACGGCTAGCGTGACGTTTTCCAGACAATACCAGCCTGACTATTCAGGAGATGTGGCCATCCCGAAAAACATTACATACGAGGGGAACAACTATAAGGTGACAGGTATCACAGCCAATGCCTTTTATGGTTGTGGCAGTATGACTTCTGTCACGATTCCGTCCAGCGTGACAAGCATAGGAATAGCCGCTTTCCAGTCGTGTACCAGTTTGTCTGCTGTCACTTTGCCAGACAACTTGACTACCATCGAAAACAATGTTTTCCAGGGATGCAGTAGCCTCGTCTCTGTTGTCATTCCCAATACCGTAAAGAGCATTGGGGAATCCAGTTTCCGTTTATGTAGCGGCCTCACCTCAATAAGCATACCCGACTACGTAACAACTATTGGAAGAAATGCTTTTGCCGATTGTACCAATTTGTCTGAACTCTCTATCGGTAAGAGTGTGGAAAGCGTGGATGGCACCTCATTTAGTTTCTGTACGGGACTGACCTCCGTGTCTTTTCATTGCAAGGCAATTGGCCAGTGGTTTGGCCAAAACTATATCAAAGAAGTAACCATTGGCGATGAAGTTGAGCGTATTGGCGATGGTGCATTTAGCGAATTTCTGGGATTGACATCGTTTAAGATGCCGAACAGCGTAACAACTATTGGCAATTATGCTTTCAGGAACTGCACAAACCTTGAAACGATAGTTCTCTCTGAAAACCTTAATTCCATTGGCGAAGGAGGTTTTTATGGCTGTTCAACCCTGAAAAAGATTGATTTACCCAATAGTCTGACAAGTATCGGCAATTACGTCTTTTATGCCTGTCACGGCCTTAACTCTTTTGTTATACCTAATAGTATTACTGGTATTGGAGAAGGAGCATTTTATGGTTGCCACTTGTCCACGGTTACAATTGGGAGTAATGTGAAGACTATCAACAACTCTTTTAATTATCCGATAATAAAGACGATATGGCTTGGCAACACGCCTCCAACAGGTTTTCAAAAAGCCATTGGAACGGTGAATTATGTTTCTAATGACTCTTACCAGTTCCAATACTATCCAGGAGAAAAATACATCTATCCTTTCCTTAGCTCCATATTTGAGGTTGATGGCATACGATATGTGCCAGTCAGCCCTTCGGAGCGCATTTGCGATGCTATTGACTGTGTTTATGACAGTACTTCCGTTAATACGACCGTAGGCTCCCAAGTTTCTTACAGAGGTGTTACTATGACCGTCAGGAATGTAATGCCCTATCTTTGTTATAATAACGGGTATATAAAGAGTCTGGCTTGGAAATATGGTGGTGATTTGCCAAAGTATGCTTTTGCTGAATGTTCTAATATCCAACAATTCTACACAGACAAATCGAAGGGAATTGGCTGTTTGGTTATCGATGGGAAAGTGAGCAACATTGGCGACTATGCTTTTAGCGGCTGCAAAGAGTTTGATACCGTAATTATTTCCGACCGCGAATCTCCTTTGACACTTGGCTCCAATGGCAGTTCTCCATTGTTCTCATCCTTTGCCTTGGATTCTGTATATATAGGTGGCAACCTCTCTTATCCTACAAGCAAAGACTTCGGTTACTCACCCTTCTACAGCAACACGACGTTGAGGTCGGTGGTGATAACTGACAAGGAGACTGAGATTTCACCAAATGAGTTCTACGGCTGCACGAATCTGCAGAATGTGCGGATAGGCGATAATGTGAAGGCGATAGGCGATTATGCTTTCTCAGGCTGTAGCAGCCTGAAGCACTTTGCATTTGGTACCAGCGTGGAGACCATCGGACGGGAGGCATTTTCCGATTGTGTGTCTGTTGGCCGCATCATCAGCAAGTCGAAGACGCCGCCAGTCTGTGGCACGCAGGCGTTGGACGACATCAACAAGTGGGACTGCCAGTTGTCTGTGCCTGCAGGCTGTCTGTCGGCCTATCAGGCTGCCGACCAATGGAAAGAATTCTTCTTTGTGGACGAGAAGGCCAATGAGGAAGGAGTTATTGACAACCCGGACACGCCTGGTATGCAGAAATGTGCTACTCCGACTGTTGCATACAAAGACGGTCAACTGACACTCGCCAGCACTACTGAGGGAGCCGAGTGCGTCTGGGCCATCACAAGTGCTGACGTGCGTAGTGGGCGCAGCAACACCATCGACCTGGCCAACCAGTATGTGCTGACTGTCTATGCCACGAAGGACGGATGGCAGGACAGCGACCGTGTGACGGCCACGCTAGTCTGGGGCGATGCCGAAGTGGAGGGCGACAACGTCATCCGCATTGGTGCTGCTGGTGGTGGTTATGATGTGAACGGCGACGGCCAAGTGGATGTGGCCGACATCGCCGCTATCCTCTCCAAGATGGCAGGATACTCAAGGCAAGTGACAAGTGATAAGTGACAAGTGATAAGTGATGAAAGAAAGAGCAATGAACTTGAAGTTGGTGGTGCGCCCCATCGTGGGATGTCTCACCCATTCCCATTTCTGGGAAGGCCCCTGCCGGGCTGGCTATGCGAAGGATATGACGCCTGAGGCCGAGGCAGCGGCTGCCGACAAGGCTTTCGGCGAGGCGGTGGAAATGCTGAAGGGTGCAACGACCGAGATAGATATGCTGCCTGCCGTCGATGCCCGATACGACGAGAAGTTCGTGGTCAGCCGCGACGTTTACGCCCGCATCGAGGAACGGTTGGACGAGGTGGACTTCTTCATCTGTATGAACTGGCGCATCCCCAAGTTGGAACGCTACCGCAAGCCCGTCGTCATCCTGCAGAACGGCAACGAGGGCATCGACTTTGCCGCCTATTGCCGCTCCATCGGGCTGGAGGCATACGTCTGCATGGATTTGAAAGACCTGAACGAGATAGCCCACATCCTCTGGGTGCGCAAGGTGGTGGCCAATACCCGCGCCTTGGTGCTCACCCACGGCTCGATGCCCACTTTCGGCCTGCAAAGCGTCATCCGCGACCCTGAACTCATCCGCTCGCGCTATGGGATGGAAATCGTGAAACTGCCCTTCCGCGACATCTTCAAGTTTATGGACGAGGTGACCGACGACGAGGCCCGCCCCATCGCCGAAAAGATAATTGGAGGTTCGCTGGAGACGAAGGTGAACAAGGACTGGTTCGTGAACGACATCAAGTACTATCTGGCCGCCAAGCGGATGATGGCGGCCTACGACTGCAACGCCTTCTCTACGGCCTGCCACGAGTTGTGCACGTCGGAGATTCCGCAGCAACGCAAGTTCACGCCCTGCGTCTGCCATTCATTGCTGAAGGACGAGGGCTACCCCAGCGGTTGCGAGGAGGACTTGAACGCCCTGCTGGCTATGACCATCATGCAGGCCGCCGCCATGCGTCCGGCCTTTATGGGCAACCCCAATATGGAGACCGACGAACTGCTACGCATCCACCACGCCGTTCCTGCCCTTTGCATGAACGGCTACGGCACGAAGCCCCTGAAGTATAAACTCTGGGCCTTTACCGGCCAGGGCTTTGGCGGAAAACTCCAGGTGGACTTTACTGAGAACGAGGAACAATACATCACCCTGGGCCGCTTCAACCCTTTGGCTGACACTATCAGCGTGAAGCGTGGCGAGGTCATCAAGTCGGAGTTCGATGCCGTCTATTGCTCTCCTTATTATTATATCAAGATGAACGATGCACGAGGTTTCATGCACCAGTTGGCTGGCTTCGGCCACCATCAGGTACTCATTTTCGGCGACTATACGAAGATGCTGCACCAGATTGGCGAGGTGATGGGCTTTAAGGTGATGGAGCACAAGTAAAGGGATAAGTGATAAGTGTTTACCTGAACAATGCTGCTACCAGTTGGCCCAAGCCGCCGTCGGTCGTTGAGGCCGTGACGGAGGCTTTGGCGCGTGAGCCGGTCAGTCCGTTGCGCAGCAATCTTTCTGCCCGCGATGATGTGCTGACGTCGTTGCGGCGCAGTCTGGGGCGCCTGTTCAACATTGGCGACTGGGAGCGCATCTTCTTCTGTAGTGGTGCGACCGATGCCGTGAACAGGGTGCTGAAGGGGGTTGTCTGGCGCGACTGTTCCTTTTCGCCTGACAGTCATAATAGCGTGCTGCGCCCGTTGTTCAACGATGTCTTCACAAAGAGTGACGGCGCCTATAGCCTGACGGTCTGCAACCATTGTTCCAACGTGACGGGCGCGGTTGTCGATGTGGACGAAGCCTGCCAGGAGGCACATAGGCAGGGTCGTCTGCTCCTGCTCGATGCCGCCCAAAGTGCGGGCTGCATTCCCATCGACGTCGATGGCTGGGGCGTGGACATCCTTGTCTTTACCGGGCATAAGGCTCTTTTCGGCCCTATGGGAACTGGCGGCTATTATGTGCGTCGTGGCATCAGTCTGCGCCCTTTGCTGTTTGGCGGCACAGGGCGCGACAGTTCTCTTATCAAATACGGCGACGACAACGAATGGGAGTACGAGGTGGGTACGCAGAATATGCCCGGCCTCGCAGGCCTGAAGGCGGGTGTGGACTATGTGCTGGAGCGCGGCGTTGAGAACATCTGCCAGAAGGAACGACAACTGACATTGTGGCTGATTGACGAGTTGCGGCGCATCCCCCATGTGCGGCTCTATGTCGCCTCTGCGCCCGATGTCCAAGGGCCGGTCGCCAGTTTCAACATCGACGGCCTCCTTCCTGCCGATGTGGGCTATATCCTGCAAAACAGTTACGGCATTACCGTCCGTACCGGCCTCCATTGTGCGCCGCTTGCTCATCAGTCTCTCGGCACGGAGAAGTATGGAACGGTACGTGTGTCGCTCTCCGACTTCACTTCTGAGTCCGACATTCAGGCTTTGGTCAAGGCCGTCAAAGACATCGCCAGTAGCGTATAACCATCAGATTATGACTATCATAAACATCGCTCCTTCGCCTGAACCTTGTACCGATGCAGGCTGGACTGCCTTTCAGTATCATCTTGACCAGCCCGTCACCCGCGAGTTCATCCTCTCGCTCCGTCCGCTTGGCTCCCTTGTCTTCCTCGACAGTCTGGCCCAGCCCTTCTTCAAGATTGAGTCCCACCACTATATGATAAAGGGCCTCCTCAACGACACCAGCATCCGCGTTGCCGTCCATCGCGACCACTTAGACGAGCAGGAAACCATCAAGCAACTGATTGAGTGAGGGGAAACAATACAGACATAACTGAAACAAATTACCGTAATTTCCATTATCCAGCCGATTTAATGGGAATTACGGCAATTCGTTTCATATAGATAAGTTTGCCAATTCAAAAAAGATAAGAAATAGGGACTCGAAGCTATCGCAGCGTCGGATCCCCTGCAAACTTGAACTCACGTTCGAGTTTGATTGCGCTCGGCAGAATATAAGCAAGTTTACTTCTGCTCTCGCTTCTTGCAAACTTCAAACAACCAAAAATGATTGTTTGGTTTAAGTCTGATGGTAGCTAACCATAAGACTGTATTTACTATCTTATGAATAACAGCTCACGATATTTCGGCAGTGGCCAAAGGGCATCATCGACGATGAGTTCCAGCTTGTCGATTTCATAGCGGATGGTGTCGAGATGCGGTTCTACCGTGTCGTGGTAGGCAATAGCCTTCTCGTGTTCACCCTCAATTTTGTTGGCCTTCTTGCGTGCCTCTACGAGTTCCTCAACGCCTTTCTCGATGGCAGAGGTGCGCTCGGCAATCTCCTGAATGATCTTCTTGTTGCGGGCAGAGAGTTTGTCGGCGGTGTCGATGGGGAATACCACTGACATGTGATTGACATTGCTCAGCAAGTCGCTCTGATAACGTGTAGCGACGGGGATGATGTGGTTCATCGAGAGGTCACCCAGTACGCGGGCCTCTATCTGAATCTTCTTCGTATAGGTCTCCCACTTCACCTCGTTGCGTGCCTCAAGTTCCTTCTTCGTCATTACACCCAGGCTCTCGAACATATCAATACTCTCCTTGTCGAGGTAGCGCTCGAAGATTTTCGGACAGCTCTTCTCCACGTCGAGTCCACGCTTCTCGGCCTCAACGACCCATTCGTCTGAATAGCCGTTGCCGTCGAAACGGATGGGCTTACAAGTCTTGATGTCCTCGCGTAGAACGTCGATGATGGCGTGGAACTTGGCGCTATGTTCTGTGCCTGCGAGTTTCTTCTCGTACTCAGGAATCTTGGCATCCACACGCTTCTTGAAGTTGACAAGGGCCTCGGCTACAGCACTGTTCAGGGCAATCATAGCCGATGCACAGTTAGCCTCAGAGCCTACGGCACGGAACTCAAAGCGGTTGCCTGTGAAGGCGAAGGGAGAGGTGCGGTTACGATCAGTATTGTCGATGAGCAGTTCTGGAATCTCAGGAATATCCATCTTCAATCCCTGCTTGCCAGTCATAGCGAGGAAGTCCTTATCAGCTTTCTCGATATGATCGAGCAGTTCGCTGACCTGTTTGCCAAGGAACGACGACACAATGGCGGGAGGTGCCTCGTTTGCACCCAGACGATGGGCATTGGTGGCACTCATGATGCTGGCCTTAAGCAAACCATTGTGCTTATAGACACCCATCAGCGTCTCTACGATGAACGTAGCGAAGCGGAGGTTCTGTTCAGCAGTCTTGCCAGGGGCATGCAGCAGGATGCCATTGTCTGTACTTAAAGACCAGTTGTTGTGCTTACCGCTACCGTTGATACCTGCGAAGGGCTTTTCGTGGAGCAGCACGCGGAAACCGTGCTTGCGGGCCACCTTCTTCATCAGCGACATCAGCATCATGTTGTGGTCAACAGCCAGGTTCGTCTCCTCGAAGATAGGGGCCAGTTCAAACTGATTGGGAGCCACCTCGTTGTGGCGTGTCTTGCAGGGTACGCCCAACTCCAGCGCCTGAATCTCCAAGTCACGCATAAAGGCAGCCACACGCTCGGGGATGGCACCAAAGTAGTGGTCATCCATCTGCTGGTTCTTGGCAGAGTCGTGCCCCATCAGCGTGCGCCCCGTCAGCAACAGGTCAGGACGGGCGGCATAGAGTCCCTCGTCCACGAGGAAATATTCCTGTTCCCATCCGAGGTTAGAGGTCACTTTCTTCACTGTGGGGTCGAAATAATGGCACACCTCCGTAGCAGCCACGTTGACGGCATGCAGGGCACGCAGCAGCGGAGCCTTATAGTCGAGCGCTTCACCACTATAACTGATGAATACGGTTGGAATACACAGCGTGTCGTCAATGATGAACACAGGCGATGTGGGATCCCATGCCGAGTAGCCGCGAGCCTCGAAGGTGGAGCGAATGCCGCCAGAGGGGAACGAAGAGGCATCTGGTTCCTGCTGAACGAGCAGTTTGCCTGTGAACTCCTCAACCATACCACCCTTGCCGTCGTGCTCAATAAACGAGTCGTGCTTCTCTGCGGTTCCTTCCGTCAGAGGCTGGAACCAGTGTGTATAGTGCGTCACGCCGCTCTCGATGGCCCACTGCTTCATACCGGCAGCCACAGCGTCGGCAATGTCACGATCCAGACGGGCGCCATTGTCCATCACGTCAATCATCTTCTCATAGACCGGCTTCGGCAGATACTTGTACATCTTCTCACGATTGAATACTTTCTTGCCAAAATACTCGCAAGGTCTCTCAGTAGGTGTTTTTACGTCGAGTGGCTTCTTTTTGAATGCCTCACCGACAACCTGAAATCTTAATGCTTCCATAATTTTACTATTTAATTAATAATGTCAATTTGCTTATTTGATGGTGCAAAGGTACTACAATTTGTCACAGAAACCTCAAAGTAACTTACTATTTGTTTGTTAAAAACCAAACAAGTTTACTATTTGTAAAGTTAAATATACACTTTGCTTTCTATTTGCTATCACTTTGCATTTAAAATCTGTCATTTCGTTACAATCTGTTATCGGGTACAAAACAAAAAAATCCTCTCCCTGCCATCGCGACAAGGGGAGGATGCGTACCTGGAAGATCAAGGTTGCAGCGTAAACCCAAAGACCAGGTATGCTTTCTGTGAGCACGGGTTGCCGACCACCTGTCCGAAGACGGGTATCGAGAATGTGTCAGTCACTTTGATTTCCTTCGTGGCTTTTAGTGCCAGATTTGTCACCGCAAAGCCGCTTGTGCCGTACTGGACAGACTCAAAGGGAACGGCACCGGCCGTAGCAGTCCAATCGACTGTGGCAAGTTTGAATGGGACAGCTACTTCCACGTAACTGCTGTAGGCCCGCTTGCCGTCCACCTTATAGTCGTTGCCTGTGAAGTTCGTAAACCACTGTAAAGACGCAAGACCGAAGTCATAGCCGATGTTAGCCTCGAAGACATGGTTCGTGCCGTGGGCATCGTACTTGAAGTAACGTCCCTCTGGGTCGAGGCCACCCCTGTCGAACCAATAGTCGGTCACACCGATGTTCAGCCCGCCAACGGTGTACGCCAGCGTCAGGTCGAACTCCTTCGTGTCGGCGGTGTTCACCAGTCCGTAGCTGCCCCAAGCAGTCAGCGACAGACCTTTATACCCCACACCAAGCGTCGGCTGAACAGCAGCACTTCCCAAGTCCTGGCCACGCCAGATATAACTACTAACGATATCTCCACTTATCGTCGTTTCCACTTCATCCTGTGCAATAGCGGTTACACTTGCAACCAGCATCATTGCTAAAATAAATCTTTTTTTCATACCTTTTCTTTTTTTAAACCACGAATTACACTAATTTCACGAATGACAATGCGGCTGAATTATTTTTTATACAACGGATTTTACTGATTTCACGGATTAAAACTTTGCATTGCCTTCCGTTTAATCCGTTTAATTCGTTGTTGTTAATAAATTAGTTGTAGCACAATTCTCCATGTTCATAAACGTCGAGTCCTTCCTCTTCGATGCGCTTGTCTACACGCAGGCCATGTAGTTTCTTGATGCCGTAGAACAGGGCGAAGCCACAGGCGGCAGCCCAAAGGTCGATGACTAAGATGCCAAAGCACTCAGCGCCAAAAAATCCCCAGCCATGACCATAGAAAGCACCGTTAGAGGTGGACAGCAGACCCGTCATCAGCGTACCTAGAATACCACAAACGCCATGTACTGAGCTGGCACCCACAGGATCATCGATATGCAGCTTGTGGTCAATAAACTCAATGGCATAAACCAGTACGATGCCACAGACGAGACCAATGATGATGGCCCCAACGGGTGATACGAGATCACAACCGGCCGTGATACCTACCAAACCAGCAAGTACACCGTTCAGCGTCAGCGAGAGTGAGGGTTTGCCGTATTTCGCGAATGTGAGGAACATCGTAGCGACACCACCGGCAGCTGCAGCGAGGTTCGTGGTCAGGAATACATGTGAGATGGCAATGCGGTTCACCTCACCACTTGCAGCCAACTGTGAGCCGGGGTTGAAACCGAACCATCCGAGCCAGAGGATGAACACACCGAGAGAAGCAATCATAAGGTTGTGGCCAGGAATAGCATTGCTCTTCTTGTCCTTGCTATACTTGCCAATACGCGGGCCTAATGCCAGAGCACCAATGAGCGCCAGCACACCACCTACGCTATGCACGATGGCAGACCCTGCAAAGTCGTGGAACACGTCGCCAAACGTTGTCATCATAAACCCGTCGGCAGCATCGTTGCAGAGCCATCCACCGCCCCACGTCCAGTGTCCCTCGATGGGGTAGATCAGCAGCGAGATGACCGCACTATAAATCAGGTACATCGAGAACTTTGTACGTTCAGCCATAGCACCAGAAACAATCGTAGCACTTGTGGCACAGAACACCGTCTCGAAAATCAAGAAGCCCTCTACGGGCAGATCGCCCTTATAGAAACCCAGGTCGCCCCAGTTGGGCATACCGATAAAACCTCCCAACGCATCGCTTCCGAACATAAAGCCAAAGCCCAAGAAGAAGAACAACAACGAGCCGAACATAAAGTCGACAAAGTTCTTCATAAGGATGTTCGCCGTGTTCTTACTACGTGTAAAACCTGCTTCACACAGCGCAAAGCCCGGCTGCATCCAGAAAACCAACATAGCTGCCAATAGCATCCATACAGTATCGAGTGATAATCCAATTTCGTTCATAACATTATTATATTTATTCAACGGATTTCAGTAATTTCACGGATTAAAACTTTGCATTTCCTTCCGTTTAATCCATTGTTGTTAAACTATTTCTTGTCTCGTAATACCGTGTCACCATTCTCGCCCGTACGGATAGACCAAGTGTCAATCACGTCACTCACGAAGATGCGACCGTCGCCAACCTCACCCGTATGGGCTACCTTCAGAATCACCTTCACCGTTGGGTCAAGGAAGATGTCGCGACATACGATGGTGATGGCAACGCGTTCAATGACATCGGTCGAATACTGGACGCCACGATAGATGCGCTCCTGACGGCTCTGGCCAATGCCGTGCACGTCGTGGTACTCAAACCAGTCGATGTCGGATGACAGCAAAGCAGCTTTCACCTCTTCGAACTTCGTCTTGCGGATAATTGCTTCAATCTTTTTCATACCTTTTTTACCTTAATTAAATTAATACTAAACCCTTTCGTTGGGTTACACATTGTTGTTTTGACAGTGCAAAGGTACGACAGTTTGCCCAACAATCAAATATATTAGTTTCATTTTGTTTGTTAAAAACGCACAAAGTAAACAATATGTAAGCAAAACAAATGCGTTTCGTGTCTTTCTGTTATCACATTTCTTCAAACAGCAGCCATTTTATTACAAAGTGAAAGTTCCATAGACAAGAAAACGGAAGTAGTGTTACCAATACTTCCGCTAAACTTTCAAAAATGGAAGAAGATTATTTTCGGTGGATCATACCGCTGAGCCGCCTCATTCAAACCACTACTTCTCTAACGACAAAACAGGACTATTACGTCTGACTTCATCACGGTACTTGAAGTAGTCCTTGCGTAGAGTGATGGGGCCGTCATAATCCTTGCTGGCCAAGGGATGTCTGATACGGCAGTCACCCGTCAAATCCCCTTGGTCGTTCAGTTTAAGATGGAGGTGAAACTCCCATTTGGTTTCCATCGCCTCCTCGTCATATTCGAGTTCGTCAACATATAGAATAGAGCCATTGAAAGCCGCTTTTGCATTGTCAAAGCCATAGAGACGATAGATGTTACACTCCGTGACTGTCAGCCCCTTGTCGCCCATCTCCAGACGGAGCAGCAACTCCGGACAGCCATCGCCCACCCATCCCCAATATCCGACGAGCGTCTTGGCTTTCTCGCGGGTCAGCAAACCTTGACGGATGGTTTCCCGCAGGTAGTACTTGTCATCGTAGCCATCTGCCGAAGGGCAAAAGTCGTCGATATACCAGTCGCCACGCTCAAAGCGGAGGGCGATGGTGGTTTCCCTATCGCCGAAGTTATGGATGTTCAGGTCCACATAGGCCGAGGAATCTGTGATTTCGTAGACATCGGCCACGCTACAACTCCAGTCGTCAGAATAGTCCTGTCCGCACACCCAGTAGTCGAAGTCGTACAGGATGTCGCCTGTCTCATCGCAAATCTGCAAAGCCTCCTTCTTCAGGGCATAATAACGTTGGGAACAATAGGCACTGTCGCGGTTGAACGGGTTGTGGATATAGTCCACTTCCCTACCCTCGCTGTCGTAGGTCGGTTTTCCTACGCCCTTGTAGATGGTGTCAATACGCTGGCGGATATAGGCTTCGGAGTGTTTGTCAACACCTGTATCAGCCACAGAGCCAATTGTCAGTGAATCGGTGTCACTGACGACTTTGCCCGTCTTACCGCCACAACTCAGCAGTAAGATGACGGCGAAAAGGAAAGGAATAAGTTTTTTCATCTGACGAAAGTAAAGTTAAATCAATGTCTATGAACGTTAAATCAACGACAATGAACATTAAATCTACGACATTGAACGATAAATCAATGTCATTGATTTATCTTTTTGCATCCCTTGAAGTATCGTTGAATAGTTGATGTACTCCTTCAGAGCCTCATATTCATCCAAATAGCGGCAGTTGTCGTTGTTTGGCTTACCCAACTCAAATTTCTCCTGTGCATAGGCTGGGACCACCAGCCCGGCTGCAAGCAATAATAAGTATAACTTTCTCATAGCAAAATTATTAAAACTTTGCCGCAAAGGTACTAAAAGTATTTGATTAATAAATAAATTTAGCAAAAAAATCGCCAATTGTTCGATTATGTGGAATAATAATGCTATTTTTACACTTAGATAGCCAAAAATGGCAAAGACAGAAAAGCTTTATGCGGATTATAGAGACCATTGGAAACCAGAAACTGTTGGAGCGGGAAAAGACGTTGTTTCTCTGCTCTAAGCGGACGCCGATAGAGTTGTATGGGCCGGTGTTCCAATGGGTGGATGGTCTGTCGGAGAGGGATTGCATCACCTGTTTCAGTTCCACAGAGATGGAGGAAGAGGTGATGAAGACGTTATTGGCGAACGAAGTGCCGACGATTCTAGTGGTGATAAACCGCTTCCGTGATAAACATAACATCCAGATAGAGCGGGCATTGAAGGATAACAGATTGTTGATTCTCGTTCTGAAACGCGACGAGCCGAAAGAACTGGGACAGACACCGCGACTAAGGAATGAGTTTGTTCTGGGGATGGTGCAGCATATCGTCTGCGGCTATGTCAACAAGAACGGCAGCGTGTTTCCGCTCTTGGCAGGCCGGAAGGATGTTGAATACCTGATGGACGACCCATTGCCGCTGATGGCAGCGGAGAAGGATAAGCGTTGGCTGCGCTGGACGGTAGGCGACGACAAGGTGCTACTGCGAATGTTCTACGAAGACATGGGCATCCACGCCATCAAGAAGCAGTTGCAACGCACGTATCGTTCTATCCGTCAGCGCATCCGTTCTATCACATTGCCAGAAGACATACTGAAAGGACGAGAGTTCGAGGACTATGTACTGGAACTGTTTGATGTCCAAGAAAATGGCGACCTCACCCTGAAGGAATGGCAGGGTGACAAGTCTCTTGGCGACATCTGCCCAGAGAACAACCGCTATCCTGATTTCGTGTTCAGTTATGAGCAGTCACATTGTTTCGCTGTGGAATGTAAATGGCGGGAACGGTTGACGATGAATATCGAAAAAGACTTATTTGCTGCGGACAAACTCGCCATCTATCAACAGTTTGCCAACGAGCGCCGAATACCCGTATTCGTCGTATTAGGTGTCGGTGGCGAGCCTTGCCAGCCAGAACTGCTCTACGTCATCCCGCTAAATGAGATTCCCGCCATTATTAACAGAAGCAAATCCATCATAGACTTTTTGCGACCGTCAGCAGAATCCCCATTCAAGGCAGACGAATGGAACAGACCAGTATTGCCGTGTAGGGGCATAGGCAGATAGTCGTTGTTGCGAAAATCGTTAATATCCCAAAGGTTTGGCGAGCAGTGCGGTGATGAAAAATTTCTTTTTCATTGTCCTTTGATTGTAATGATTAGAAACTCTGCTCAGCTTCGCCACGTTGGTAGTCGACCCAGCCGTCATCATCGTGGACGTAATAGCCTTGGATGTGGAGAGTTGTTTCATCGGCATAACCGAAGGTCAGGCAAGTGGAATAGGCCATATAGCTTACATCCTCGTTGTCGTATTTGGCTATCAGTTGCAGATAGTTCCCTTTCTCCCCTCCGTAGGGCGCCCAGTAACTCAGTGACCACGTGCCAGTGAACGTGCCACTCAGCTCCAAAGTTTCCCAGTCGGTATAGCGTTGTTCGCCGTCGATGGTGACAAGCTTGCGTGTCTGCCACTTGCGCATTCCCGTGAAAGTGCCGTCATCCTTGAATGTCAGTTTCTCGAAAAAACGTTGGTTTTCACCGACTTTCTCGTAGTGCCACATACCGGCCATCAGCGGTCCGTATTGCTCCCGCAACTGCTCCGTCTTTTCGTGCGCCTCCGGGTCAGCCCATTGAGGCTCATCGCTGCCGCAAGAGGTGAGTATGAATGTTGCGAGGACGAGCAGTGCAGTAATGATGGTTTGCTTGTTCATTGTTCTCTGATTGTTAGTTATATGATTTTGCCCGCAAAGTTACAAATAACTGAACGAAAAACTCTCGGCTTTGACAGAAAAATGGTCGCCGAGGGTGAAATTCTTAACTTAGGTTGAGAGTTTTGGGGTAGAAAAGTTATTTTGGTGCTCTGATGGAGTATTATTTGCGGATTTTAGGACTCGTAACAATTCATAAGTGCCTCTAACGGGCAATAAGCCCGTGGCGACTTCGGCTTTTCCATTCTCTACCTGTCTGAGGAAAACTTCTATTTCTCCGTAGTAGCCTTGAGAATAGACTTGGTTGTTCGCAAGCATAGGAGTGAAATTGTTGCGTTGATAAAGGTACTCGACGGTGCTATTATTCGTACGCAGTTTTTCTGTCGGAATGTCGAAAGCGGCGGACGGCATCTATAACCCGACGGGGCGCGAGACAATTTGACAGTAACGTGTAGTTGGGATAATTCGTCCGAAACCACTTCATAATCTCATCGGCTTGCGGATGCAGGATAAACTCGCCGCCCTCCAGTCCTACAGTAGTCCTCTGCGTCACACATTGGCTCTGCATGATTTGCTGAATATCATCGAGAGAAAGATGTTCCACAGGCCGTTTCTGCCAGATGTTGCAGTGCTTGCATTTCGACTGACAGAGCGTAGTCGAGTAAATCATCAGTTGTGAGAGCCGCTTGTGCCTCGGCCTCATAACGTTGTTCACATAGAGTAGCCCGTTAAAGGCGTAATCATAAATACTATACATACAATTCGTTGCAATTTTGTTCTCTACTTATAAAGTCCAAAATTGCAACGAATGACTGCTTTGTAATTGGTTTATTTCCTCAGTTTGCCCTTACTTTCCAAATACTTCGTGAATGTCTCCCAATGTGTGGCGTTCTTTTCACGGTTGGCCTGTACACGCTCGTCGTTGATAAACTGAAGAGGGTAGCAGTCGTAGAGGTAGTAGTGACCATCATCGACTACTTCGCCGTCAATCTTTCCGCAGCAGAGTACGAGGTCATCGAACATCTGGCTACAGATGAGACTGACGTGGGTGGCTCCGCCAGAAAAGAGGTATACGCCACTTAGGTAGAAGTCGATCCTGGCAAGCAATGGGATTGTTTCACGCAGCGGCTCCATCGTGTCGCGGAAGCGTATTTCGCGTGTGTTCACGTCGAACCACAGGATATCATCCTCTGTAAATACCACATTCGCTGCATCTGTCATTCCTCCTGTCTCTGCTTGAGTAATACCACAAGCATAAAGTTTTGAGGTCCCAACGGGGTCGGTTGTGAAGGGCTTTGCCGTCTCATTGTCATCACTGCTGCAAGCCGTCATTGACATTGCAAGGCTGGCTGTGGCTATCGCCATCATCCAGAAACTGTTCCTGATTTTCTTGTTCATAATACTGACTGATTAAATAAAAAGAATGTCTCTCTACTTATATAGTCCGCTGAACATTGAAAAGACTGCATAGAATCGCGAAAGAAAAAGTCACAATTCGACAATACTTATTTTACTTTTTAGGTCTTTCTACCCAATTCTCAATCTCTATGCCAGGAATGCGCTCAAAATGGTCTACGTTTTCAGTCACCATGACATATCCGTGTTGAACGGCCGATGAACCGATAAGCATATCGAACTCCTCTATCAACTGTCCGGTGCGCCGCAGATAGGCCTTCACCTTAGCATAGGTAGGCAGGGAATCGAAAATGGGTAAAAGTTTGAAAACCTCCTGAATAATCTCAGCATCGTGTTCGTTGCGTGAATCTTGGCAATAGGCATAGCCGTAGAGTAATTCAGCAACTGTTAACTCGCTGACATAGCAGTTGCGGCGACCTACACGACGAACATGGTCGGCCACGCCAAATTTGTCTTGCAACATAAAGATGCAGACATTAGTGTCAAGCAAATATTTCCTACTCGTCTTTTTACTCATCTTCGTCTATATATGCCAGTTTACGTTCGTAACCTACCGGCTGCCGTCCAATACGGATGGCTTCAATCACCTTGTCGCCAATAGGGTCATCCTTCCATATACCAACCATCTTCTCAAATAATTCATCTTTCTCTTTCTCAGTTAGTTTCCTTTTTACCTTAACTACGGGAACGGCTTTTTCCTCCGCTCTTATTTCCTCATAAAGATGGTCGGCGAGCCAACGTTTGTTGCTCGTAGAAAGCGCCATCGAGTGCAGAAAATTCAGCACTGTATTCATTGAGATTGTTATGTTCATAAGCATATAGTCTATTGATTCTGGGGACAAAGTTACGCAATTATTTTCAATGACTAAAAAAATAGTCGTTAAAAGTGACAAAATAGCTTCCAAATGCTTCAAATTGTCTCGAAAATTAGCAGAAAGCCCCTTTCTACAAACGACATTATGATAGGGAACCACTATGGTAGAAAAGACGGCACGATTACCATGTAAATCTGATGCCTAAGGGCAAAGAGAAGGAGAACGGGTGCTCGGTGCGGTAGGTCTCGACGTTGCTGCCTGTCGGGATGTAGTATTGCAGGCTTGGCTCGGCGAAGAAGCCGATATTGGGTGTGAAATTGTATTGCAGGCCGAGGCCTGTGCCGACCGACCACTGCCACGGGGCGCGGATGGTGGTCTTTTCGGTAGCCTCCAACACTCCGTGCAAGTAATAGTTCGTGTTGATTGGTGAGTGGATGGGCATTTCCGTTGTCAGGCCGAGGCTGCCGTAGAGACTCCACTGCCTGCCCACGTACATATTATATATACCCTTCACGGGGATGCCGAGGTAGTGGATGGTCTGCTGCTCGCGGATGACATTGCCGTCGGTGCCCATCTCGAAATCGGAGGTCAGGCGGCTGTAGTTCAGTCCCGTCTCCAAGCCGAAACGATTGTTCAACTTGTATTTCAATGCCAGCGACCAAACGACGGGCATACGGTGGTGACTGGTGCGCAGTATCTTGTCCTCGCCGGGACGGTTGGCGTTGTTCAGGGCGATATTCATGATGATGCTACGGGCCTGGGTGCTCACGGCGTCGGAATTATAGGCGAGATACAAGGCATAGTCAGTCCAGTTGTCAATGCTGGTCGGAACGGTGGGGCTGGGGCCTGGGAGCGACTGTGTCGCTGACGGCACAGGCTGATAGGTGTAGGGCTGATTGTAGTGGTTCTGCTCGTCCAGTTGTCCTGCGTATGCCAATTGTAGCGACCATCGTTGCTCTTGGTTGGTGCTGCCGATGGGCTTGTCGGGGAATATGTCGGCAATGTCATCATGCGGCAGTTCCAGTTTGCGTATAGTCCTTGTCGTGTCTGCCGCTATGGAGTCTGGGGCAATATGTTCCTGCGCCATCATGTTTGACAGGGTGTCAGGCTTGATATGAGTGACAACAGGCTGAAGCGTGTCAGTGCTTACGGTTGTATGGCGTACTGGCAGATGAACAATTACAGGTTCCATCGGCTGCTCCGTTGATGGCTCTTTCAATGGTGTTTTCTGTTTCTCTACGACTGGCGCTTCATCTTTGACAGTCGCATCCTTCTTGAGCAAAAAGAATGTGAGAGGCATAAGCAACAACAGAAGCACGGCTGCCCAATACTGCTTCATCATCTTGCGGAGTATCTTCTTAGCCCGCGCAAGTTGCGAAGAAGACGAATGTGGCTCGATGCCCAGCATATCTGCTATCTCCTTGTGCGAAAGGCCCTCAAACACCGAAAGCCGAAACACATTGCCGTATCCCTCTGGCAATTTGTCTATCAGTTTCAACACCTCTTCCAGCGGTACGCCTTTCACACTGGCCTCTTCATTGGGAGCCGCCAACGCCCCCGCATCCTCCAACGGGACTAAGCAATGGCTATTCAAATGGTCTTTGTGTTTCGATGCCACATTCCTGGTAATCATCATCATCCACGATTCCGCTTTTTGGGCATCCCGTAGTCTGTCAAACGAAGTGAAGATAATCACAAAAGCATCGTGCAGCACATCGTCCACCGTCTGCTCGTCGCTGATATAGCGTCGGCACACGCCCCTCATCCGCTGGGCGTATGCCTTGTACAGTTCTCCGAGGGCATCCGCATCCCCCTGCTTGCACCGTTCTATCAGCCGTGTTATCTCCATCGTAAGCATAACGTCTCTATCTATTAAGTCCTACGACGACGGAAAAGACTGCACCACCACCCGCATTTTTTGATAGTTTTTACATTCTTTAGCAGAAAAAGCCCTTTTCGTGTGCCTCCGGGTCGGCATATCTTGGTTCGTCGCTGCCGCAAGAGGCGAATGCGAGGGCGGCAATCAAGAGGAAGAGAAGATGTCAATATCCCCGGGCTGTCGCGCATGCTTATCGGGATAGAGCCGCGCATTGGCCTGTCCTTTCAGTATCGCTGTACGGTGGCCCTTCTCTTCAAACTCCCGTGTCAGCCGTGCTGCCTCTTGATATAGCAGTTCATTCATCCCTTTGATGCTTTCTGCTTCGCTGGCCCACTGCATGGCAATCTCTGCAGGCGGCTTGCTGCCCTCTGGCAACAGGCACACGCCTTGATAGCAGACACCGACGAGCGACTGGCGTATGGCCGTCTGATACAATCGTCGCCATCCGTCGGCATCCACCTCAACAGGAAACTCCTGCGTCAGCCCTAATGACAGGCGCAGGAGTTTGTAGAATTGTTCGTTCCAATTGATGCCTTTGGGCATAGTTGTCATTTCATCATGTTAGCATTCAAATTAGGCGTATAGCTCATTTTGCAGGCTGAAACACTATAATCTATAGAATGTGTTGACCACTCTTCTAATGTCTAACAAATTCATTCTTAGAGTTTTAGCTATGCCTTAGAAAACCCAATAGTAAAGATAGTTCACAACTCAA
>JAGCZA010000004.1 GCA_017960525.1 Prevotella sp.
CGAAGATCTTGCCAGTACCGGTAAGACTGGCGGGGTCAGCCTTCAGGTTGATGCTGATGAGCCTGCCCTTGGTGCCAAGCAACGGGGTCTTGTCGCCCTGGTCAATCCAGTTGAACAGATAACCGCCAGCAGGACGTTCCTGAATGGTAAGACCCTCGGAAGCAACGTCCTCGTCGATGAGTTCACCGAAATCGCAGCACTTCTTCCTGGCAGCAGCAGTAGTCTTCGTCGTGTTAAAGTCAACACCCTCGGGAAGGGTGAGAGAGAAGTTCCAACCAACAAGAACCTCGCTGGTCTCATAGTCCATGTTAATCACAAGGTCAAAAGTACCGTCTTCGGCGGGTATCACATCGGCAGCAGAGAGCACGGTCACCTCGTTGTCAGCACGGGTGGCGGGAGCCTTCTTGACACGGCTGGAGCCGCTGGCCATAATGGTCAGTACTGTGGAGATATCAGCCACGTCAGCATTATTATCAATGTTCACATCAGCAAGAGGATCGCTGACATTACCAGCTGCCATAGCGGTCAAGATGGCTGAAATGTCGGCCACGTCGGTCAAGCCATCCATATTCACATCACCGTCAGTAATCTGCTCGTAGACGAAACCGTCAAGCGGAGCAGTCATCAGGACACGCACCTCGTTGAAGAAGGTATGTGAGTTGGGACCAGCGTTCACACCTATGGTAAGGGTTCCGTCGGTCACCTCAATGTCCTCAACGATAGCGACCTGGCTGTCGTTGTTTGCGAAGGGGAATGCCTGGCCGATACCGGCAATAAACATCTCCTCGTCGTTAGAGCTGAATCCCTTTGAGCTACTCTGGATCTCTTCGCCATTGGAGTTGACAGCGTATGCATAGCTGTCCTCGAAGACACCAGCGTCACCATTGTTACGCTCGCCGAAGGCAAAGCGGACAGTATAGATACCAGCGGGCAGGTCGGTGATGGTCTGCTCAACGCGGTAGCTGGGTCCCCAAGTCTGGAACATGCAGTCCTCGGCAACGCCTTCAATGTTATAGTAAGCGCCCCAACCGTGAGTCAGGCCCGGACGGTTGTAGCCTTCAGGAGTATCCCAACCAGGAACGTTCTCAGAAGTGAAGTCAGAGTTGGGCAGCTGCTTGTAGGTGTTCGGGTTCTTCACAAACACAGTCATATCGACAGGAGTCGTGGTGCTCTCAAGCGTCTCCTCGTCAACCACTTCCTGGAAGAGCGTACGGGCAGGCTTGCTCAGGTCGTTGTAAACAACCTTCTTCAGGGCTTTCTGCAGATTCTCTGCGATAGCATCATCGTCGGTCAGAGCATTCTTGACAGACACCAGAAGCGGATTATCCTCGCTGACACCAAGAGCCTTCAGCGACTCAGCACCCAGGCGCAGACGCTCAGTGAGCACAGCCACACCAGTACCCTTACCGCCATTGGCATTCTCAGGAGCCGAGGGACCCTCGGTGAAGAGCAGACTGGTCAGGTTGGCAATATCCTTCAGCTCGGCAATAGCAGCAACCAGTTCAGCGTCGTCCTTCAGCTCGTCGTAGGTGTAGAAGAGCTGCCACTCAGCAGGAACCTCCACGCCAGCTTCCTCGGCACTATGGTCAGCCACGTCACGCCACTCAGAAGAACCGTTGTACTTGGCAACGATATCCTTCAGCTGCTGGAACAGTTCGGTGGTGACAAACTTGGTAGCCTGTGCGGGATCGCCGTTAGGCATCTCGTTCTGGCGAATCACGTCGATAGCCTTCTTAATCTGAGTGTCGTACTCGTCGCAGTTAGCGCGATGGTCGTTCATTGCCTGTGCGGCAGCATTCAGTTCATCAATAGCAGCCTGATAGGCAGTAGGAGATGTTGACGACCAGCCTTCATACTGTCTGATAGCTGTTGCCAAATTGTTCCAAGCCTCACCATCATAGCGATCGCCACTGGTAGCCTCGAGGACGGCCTTTGCGGCATCCAGAGCCTTCTGCAGTGCGACAGCCTCCTTATAGCCAGGAACGTCGGGCTGATGGTCAATGACAACATTGGCAATGACGACCTCTTTCCAACCGTCTGCGTTCCAACGGAATATATAGTCACCATCGGCCTCAGGAACGAAGTCAATCTCATGGTAGGAAGAGCCACTCACCACGCCAGTACTACCGTTCACGTTGGGCGTATTGTTGACAGTCTGAGAGAACACTTCCTCCTCATCATAGTTCAGCACCTTAACATCGAGGGTAGAACCATTGTCCTTCCACATGGCGCTGTTGAACGAAATGGTGTATTTCTTGCCTGCCTTAAGCTCAAATCCAGGAACGGTCTCGGCATAACCTTCACGGAAATAGAGTCCCTTTGTGAAGTCGCCACCAGCAGCAAAGTCGAACATACGCGGACCGCTACCATAGCTCTCGCCCGGAACACGAGTTTCCTCACCAAACCTCACCTGGAAACCATCAGGAATACCACCAGCTGCACAGTTGTCGAAAGCATTGGCCATCAGCGTCTCAGGCTGGTCGTTCGGGTCGATTTCCACCACGCCGATGTTCACGGTGAACTCATACTCGCCGTAGATTTCGTCGGCAATACGCATCTCAGGATAGATCTTAGACACGAGGATTTTGCACTCGCCGTCGCTCAAACCACCCGAGAGAGTGATTTCTGTAGCAAAGCCACTTGAAGGACTAACAGTCATAGCCTGACCATTGGCAGTAGCCACGATGGCCTCACAGTCTACGTTCTTGTCGAAGGTGAGGTGGAATTCAGTACTGCTGGGCAGATTGAACGAACCATCCTCCGGGTCAGCCTTCATCACAGTAGGAGTGACATAATCGTAAGGATAGGGCTGATCGTAAATGTTCTGGTCTGTGACATCACTATTGTATGTGGCAATCATATCGACAAATCCCGGTATTTCATTACCAGCATTGGGACCAGAGGTGTAGGTCAGGCCGAAGTTGTTGTCCAGGCTCACCCATACTTCATCATTCTCATCCAGATACTCTTTCATAAAGATATAAAGGCGTCCATCAGCACAACCCTCAATAGAGTGGATTTCGGCTGCTTTGCCATTCACCTTCACAGAAGCACTGGCTGTGTCGAAGAACTTACGCATTGTACCAGCCTCTTTCACGAGTGCGGGAATGTTGGTGTCGAAACCGAAGTCGACGAAGATAGCGTCTTCACTGAACTCGAGAACAGTACCAGACTTGAAAACCTCGAACTTGATGTTGTCGAAGTAGTAACTGTTAGCATCAGCCAGTTCGCTCAGGTTGAAAGCAACCGAAAGGAATTTCTTTTCGTCGGTCGATTGCTGTGCTGTCACCTCACCTTCAGCACTGAAGGTCTGCCAATCTTCAGTGAAAGAGAGATTGCCAAACATTTCATAGTGAATATAGTCGCTCGGCTCGGCGTGTGCCTGAGTGCTGACTGTGGCAGCAGCATCAGCCCTATAGTCGAATGACACACGATACTTGGTACCGGCGCTGACCGGCTCGTTGAAGCGGAACCAGAACTGGTTGTCCCAAGCTTCTGAAGCCCTTTCTGTAGCTTCAACCACGATACCACGGCTACCGTCGACACCAACGCCGTCGGTAATCTCTGAAGGCTGAGGCTCGCCCTGGTTCACTTTCGTGAAGAAGCTGCTCACGTCGTCACCTTCCATGTTGCTGTTGTTGATCAGGTTGGTCCAACCCACCTGGGAAGCCTTGCCTTGAGTGACAACAACCATACTAGTCACGGTGACATTCTCCCAGTTGGCACCCTTGATGGCGTGCAGGTGGACGAAGCCCTTGTCTTTCATCATCTGCTTCAGGTCAACGGTGTAGACTGTCTCACCCTCTTCCTCACCAGCGGCACTGCTGAAGTATTTGGCACTCCAGCCACCACGAGTGTTATCGATGAGGTGACTCTCAGCCTCGTTATCTGCCCACTGACCCTCGTCAACATCGCGGTTGAAGAGGAAACGAGGTGTACCATCGGTGGCAACAACCACCAACTTGGAATACATTGACAGGTCGGCAAAGTTAATCACGGCGTTGTCGCCGTATGGCTGGCCTGTCGACTCGCCTACCACCCAGTCGAACGAAGCTTCGACTGCCTTCGGCTCGTCAATGCCCCAAACCTCATGCTGCCAGAACGGGACTTCCTGCAGCGAGATTTCATCGGCATTCACATTCATTGCCCCAAGCGTGCAGAGCGCAAGGGCAAGAAAGAAACGGAAAGTTTTTCTCATAATTTTTAAAGTTTAGTTAATAATAAAAGGGTTTCTTCGCAATATTCGGCTGCAAAGATACCCCCTTTTATTTATATAGACTTTTCTGTTTGTTTCATCGTGTTTCGTTTTTGTTCAAATGTCTCAAACGAGCCAGACACCCCATTGTTTCGCAATTTTTACAAAAACGCCCCCAGATGTCGGCAAGTTGTTTTTCAAACATCTAAAAAAAGGAGCGTGATTCATTGCGGGTTGCGCTCTTTTTTGTATCTTTGCACCGCAATTGCAAAAGTGAGGGAACGCCAACAAGGCTACAATGACAGAACAACTGAATATGCAGACAATAGACATTATCGTTTTTATGGTTTTCACGCTGGGCGTGGTGGTGTTCGGGTGCTCGTTTTTCAGAAAGGGCAGCACATCTGAAGATTTCACGCATGCCGGGCGGTCGCTGCCCGGATGGGTGGTGGGTATGAGCATCTTCGCCACCTACGTGAGCAGCATTTCCTACATCGGCTATCCCGGAAAGGCTTTTGCCTCGAATTGGAACGCCTTTGTGTTTTCGCTCTCCATCCCTGTGGCCAGCTATTTCGCGGCGAAGTTTTTTGTGCCGTTCTACCGGCGCGGCGGGAGTGTCTCGGCCTACTCGTTCCTGGAGGAGAAGTTCGGACGGTGGGCGCGGCTTTATGCGTCGGCGTGCTATCTGTTGACCCAGATTGCGCGGATGGGGTCGATACTCTATCTGCTGGCCGTCCCGATGTACATTCTTATGGGTTGGAACCTCCACGTGGTCATCATTGCCACAAGCATTGCCATCATTCT
Source organism: Prevotella sp. (assembly GCA_017960525.1). Classification (GTDB taxonomy): domain Bacteria; phylum Bacteroidota; class Bacteroidia; order Bacteroidales; family Bacteroidaceae; genus Prevotella. The sequence continues at coordinate 5,000 of JAGCZA010000004.1, forward strand.
CTATTCGATGCTTGGCGGCCTGAAGGCGGTCATTTGGGCTGATGCCATTCAGGGTATCATCCTCATTGGCGGGGCGCTGCTGTGCTTGGGCATCCTGCTGTGCTCGATGCCTGAAGGGCCGCTGCAGGCTTTTGAACTGGCCGCAAACGCCCCTGACGGCAACAAGTTCTCGCTGGGCAGCTTCGGCACCGACCTGACGACAAGCACCTTTTGGGTGTGTCTCATCTACGGCGTGTTCATCAATCTTCAGAACTACGGCATCGACCAGAACTACGTGCAGCGCTACCACGCGGCGAAAACCGACCGTGATGCACGCTTCTCTGCACTCTTTGGCGGCTGGCTGTTCATCCCCGTGTCGGCCCTGTTCTTCCTCATCGGAAGTGCGCTCTATAGTTACTACACCGCCGGCGTGGCACCCCTGCCAGCCGAAATACAGGCAAAGCCTGACTATGTTTTCCCCTATTTCATTGTCAATGGTCTGCCTGTGGGCCTGCGCGGCCTGCTCATCGCCAGCATCTTCGCCGCCGGCATGAGCACGGTCTCGACCAGCGTCACCTCGGCGGCTACGGTGGTGCTGACCGACTATGTGAAACCTTTCGCCCGCAACGCCACTGAGCGCCATCACGTCTTCGTGTTACGGCTTTCCAGCGTTGTTGTCGGTGTGCTGGGCATTGTCGTGGCCATTGCGATGTTGAGCGTGGAGAGCATCATCGACGCCTGGTGGACGCTGTCCTCCATCTTCTCCGGCGGTATGCTCGGCCTTTTCCTGCTGGGCATCCTGCCCCGCCGCATCGGTCGTGGCGCAGCTTTGCTGGGCTGTGTGGCGGGTATCGCCGTCATTGCGTGGATTTCGCTGGCCAAGTTGTGGAACCTCCCCGGCCTGCACCTGCACGAATACCTGGCCATCGTACTCGGCACCACCACCATCTTCCTCGTGGGCTTCCTGGCCACCTGCCTGTTCAAGTCAAGCCGTTTGGGGAATAAGAGCAAAGATTATGCAAATTGAATTATTTGATTTGCATAACCATAGCAGGCAAAAACAATGCTAATATACCTTTGGGTATAAAATGCCGACATGTTCCTCAAAGACATAGAGGGTATGCCCGCGTCGCAGATAGCTTTTCTGAAAGCCGTTAGTGCCGGCGAGTGCCATTTCAACGCAAGGGATGTGACGGCCCGCTATGGCTTAGGAACCCCAAATACCATCACGAAGAACAAAAGGGCTATGGTGCAGAAAGACTTGCTGGAGAAGCGTGGCAGCGGCTTCGCTTTTGTCGACCCGCTGTTTGCCCTGTGGTTTCGGCGGGAATACTCGTAGCTCGTGCAATAAAAGCGGTTTGACAATTGGACGAACCAAACCCAAAGTTTGGACGAACCAAACTATGAGAAAGGACGAACCAAACTGTGAGTTTGGTTCGTCCAAATTTTGAGGCCCTGTTTTCTTAATGTTTGTTGGCCATCAATGTGAGCACAGCAGCAATGTCGGCCACGTCGACTTTGCCGTCATGATTCACGTCGGCAGCAGTATCGCTGATGTTGTTAGCCATAATGGTGAGGATATTCGCAATGTCGGCCACGTCGATTTTACCGTCGCTGTTCACATCGCCCTCTGTGACTGGGACTTCAGGCCGTTTCCGGCTGATGAGCACGCGCCCGCTGTAAGGTGTGACGTTGTCGGTGGTGACGGTCTGAAGGTCTTCCGAGAAGAAGCCTCCTGCAGGTTCGGTGATATACTGGCCTTCGCCTAAACGCAGATGGCCCAGGCACGTAATAGTGACCCAGTTCTCAGCCGGTTCCAAACTGACTATTGAATAGCCTTCTACTGCCAAGGTGTTGTTAGGCTTGTAGCAATTCATACCGTTTGTCGTACCAGTAAGGTTGATGGTCGGGCCATTAATGGTACAGGTGATGGAGTCGCCCCAGAGGTAGAAGGGATAGCCTTCGTATGATGTGCCGGTGAGGGTTCCTGTGCCGGTGATAGTGAACGACTCTTGGGAGTCAATCACCGCGTTGCGCGTATAGAATGTGTTCTCGCCTTCGAGCACGATGGTGAGGTCGCCGACGCTCCAGTTGCTGATGCCACAGCCCTGAATGCCGGAGTTGCTCAGGTTGGCATTGCGCACGTAAAGTGTCTTTGTGTCGTTGTCGTAACTGAACTGCCCATTGCCCAGGACATCGGATGCATTGGCCGATGTGACGTGCTCTTCGCCAATGTGCAGACCGTAGTCCTCTGGTTTGGCGATGACGACCGTGCCCTTGTATGGCATGGTGCCGTCGGTGGTGACGCTCTGCATCTCAGGCGAGAACCAGGCGCCTGCCGGGCTGACAATGTGCACATCATCGTTGAATGTGAGGTCTTTCAACCCTTCGACGGCAGCGAAACTGTTGCCTGGCCGCAGGGTGAGGCTCGTAGTGCCGCCCTCCACCCGGAGTGTTGTCGTATGATAATAGTCACCCAGCCCGTTGCCCAAGGCGGTAAGGTCAAGTTTCGGGCCGTCGATGGTACAGGTCATGTCGTTCTCATTCCAGAAGAACAGGCCGTTGCCGCCAGTCGAGACGCCGGTGAGGGTGCCGGACCCCGTAATAGACAAGGACACCTGAGAGGAGATGACGGTGTTGCGCACAGTAAAGACGTTGTCGCCTTCAAGCTGTACGACAAGCCCTTCGGCGCTGCGGTTGTCGATGCCGCCACCCAAACGGCCATCCTTGTTGGTGAGGTTTGCATTGCTGACGGTGAGCATATTTGTCAATGGGTCATAGCTGAACTGGCCGTCGCCAAGCACATCGGTTGCATTGGCCGTAGTCACCTCCGTCTCGCCGATGAGGAGACCGAAGTATTTAGGCTGGCCGATGGTCACCTTGCCTGTGTAGACAGTCGTGCCGTCGGTAGTGATATTGTTCAGTTCCGGAGAGTACCAGCCGCCAAACGGCTCCGTGACATACATCCCGTCGCCCAATGTGAGGTTTCTCACGCCACGGAAGGGCCATTTGCCTTCACCCGCCTCAAGGGTGAGGCTTGTATAGTCTCCCTCAACAACCAGCTCTTCCGTTCCGAAATAGCCGTACACTCCATTTTTCGCGCCTTTCAAGTTGATTTTGGGGCCGTTGATGGTGCAGACCGTAGTTCCGCCATACAGGTAGAGGCCGTGTGAATCGTTACTGGTGCCGTTGAGCGTTCCAGTGCCCGTAATTGAGAACGACTTTGCGGAATAAATAGACGAATTGCGGGTGGTAAAGGTGCTGTTGCCTATAAACTTGATGACCAGCCCCTCTATCTCCCTATTGGTAATGCCGTAGCCCAATGCGCCGGTGTTGGTGAGGTCGGCATTCCTCACGGTGAGCGTCTTTGTCTGATAGTCATAGCTGAACTGCCCATTGCCAAGCACGTCGCTGGCATTGTCGCTCGTCACGTCTTCTTCGCCCACGCAAATGCCGTAGTAGGTAGTGGCATGCAGTGTGCCCGTGCCTATCAGCACCAAAGCCAGAAGGGCAGACAATTGATGTAGAAATCTGTTCATAGTCTTGATTGTTTTAATGATGTTTATGGTTTTGCGCTATATAACTAAAGTTACTGACCCCACCCCCAACCCCTCCCCTACAAGGGAGGGGAGCGGGCTCACGCCGACCATTCCTATTGGGACTCCGCAGACACTCCCCTCCCCTGTAGGGGAGGGGCTGGGGGTGGGGTCAGTATTGTTATTATCCATGTTTGTTTTCGTCTTATTCGAAAAGTTGGCTGCAAAGGTACGAATAATTATTCAAACAACAAAAAGGTTGAGTTAATTAATTATAATAAATGTGGGAAGCAACAAGCGTTTCCAACTTTTTTATGTAATTTTGCACCCGACTTTTTGAAGTCATCCGTGCGCTCATTAGGAGACACGGCATTTTGTTGCTCAAATCTCTGACACGAACTACCACCTCGCACAAGAGTTTTTATGAGCAAAAACCAGTACTCTATTGGAGCTGCGCTATAAGCGCGGACTTCTCCATAAGAGTATTGAGGCTGTGGTAGGCCTGTGTCAGAGTATGGCAGGTCTGCGCTTTTTTGTGTATATACACTTCAAGCCCATTCCCGCCAAGACGCAGAAGAATGAGATATACAATTAATAATTAACTAACCCTATTATCAAACTAAATTCTAACAAAAATGAAACAAAAACTACTCAAATCAATGAGAGTGCTCCTCGTAGCAGCAGGCCTGTGCGTAGGGGCAAATGCGTGGGCAGATGACACCGAAGTTACGCTGAATTGCAACAGTTCTATTGTGGTTGTTGGAAGCAATTACTACCAGACAACAGGCTATGACTGGTCTTCAACTATCTACCTTAATTCATATGCTGGGAATGGTGGTGCAGGCGGCTTTTCTTTTGTCCTGGACAATGACTGGAATGCAAGCAAGGTGAAGAGCGCAGTTCTTCAGATTTACACTATTTCAAATGCCAATAAGAACAGAACTGGCGAAATTTACATTCGCCAGCTTGATGCCTATCCCACCCCTTCAGAGACATCCACGTCACATAGTGGGGGAAAGCATATCGAATATAATGGAGGTACTGGAAAAAGATACACCTATGGAGTTGCAACCAAATTAGCCACGATATCCGGCTCTGTTTATGGCACCGGAACACCTCCCGTAGGCTCATATTACGATATTGACCTCTCCAACTATTTCAAAGGGTTGAGCAGTAAAAATGCTGGTGACGAGTTGTTCTTTGGCATTGACATTTCTGACTGGGCTGCAAGTATTACACTTGGTGCTTACGGAAACACTTATGCGCCGAAGCTCGTCATTACTTACACTTCTGAAACCTTGTATAATGTTACATTCGCTGAGACCAATGGCGTGGATGCTACGATTAAGATTGATGGAGCAGATGTAACCAGCGGGACCTCCTTACCAGCAGGCTCGTATAATTTTACTGCAACAGCCGAAGGGTATGAAGACTACAATGGCAGTTTCACACTAACAGATGCCGCAAAGGAGGTTTCGTTCACAATGACAGCAAAGGTTCCCGTAACTTCAATTACCGTGAATTATACTTACAATGATGAAGTTGTTTTCTCTGAGCCTCAAACCAATTTGACAGGTCTATATGTTGGTGAAAGCTATGATATTCCATTCCGTATGTACGTAACTAAAGATGGTGCACTTTATAGGACTACCGCAAATAGTAGCAATCCTAATTATGGAGAAACTGTTACTTTAGCAGCAACAAATACTGTGACGAAAGCTCTTACAGCAATTGACCTCAATGGAGGAAAGATTGAACTCTTCGAAGACTTGGACAATACTAATGGTCAGAATGCCGGCATCCGTGCATCTTATTGTAGCGCATACGACAACAAGGCATACACGTCAGCAGAAGACCTTCCTGCAGGAGTCTATAACTTCTACTTGAGAGTACAGAATCAGGGACGTGGTTCCAGTATTAAAATTGGTGAGACTGAAATCTATGCTGTTAGTGCTCTTGGAAAAGGCTCATGGAACAACGTAGAACTTACTGATATTACTGTACCAACATCAGGTAAATTGACTATAGCAGCTGGAGGAAGTGGAACTCGGGATGACTATGATGTGATTATTGCGATTAGCAAACCTGTTCCCGCTACCATCACCTCTGCTGGCTGGGCAACCCTCTACACTCCGTATGCTCTTGACTTCTCTGGCGTAACAGGCTTGGATGCCTACACGGCTACTTGCTCTGAGAGCACGGTGACGCTGACGAAAGTCAACAATGTTCCTGCCAATACTGGCGTGGTGCTGAAGGGTGCTGCTGACACATACAACATTCCTGTGATTGCCAGCTCAACAACGGACAAGGGCCATCTGCTTGGCTCTGCCACGACAGCTACGGCTTATGATACCTACGACGGCTATACACTCTATATGCTGAAGAAGGTTGGAGAGGATGTACAGTTCGTGCCCGTGACTAGTGGCAACATTGCTGCTGGCAAGGCATTCCTGAAGATTGCAAGCGGCAGCTCTTCGCTGGCTCGCAGTCTGAACGTGGTGTTTGCCGATGAGGCAACAGGCATCAGTGCTGTTCAGGGCGAAGCTGTCACGACTGATGGATATTACAACCTCAGCGGCCAGCGCATCAGCCAGCCCACGAAGGGTCTCTACATTGTGAACGGAAAGAAAGTTGTAATCAAGTAAAGAAAAGGAGGACAGAACAATGAAAAAGACATATAAGAATCCTGAGACGATAGTTGTTAAGGTGCAGATGGCACAGATGGTAGCCGCTTCAGATCCCAATGGCTTCAAAGGCACTCTCGGCGGCGACAGTGACGGCGGCGACGGTGGTAACGCTCTCGGACGCAAGAGCAGTTCCCTCTGGGACGATGAAGAGGAGGATAACCTCTAACGATAAAACAGCCGCAGGTGTGCGCTCGAGAGGGCGGTGGCCTGCGGCTGTTGTTTCCCACCCCCGCTACACGCGGGGCAAGGAGCGAAATAATATTTATTTTCATTAGTTTCGTCGTCGTTTGCGACGATGGAAAAGTTTTGTTAATGGCGGGTGCGCGGTTCGCGAGGATAGCCGCCCTCCTCAAAAATAAGTTAATAAATTAGTCCGGTGGCAGCAGTCTGTGAAGACCGCTGTCATCGTGTATATATGGTTGGAAGACCTCCAAACTTTAATAATACTTAAAAAGTTTGTCTGGTGGGCGTAAAGTTCGTATCTTTGCAGCGCAAACGTCACGCGCTCTGCACCTCGAAGACGGTGCAATCTATGGGGTTGACTGGATTTGACGGCAAGACGAGATGGTACGTAAGCACGCGGAGCTGGGCTATGGGAGGCTCCTTAATCTCTTCTGTAGGAAAATTAATTGGCAACAACGAGTATGCTCTCGCTGCCTAGTCGAAGTACAGTAGGCTACTGGCTTAATTCCCCTACAAGGTAGAGGAACGAGACGTCGCCCCAAGGGTGTGGTTCCGAATCTGAGGACAAGGCGGCGCAGGTAAATCGGAAATAGTCAGTACAGGCCTTGATGTGCTGGTGAAACTCTAAAGGATAAGGCATTGGTTGGTGGTCCAGGTCTTGCCAATGCACGAAAACGAAGTCTGGAATAAGCGTGTAGAAAGCGTATGGTTTCCTTGTTCGGACGAGGGTTCGACTCCCTCCAGCTCCACAGCAAAATTCATTCTTTTGCGCACACATGTTACAGCTTGTGTGCGTTTTTTGAGGGCAGCAACTGGCAATGCCCAAGTGACAAATCAAACAAGTTACTATGTCAAGTGTTAAAGCCTGGAGAGAACTGGTGACAATACCTACCTACGAGGTGGGAAAGCCAGAGAAGAACCCGATGTTCCTGGAGAAACGAGTGTATCAGGGATCGAGTGGGGTAGTGTATCCTTATCCTGTCATTGAATCGATAGCCGACGAGCCTACGCCGAAGGAATGGCAGGCCGTCTGGATAGAGAACGAGTATATCAAGGTGATGGTGTTGCCCGAATTGGGTGGCCGCATCCAGATGGCATACGATAAGGTGAAGCAGCGCCATTTCGTGTATTATAACCACGTCATCAAGCCCGCACTGGTTGGTCTCGCCGGCCCGTGGATCAGCGGCGGCATCGAGTTCAACTGGCCCCAACACCACCGTCCGTCGACGTATTCACCCGTGGACTCATTGATTGTGGAGAACGAGGACGGCAGCGTGACGGTATGGGTGAACGAAATGGAGCGGATGTTCCACCAGAAAGGTATGGCGGGCTTTACGCTCCGCCCTGGCTGTGCCTATCTGGAGATTCAGGGGCGCGTGTCGAACCGCACGCCGCTTCCCCAGACCTTCCTGTGGTGGGCGAACCCTGCCGTAGAGGTGAACGACGCTTACCAAAGCGTCTTTCCTCCTGACGTGAATGCTGTCTTCGACCACGGCAAACGGGCTGTCTCATCTTTTCCCATCGCTACGGGAACGTATTATAAGATGGACTACTCGGCGGGCGTGGACATCTCGAACTACAAGAACATCAAGGTGCCGACGAGTTATATGGCCGTGAACTCGAAATATGACTTCGAGGGAGGCTACGAAAACGACACCCACGGCGGTATGCTCCACGTGGCCAGCCACCACTATTCGCCCGGCAAGAAGCAATGGACTTGGGGCAACGGCGACTTCGGACGCGCCTGGGACAGAAATCTGACCGACCCCATTGACCATTCACCATTGACCATTGACCATTATGCTGCGCAAACGTCGGCGGATGCCAATAATGGTCAATGGTCAACGGTCAATGATCAATCAAAATACCGCCCCTACATAGAGTTGATGGCAGGCGTCTATACGGAGAACCAGCCCGACTTCACGTGGCTGATGCCCTACGAGGAGAAGCAGTTCGTGCAATACTTTATGCCCTATCGTGAACTGGGTGTCGTGAAGCAAGCATCGAAGGACTTCATCCTAAACATCGAGGAGGCTGGTGAAGGCAAGGTGACCTTCAAGGTAATGGCAACATCGAAGCAGAAAGTGAGAATTGTGCTGAATGGCCCCAAGGGGGTTGAGTATGATAAAATTGTGACGCTGAGTCCTGAGGACGTGCTCGTAGAGACCGTTTCGGCAGACCAACCGCTAAAAGACCTGTCTCTGACGATTGACCGTGCTGAAGAGGGCCATCACCGTCCGTTGCTGGAGTGGTATGCTGAACGCGATGAGATTCGCCCCATTCCCGATGCCGCTGAAGCAGCCCTCTCGCCCCAGGACACGAAGACCAACGACCAACTCTATCTGACGGGCCTCCATCTGGAACAGTACCGCCACGCTACGTGGAGCGCCCTCGACTACTACGAGGAAGCCCTGCGGCGCGACCCCAACGATGTGCGCTGCCTTAACCAGACGGGACTCTGGTACCTGCGCCGTGGCCGCTTCGACAAGGCTGAGACATATCTGCGGAAAGCCGTAAAAATCTGGCAGAAACGCAACCCCAACCCCTACGACGGCGAGGCTCTATTCAATCTTGCACTCGCGCTGAAATACCAAGGGCTTGTTGAAATAGTAAATCGAAAATCGTCAAATCGTAAATTGAACGAGGCTTACGAACTCTTCTGGAAGTCGACCTGGAACAAGGCCTGGGCCGATGCCGGCTACTTCGAGGCTGCCTGCATTAGCGTCAGCCAAGGCCGCTACGACAACGCGCTCGACGAGCTGGACCGCTGCCTCACATTCAACAGCTGCAACCACAAGGCGCGGGCGCTGAAAGCCGCTGTGCTGCGTAAACTGGGAGAAAGTAGTGAGAGGTGGATTGCCGAGTCGCTGCGGCTCGACCATTTCAACTATGGAATCATCTACGAGCAATACCTCCTGACGAAAGACGAGAACGTGCTGAAGGAGATGAAAGAGACGATGCATAAGGCTGCCAACAATTACGATGAGTTGGCACTCGATTATCTGGAGGCCGGTCTGCACGACGAGGCTCGTGCCATCTGGGAAACTGCCATCAGCGAGGGTGCTGCCACGCCTATGACCTATTACTATCTGGGCCGCTACGACGAGGCAGAGTGCAAAGACAGTTACTGCTGCTTCCCCAATCGTCTGGAAGATGTTGTCGTGCTCAATAATGCCATCGCCGCCAATCCAAAGGGAGCCAAAGCGCCATACTATCTTGGCTGTCTTTATTACGACAAACGCCAATATGACCTTGCCATCAAGAACTGGGAACTGTCGGCGAAACTCGACCCGCAGTTCCCCACTGTTTGGCGTAACCTTGCCCTGGCCCGCTTCAACAAGCAGAACCGTCAGGACGAAGCCCTTGAATATATGGAGCGTGCCTTCCATCTCGATGAGACTGATGCCCGCACACTTATGGAACTTGACCAACTCTACAAGCGTCTGCACCATCCGCACCAGGAGCGCCTCAATTTCCTGCAAAAGTACCCGCAACTCATCGCCCAGCGCGACGACCTCGTGCTCGAGGAAATCACCCTGCTCAACCAGTTGGGCCGCTACGAAGAGGCTATGCAGAAACTTGACTCCCACAAGTTCCATCCTTGGGAGGGTGGCGAAGGCAAGGTAAGCGGGCAGTATCAGATGTGCCGCGTGGAACTGGTAAAACGCTTACTGAAGAACGACCCGCAGTCGGCAGAGGCAAAGCGTCTGCTGGAGGAATGTCTCGTCTATCCCCCACACTTGGGCGAAGGCAAACTCTATGGTGCCCAGGACAACGACTTCCTCTATTTCCTCGGACGATACGAAGAGGGAACCGCAGGCCCGACTGAGCCGGCTGCTGCTATGTACTACAACGATGCGAAACCCGACAAGATTTTCTACGCTGCACTATGTTATCGGAAATTGGGTCAGGAGGATAAGGCCAGGGCACTCTTCAACCGCCTTATCAACTACGGCAAGCAGCACATCTTCGACCACATCACGATGGACTACTTCGCCGTCTCGCTGCCCGATCTGCTCATTTGGGAGGACTCTTTAGACACAAAGAACGTCATCCACTGCAAATATATGCTTGCACTTGGTTACTACGGCATAGGCGACCGCACGCACGCGCTGCAATATCTCAACGATGTTGAACAACTTGACAACAACCATCAAGGCGCACAACAACTGCGCACTTTCATCGACCTACAGTTGTGAAGAGCGCTGGCGGACGGCCTCGAAAATCAGGATTGCCGCGCTCACAGAGACGTTCAGCGAGTCCAGCCGACCCAGCATGGGGATGCGGATGTGGGCATCGGCGGCATCGCGCCAAATCTGCGACAGCCCCGTCGACTCTGTGCCCATCACGATGGCTGTTCCCCGTTTCATATCGGTGTCGTAGTAGAGGCGTGAGTCTTGCAGTTGAGCCGTCAGGATGGCGATGCCCCTGTCCTTCAAAAAGTCAATGCATTCTTCTGAAGTGCAGGCGATGGTCGGCACTGTGAAGACGGCCCCTAACGAAGCACGGATGAGGTTCGGATTGTAGAGGTCTGTCAACGGGTCGCAGACAACTACTGCATCCACTTTGGCGGCATCAGCACTACGCAACACCGCCCCCAGGTTGCCAGGCTTCTCCACCCGCTCCAGCACCACCACCAGCGGTGCTTTCGGAAGAGACAGGTCGGCAAGCGACAACTGGCGTTCCTGCACTTCGGCCATAATGCCCTCCGTCGTCCCTCTGTAGGCAATCTTCTCATAGACCTGCGGCGTCACCGTCAAAACATCGGCACCTCCAAAAGGAAGCGGCGGAAGGGGACCGCATATTTCAGGGCAATGGTAAACACTACTGAGGGCAAATCCTGCCTCCAAGCAATGCTCCAGTTCCCGCCGGCCTTCAACCACAAAGAGATGCGACTTGCGCCGCTCTGCAGATTTCTGCTGCAAAGCGAGCAAACTTTTGATTCGAGGATTCTGTGTGCTGGATATAAGCATTGTACCAAATATTTCTATGAAAAAGAATTCCTACTCGCGCACCACGTTGCCCCAGTCCAGCAGTTCGATGTTTTCCACCGTTGCGCCCACTTCGCCATCGAGAATGGTGGCCATACCCACGCAGTTGTTCATACAGAGCACCCGGGTCATCCTGGTGCTTGGCCCATACCATCTGAAGCGGAAGCCCTGACGGCCCGCCACATAGTTGTTGCCGCAGATGATGAGCGACTTGGCGTTTTCGCCCGAACTGTTGTGGTAGACCACCGCCCCTCGGTCGTTCACGCCGGTAGACTCGAAGTGGCAGTTCACGATGCGGATTTCGCTGTTCACCCCCAGTCCGCCGCCGATGCACCGACCGTAGGGCCAGACGGTGTTACCCGCGTTGTCTATCTTGATGGAGCAGCCGTCATACGTCACCTTGTTCGGAACCGCGCTGCCCGCTATTTCGTCGTGGATGGCATACCTCACATTGGAGCACTCCAGATTGACGCTCCTCAGCGTGAAGCCGCTAGCAAAGGGAGAATTGTTGAAGGGCGAGAAATAGGTCATCACATTGGCGTTCTGCCCCCTGTAGTGACACGTCACCAGCGCGTTGGCACAGCCGATGATGGTCACGCCGTTCTTCAGGGCTGGGCCGTAGAAGTAGGGGGCGCTCATCTCCCGACGGTAGTTCTCCCAGAAGTTGGGGCCGTACCAGTCCTTCATCTCCTCAATCATGTCGTAAGTGCCAGGCATCAGGCGTATCACGATGTTCTTTTCGCTTTCGTGCTCCATCAGGCAGCGTATCAGCGACGTGTAGTCGCCGCTGCCGTCGATGGCCACCACGTATTCCTTACCGTAATTGACGTATGTGTCCTGGAAACCGCCCTCCTCTTCGGTCATGATGCTGAGGACGGAGGAAATGTCGGACACGTCTACGCGCAGGTCGCCGTTCACGTCACCCCTCACGAACTGTGCCTGCAAGCTGGTGGCAAACAGCAGAGCTGCCAGCACAAAACAGCATCCCTTCCGCTCCATTTTCATCCTGTTAATAGTTTTGCAAAGTCGCCCCCTGCTGGTTACAGGCCGAACCTGTAGCCCAGAGTGATGCTCAGATAGCGGTTGCGGGCATTGTCGGGATTCTCGGTCTTGTCCAGCTTGGTAAGGCCGAAATAGTAACGGGCGTCAAGCGTGAAGCCCTTGTACTCGTAGGAGAGGCCGACCGGTATGCCGAAATCCAACGATTTGCAGACATCAGAGCGGCTCACCCACGCATCAGTCACGCTGAAATATGGAGCATCGTCCGCATTCTTTAGGATTTTGTCTATGGCAGCTCTCACCGCCACGTTCATCTCGTCGTTTACGAGGATGCCCATCTGCACGCCGGCTTTCAATGACAGCCCTTTGACGGCAGGGATATAGAAGTTGGCCAGCAGCGGAACGTTCAGGTAGTCAGCCTTCAGTTTGCCATCCATGTCGGTGTATACCACATAATAGTTCCCCTCTTCGTCATAGGTCGTAAGTGTCTGATCGCCGTCTATCTTCGCCCCCTGCTTGGAGTACATCAGCCCCAGCGACAGCCCAAACCGGTCGGTCAATCCGTATTCAGCCTCAGCACCCACGGTGATGCCCGTCTTAGACTTATACATATTTTCCGTACCACGCGCAAAAGTTGAGATGTTTACGCCCGCCATCGGCTTGATGGAGAACTTTCCCTTTTCATTCTGTGCCGACGCAGCTGTGGCACAGCAGACGACGAGTAATGCCAATAACTTCTTCATAGTATATAATCTTTATATTTCGCTGCAAAATTACACATTTTATCATTAACGCCAAAACATTTAACCAGATTTCGCCAGAAAAAAAACAAACCAAGAATAAACCAAAGACGACGTAAAAGACAAGCTGCCGGCACCCCAAAAGTTTGGACGAACCAAACTCACACTTTGGACGAACCAAACTCCCAGTTTGGACGAACCAAACTCAACGACCCGTAACCACCCGCTTGCGGCCCTGCCAGATGTAGATGCCGGAACGGGTCGGCCCGCTGGTACCACTGCTTCACGTACTCTAATTCTTCCATCGGCGACTCCTTCAGGGGCACAGGGTTGCCGTCCCACTTCTCACGCTCGCGCTGCCAGACGCCCGAAGAGAGGAACCACAATTATCCTTCCCCGCCAAACGATTTCCCCGGAAAAAATTAACCAAAAATTAACCAAACTGTAATGTCTTGGAAATAAACGACATAGGAACGATGGTTTAATTTCCGACAACAGCCAAAATCACGGATTTTAAACCTTTTCTCCCTGTTTCGTGCGTCTTTCCCCTGTTCGTGCGGATTTGCAATCCGCACGCCCTAAGTATCAGCATTTGCAATGCTGAATAGGCTGGTTGTCGGATTGAAAATCCTCCTGTTCGTGCGGATTTCCTGTTCGTGCGGATTTCCTGTTCGTGTTCGTGCGGATTTGCAATCCGCACGCCCTAAGTATCAGCATTTGCAATGCGTAACAGGCTGGTTGTCTGATTGCAAATCCTCATACTCACTTCTGCCGGATTTGCAAATCCGGCAGAACGGGGATTAATTGAACATCTTTCTAATGCTCATGATTGCAAATATGGAGGAACGGGGTAATTCTATTTCTGGCCAAATTCTTCCTTCCACATCTTTTCGAAAATTTCTTTGTCAACATAATGCAAATCAAACAAGTCATTATATTCTTGGAATGTCAGGTTATTCTCAACCCAGAAGCCGAGATAGGCCCTATTTGGTCCTTTGGATGTTAACATTCCGTATTTGTTAATTCCAATTTCACGATTTGTAATATTGTTGTTTATGTCATATTCGATATAATATGTTAAATTGTTTGTTTGTAGTAAACTCAATTTTCTGAGAATTTTGTTCTTTTTTATTATGTCTTTAATCGAAAAAGTCTTATCATTATACCATTTGTTTAGCTTGAAATAAAAATAAGTCATTTGTATACTTTTGGTTCTTTTAATATTGTTCCAGAATCCTATTCTTAAATTATGGTGCAAAAATTTGTGTTTATGGAACTCGTTGTTAGTTATACTAAAGTAGTTTTTGTATGCCAAGACAGCCTGTGTTTCAATTTTATATCCAAAAACTTCATAATCCATAAAATCGTTATCATAATCACTCCATCTACCCCAACAACCGCTATCGCCAAAGACATAATAATTGTTGTTGAACATATTGAAAAGCACATCCGTGATATACCCTCCATTTGATATTGATTCCCATGAAATTTCTATGGGGATTTTTATTTTAAATGCTATTTCTGGCACTTCTTCGCATCGTTCCTCTTCCACTATAAAGATGTGTTTTTCTTTAAGTCCTCTACATATCGCCTGAACTAATTCATAACTCTCTTTCCAAAACAAAGGTGAAGACTGGTATGAAATAAAAGAAAAAATATCAAGAAATAAATCCGAAACTGGTGTTTTCTGTATGTCGAATTTTGACTTAGCAGAATAAGTGAATATTTCTTGCATAACAGGTACGCACTCTTTAGCATAGTCGTCATCACTCATAGAGTATTTACTTAAGAATGTCTTTGCCTGTACAAGGCGCTCATATTCATTAGCATTTTTATGCATTCCGAACATTGAGGAATAGTACTCGTCTGAGTATTTGTTTAAGCATTTATCTAAGTTCATAATTATTTTGTTAAGTTATTGACTAAACGTATTTTGTACAGTTGCTGTCCTCTGTTCGTGCGGATTTCTGTTCGTGCGGATTTGCAATCCGCACGCCCTGAGTATCAGCATTTGCAATGCGTAACAGGCTGGTTGTCGGATTGCAAATCCTCATACTCACGGCTGCTGGATTCCAAATCCAGCAGAACGGGGGGTACTGACTCACCACTTTTCTTTTCTGATATGATGAAAATCAGAAGTACTAAGTTTTTGCTCATATTTAGGATTCAGGTTCGTTTTAACCCTTAATTTCTTACATAGTCTCCTGAAGTCTCCATAATTCATAGGTCCCCACACCCTGCTGTCTTTTTTATGGATTATCCAATAACAGTGGTGTATCTCCTTCATCATGTTGTATTGATCATTAAGGCTGTCTTTGTATTCAATAGGCGCAGACTCCCTCATAGACCTGTATCTTTCACCGAAAGTCGGAATCTGATATACAATAATATAATTATCATCCTGTGCAAAATTTATTACACGTTCTGTTACTAAATAACGTAAAGATGAGTCGACGCTATCTATTTCCGCTATTGCTCCATTTTCATACAGGTATCTGTCATTAAACTCCCAGTAACAGTCATGACAACAGCAAAAACCCACTAAGATGCACATAAACCAGTATTTCATAACACTTTTTTGATTAAAGGTACAAACCAATTATGATGAATAGTATTAACTCCCTTAAATTTGATATAATATTTAGTTCCTTGACCATGAATAATATCCGCATATTTTGTTTCCACATTTCTTATTATTTCTTTAAATGAACTCCAACTATGCATTTCAAAATTGTATTCACCTGTTCGTGCGGATTTGCAATCCGCACGCCCTGAGTATCAGCATTTGCAATGCGTAACAGGCTGGTTGTCGGATTGCAAATCCTCATACTCACGGCTGCTGGATTCCAAATCCAGCAGAACGGGCGGATCCTCATTTCACCACCCTTTTGCGCCCCTGCTGGATGTAGATGCCTGGACGGGGCGGATGCGGAGAGAGCCTGCTGCCGTCCAGCCGATAGACGGACTGGCCTGACGGCGGCTCCTGCGGCAGGGGGAGCGACTGGACACCAGAGCTGAGCAACCGGAGCCTCAGCTCCTCAATGGCGCCTCTGAGCCATGCCTCGCGGCGCGTGAACCAGCTGCGGGCCTGCTCCACGCCGTAGGCTATAGAGGCCATGGGCGACACGTGGACGCGCTCCAGGCTGCGGCTGCACTCCAATGCCCGGTAGCCGTCGGAGAGCAGGAATGAGTCGAGACGCGACTCCATCTGCGCAAAGAGCCACGCCCCCACCTCGTCCCACTTCTTGACGTAGGCTGTGGCCAGACTCTGGTTGTCGCTCTCCATCATATAGCCGAAGAAGAAGCCGTTCCAAGTGTGAATCCTCGCCCACTCGTCCTCGCAAAAGTAGTTGGTGTCCAGGTCCCAGAGGTTACCCATCTGTATCTTCGTCCCGCTGTCGTACCACGTCAGGAACAGATTCGACCCGGCGGCGTCGTCATTGCCCAGGATGTCGTGGGCCAGCAGCCACGCGGCAAACGACTCCACGTCGATGTGTTCGTCGTAGGTGCCCGTCTTGGTGGACTGCTCCCAGGCCGAGAGGCGCTTCTGCGCGTAGTCCAGTTGCTCCTGTGTGGCATCGTCAGGGTCGGGGTAGAGCAGGGTGTAGCGGCAGTTCGATGCCGTGCTTTTCACATAGACCTCCTCCTTCCACCAGAAGGGGTCGTTCTCCACGATGAAGCCCTCCTCCTTGCTCACGTCCAGCCGGCAGCCGGGGTTGCGCTTCACTGACTCGCAGAGGATGTATGTGCCCCGGTAGTCGCCGTTGAAGAGCAGGTTGACATATCGGTAAGCCGGTGTCCACTGCAGGCCCACCATGCGGCTCACCGCCATGCCCGTCATCAGGTTGAGTGTCGAGCCGTCCAGCAGCACCCATTCCTTGTCCTTATACCTGTCTGCGTCGCCGCGTGCCAGCATGTCGGCCTTCTTCTGGAGTTTCAGCTTGAAGGGGTGCTTGCGACGGAAGGCACTGTTGTTGCCGCGCATCTTGATGGTCATCCCGCTCACGTCCTTCTCCCATAGGCCGCTGTCGTAGAGCGTGTCGCTCCTTTCCAGCACCACCACACGCCCCGGCACCTTCGTCGCGTTGCGTATGGTGTTGGCGGGGTAGCCGTCCTCTGCCCTCAGATATTCGCACGTGGGTTCCTCGCCGTCCACCGTCTCCACCGCCACCAGGGGCAGCCCCGTGGCTCTGAGCGAGTCCAGGAGCGTGTCTGCCGACGCGGCGCAGAAAGGCATCCCCGCAATGAGCAGGGATGCCAACAGGCCTGCAGTCGTCTGTTGACGGGATGCCTTCATCGCATCATCACCTTTACCGTCTGTCCGCCCACGTTCACCACGGCCACCTGCCCGGCCTTCTGGCCTGTCTGCAGGGTCACGGCGTGCCCGTCGGCCTTCCCCTCGGCGAGCAGTCGACCGGCGGCATCGCAGACGCTGACAGGCATGCCCTCGCGCAGGCCGCCCACGGTGAGACGGCCGCCGCGGGCCTGCACCAGCACGGGCGACGGCTGCACAGGGGCGATGCCCAGCCAGGCCCCTTCCCTGGCCATCGGGCGCAGCTCCAGGTCGAGTATGGCCAGCGTGGCCATCACCGGCTCGCTGTCGCTATAGCTGGCCTTGCGGGCTGTCACCTTGATGTCGTAGACGCCCGTCAGGCTCACGCTGCCGCCACGGTGCGTGCCCACGTCGGCACAGGCAACCTGGCAGATGCACTCGGCACCTTCCGTCGCGCACTCCATCTTCAGCTCCAGGCCCTCGATGCTCAGTACGGGCGTGGCGCACTTCTTCTCCTCGGCCTTGCTGCCGTCCAGCGTCACAAGGGCGTGGAACAGGCTCCAGGGCTCCACCGAGGCGTAGTTGTTATAGGCCTCGACGGGCACGTGCAGCGTGCCATACTCCAGCGTCATGGTGAAGAAGGCGCTGCTGGCACATTCGGGCAGTTCCGTGGCCAGGCAGTAGACGTCGCGCAGCAGCAGGCAGTCGTTGAAGGCGGCACGGCCAATCTCCCTGACGCTGGCGGGAATCTCCACCTCCGTCACGTCGGTACTTGTCGAGAAGGCATAATCGCCAATGCGAGTCACCGCGTAGGTGCCACCTTCGTAGTCCACGCTAGCGGGGATGATCACCCTGCCACTGACGGTGTAGCCGAACTCGTTCACCACCTCGGCAGTCAAGGCCTCGCTGTCAAGGTTGAAGTAAAGGTCGCCAATCTTCACTCTCTCTGCGCCGGCCATCGCCGGCAGGAGCATCATCAAGCTCCCAAGTAAAAACTTCTTCATAGTCGTTTATTTTTTTGTAGGAAATAAAATCTTCTTCAAAGTCGTTTGTTTTTTGTAGTATGTTTCGCTGTTCCTATATGTAAAATGAGGAAATAGCAAAAATACTGCACGAAATCGAACTCTTTTAACGTTTTTTGTTATTGTTCAACATATAAACAACTACCATGACATTTTTTCCTGTTTTGCCGGATTTGCAAATCCAGCAGAACGGACTCTGCCCTTCCTTATTTCACAACCGCTTGCGCCCCTGCTGGATGTAGATGCCGGGGCGGGGTGTGCCGGCAACGCTACGGCCCTGAAGGTCGTAGACTTCACTATTCACTCTTTCACTATTCGTTAGCGAAGCGCTGCCGATGCCCTGCGACGGCTTAACCGACTGACCCGTCTCCATATCTACAATCTCACTAAATTGGCTTCCCCAATTTGCATCTTTGACGTATGCCTCCACGCTGCCGTGGGGGACATATAGCTTGGCATTCTCCGACACGTAAATGCCGAAGGGGGCTTTGGGCGGTGTCGGGGCATAGACACACACGCTGTCGACCGAAGCGTTGATGGCGTCAGCACACAAACTGTCGATGGTGGCGGGTATGGAAATCTTGTCGAGGTGTTCGCCATAGCGCGTAACTATAGCCATGTGTCCAATCGTGCGGAGTTCCTCGCTTTCTGGCACTTTCGCCACCCTTTTCCCGGCGATGGGGCTGTAGACCAGCAAACCAGCAGCGCCTTGCTCCTGGCGGGAGCAGAGCACGCCGTTGATGTCGTACAATTGGGTGTTCTTCTCGCTGACAAAAATGCACTCAAGGTTGGGAAAACAATACAGATTTTGGTAGTAGACTTGCTTTAACTTGGTGTTTTCGCCCAGCGTCAGGGTCTTCACGAAAGACTGGCGGCCATACTCACTCGAATAGTAATCGCCCAAGTTGTCTATAAGCATATCAACCCCGTCGGAAATGACTACCGAATAGAGGTGCTCGTCATCGCTTCCCGACTCGGCCATGAAATTGCTGGCTGGCTTCACCTTGTAGTTTTTTCCGCCGTATACGACCTCGCTGGGAACTACCAACTCACCATGATAGTTCTTGTTTCTGTTTTCGTAGCCTACTTTGCCCGAAAGTTTGTAGGCATAGTACGGAGGGATGAGCCATGCTTCGCCGTCGGTGAACAGGGTGATGAGACTGCTGCCGTAACTGGTCTGATTGTAAAAGGGGTAGTCCTCGAACTTGCTCAAATTAGGAAATTCGGGGTCAAATTCGCCAGATGGCAACACTCGCACCGTGTCAGAGACCAGGTAGAACAGCCCGTCCACCTCAAACACCTCGTACTTCAGGTCGTAATACTTGTATTCCTGCCCCATAGTGGTGACCAACCCAGTCACAAACAGGCAAACTGTTAGAAGCAATGACCAAACCAAAATCTTTGTTGTTGATGGATACTTTGATTTTCCTAATTTTAATCATTCCTTATCTCACCACCCGCTTGCGCCCCTGCTGGATGTAGATGCCGGGGCGGGGCGTGCCAGTAACGCTGCGGCCCTGAAGGTCGATAATCTCCGAGGAATCCTTTGCCGGCGTTTTGACAGTGCTTTTGACACCCTCTGTGGCGGGAATACCAAAGCCGCCGGCCAAGTCAGGTTGAGATGATGAGAAATCTCCGCTCTCATACAGTTCATTTGCACATTCCATCGGGCTTTTTTTAGTCTCCAGAGTGACATTAAGACTATACCATAAAGGCA
>JAGCZA010000059.1 GCA_017960525.1 Prevotella sp.
ACGGCGAAAAGCCCGACTGGAACGGCCTTTCCAGGCTGCAGAAGCGCTTTATGAAGTGGTTCAACAAAGAGCGCACGAAGACGCTTCTCACATTCCCCGTGGAAACGATGGCGCTGCTCACCGACAAGGACGGCAACTGCCTGGACAAGGAGTGGGGAGAGTTCACCGCTGAAATGTACAGCGAGGGCCACTCGTTCTTCACCTATATGAGCGACAACGCCGACTCGCTGTCCTCCTGCTGCCGCCTGCGCAACGAGATTACGGACAACGGCTTCTCATACACGCTTGGTGCCGGCGGCGTCAGTACAGGCTCGAAGAGTGTGCTCACCATCAACCTGAACCGCTGCATACAGTATGCCGTGAACCACAAGATGCCCTATCTGCAATATCTTGGAAACGTCATAGACTTGTGCCACAAGGTTCAGTTGGCCTACAACGAGAACCTCAAGGACTTGCAGCAGCACGGTATGCTGCCACTGTTCGACGCTGGCTACATCAACATCAGCCGCCAGTACCTCACCATCGGCATCAACGGACTGGTGGAAGCCGCCGAGTTTATGGGCCTGAAGATTACGCCCAACGACGACTATCTGCACTTCGTACAGGGCATCCTTGGACTTATTGAGAAGTACAACAAGCAGTACCGCACTAAAGACGTGATGTTCAACTGCGAGATGATTCCTGCAGAGAACGTTGGTGTGAAGCACGCCAAGTGGGATCGTGAGGACGGCTACTTCGTGCCACGCGACTGCTACAACTCTTATTTCTATGTGGTGGAAGACGACTCGCTGACCATTCTCGACAAGTTCAAACTGCACGGCGCCCCCTACATCGAGCACCTGACTGGCGGCTCTGCCTTGCATATGAACTTGGAGGAGCACCTGTCGAAGGAGCAGTACATGAAACTGCTGCAAGTGGCTGCAAAAGAGGGCTGTAACTACTTCACGTTCAATATTCCCAACACCGTCTGCAACGACTGCGGCCATATTGACAAACGCTACCTGAAGGAGTGCCCCAAATGCCATTCGCACAACATCGACTATATGACTCGCATCATCGGCTACCTGAAGCGTGTCAGCAACTTCTCGCAAGCCCGCCAGGAGGAGGCTGCACGCCGCTACTACGCTATCGCGTGATATGCTGAAATATGTCAATACTGGCATAGTCTTCCAGGAGATTCCTGACGAGGTGACCCTGGCTATCAACATCTCAGGATGCCCTTGCCGCTGTCCGGGATGCCATAGCCGTTACCTGTGGGAGGACATCGGATTGCCCTTGGACGCTGCCGCGCTGGATGATTTCGTCTGCGAATACGGACAAGACATCACCTGCATTGCCTTTATGGGCGGCGACAGCGATCCAAAGAGCATCAATCTGCTGGCCCAGTATCTGCACGAGGAGCATCCAGAGTTTCGTGTGGCCTGGTATAGTGGGCGGCTCCGTGTACCGTCTATGGTGTGCAAGACCGACTTTGACTATATAAAGATCGGTCCATACATCAGGCATCTGGGACCCCTCAACCAGCCCACGACCAACCAAAGACTCTACAGGAAAAAGGAAAGTGGTGGCTTTGAAGACATCACATTCAGGTTCTGGAGAACACTTCCCGAAGAGGTTAAAAAATCATAAATAAAGGAATAAAAACCAAATCAAGTGGCCGAAACCTCCAGAAATGGGTTATCTTTGCATTTGAATATCTGATAAACCAATATTTTAAGACTATGAAGAGTATTTTGGATGCACGCCCCGCCTTGAAGGCTGAAGTCGAGAAGATAGCCGAGGTGGCTGGGTATCTGTGGCAGAATGGTTGGGCCGAGCGCAATGGCGGCAATATCACAGTAAATGTTACGGAATTCGTTGACGATGAAATCAGACAAATGCCGGCCATCAGCGAGGTGAAGCAGATTGGCATTACACTTCCCAAGTTGAAAGGTTGTTATTTCTATTGCAAAGGCACAGGAAAACGTATGCGCGACCTGGCCCGTTGGCCTATGGACAATGGTTCCATCATCCGCATCCTGGACGACTGCGCCAGTTATGTCATCATTGCCGACAATCCTGTGCTGCCTACCAGCGAACTGCCCAGTCATCTGATAGTGCATGCTCGTCAGATTGAGACGGGTTGCGGCTACAAGGCAACCGTCCATACTCATCCCATAGAGTTGGTGGCCATGAGCCACAAGAGGGAGTTCCTGGGCAAGGATGTGCTCACACGCATACTTTGGTCGATGATCCCCGAGACAAAGGCTTTCTGCCCGTTAGGACTGGGAATCGTGCCTTACACCTTGCCAGGCTCCAACGAGTTGGCCGAGGCAACGCTCAAGGAACTTGAGGACTACGATGTGGTAATGTGGGAGAAGCATGGCGTGTTTGCCAAGGGCAAGGACGTGATGGACGCCTTCGACCAGATTGATGTGCTCTCGAAGAGTGCGAAGATTTATATCGACGCCAAGTGCATGGGCTTTGAACCCGAAGGAATGAGCGACGAGCAGATGAAGGAAATGACACGTGCGTTCAATCTGCCACGTTGATGAAAGACAATTACTAACTCATATAACCAAATACTTTTAAACAATGGCAAAGATTGTAACATTAGGCGAAATCATGCTTCGCCTGTCGCCGCAAGGCAACGACCGTTTTATTCAGAGTGAGTCATTCCGCATCATCCCTGGTGGCGGCGAGGCCAATGTGGCTATCTCAGTAGCCAACTATGGCCATGAGGCTTACTTCGTGTCCAAACTGCCGAAGCACGAGATTGGACAGATTGCCGTAAACGCCCTGCGCCGCTATGGCGTGGACACTCGCTTTATCGCCCGTGGTGGCGACCGCGTGGGTCTTTACTATGCAGAAACAGGTGCCTCGATGCGCCCTTCGAAAGTGATTTACGACCGCGCCCATAGTTCCATTGCCGAGGCCGATCCCCAGGATTTCGACTTCGATGCGATTATGGAGGGAGCCGCCTGGTTCCATTGGAGCGGCATCACCCCCGCCATCAGCGACAAGGCTGCCGAACTGACCCGTCTGGCCTGCGAGGCTGCCAAGCGTCACGGCGTGACCGTCTCTGTCGACCTGAATTTCCGCAAGAAACTGTGGACTTCCGAGAAAGCCATCAGCATTATGCGCCCATTGATGAAATATGTGGATGTGTGCATTGGCAATGAGGAAGATGCAGAACTTTGCCTCGGCTTCAAGCCCGATGCCGACGTTGAGGGAGGCCAGACCGATGCTTCCGGCTACGAGGGCATCTTCAAGCAGATGATGCAGGAATTCGGCTTCAAGTATGTCGTTTCCACACTCCGTGAAAGTTACTCGGCTACGTTCAACGGCTGGAAGGCCCTCATCTACGACGGCAAGGATTTCTACCAGTCGAAGCGCTACGAAATCAATCCCATCATCGACCGCGTGGGAGGTGGCGACTCTTTCTCTGGTGGACTGATTCACGGTCTGCTCACTAAGGAGACACAGGGCGAGGCTCTTGAGTTTGCCGT
This sequence comes from Prevotella sp., assembly GCA_017960525.1. GTDB lineage: Bacteria > Bacteroidota > Bacteroidia > Bacteroidales > Bacteroidaceae > Prevotella. The sequence goes on from JAGCZA010000059.1 coordinate 3,489, forward strand.
GGCTGCCAGTGCTCTGAAGCACACCATCAATGGCGACTTCAACCTGGTGACTGTTGCCGAGGTGGAGGCTCTTGCTGGCGGTAGTGCCAACGGGCGTGTGCAACGCTGATATACTCGTGCAGTTGTTTATGAAACATTTTGAATACAAGGTGGTAAATCGCCTCATTGGTGTAGAAAAAAGACTGAACGAGTTAGGCTTTGAAGGCTGGGAATTGGTTGCAGCCGATCAGGGCAAATACATCTTCAAACGTGAATATAAGGAATAGACGAAAACATGGCAAAATTCGATAAATTAGCAGTAATGAAGAAGATTGGCGATACTGGTATGGTGCCCGTCTTCTATCACAAAGACCTTGAAACTTGCAAGAACGTTGTCAAGGCATGTTATGAGGGAGGTGTCCGAGCATTCGAGTTTACTAACCGTGGCGACTTCGCCCACGAAATTTTCGGCGAACTGGTGAAGTGGGCCGACAAGGAGTGTCCCGAACTGGCTCTCGGTGTTGGCTCAGTGGTCGATGCCCCTACGGCATCCCTTTACATCCAACTGGGTGCCTGCTTTGTGGTGGGTCCCCTGTTCAACCCCGACATCGCCCCTGTGTGCAACCGCCGCTTGGTGCCCTACTGCCCGGGCTGTATGACTGTCAGCGAAATAGGCAAGGCACAGGAATTGGGATGCGACCTGACGAAGGTATTCCCCGGCGACGTGGTTGGCCCGAATATGGTGAAGGGCCTGAAGGCTCCGATGCCGTGGTCGAAGATAATGGTCACTGGCGGCGTGGCTCCTGAAGAGGAGAACCTGAAGTCGTGGTTTAAGGCCGGCGTGTTCTGCGTTGGCATGGGCTCAAAGTTGTTCCCCAGCGACAAGGTAAAGGCAGGCGACTGGCAGTATGTCACCGACAAGTGCCGCGAGGCCCTCGGTTATGTTGCCAAGGCCCGCGCATAGCCAAGTGCTAATAAAGTGGGAAGCGTCCTTTGCACCTATTTAAAGGAGCAGGGACGCTTTCCTGTTTGTATGCTGGGCGTGCATTGCTATAGTCCTCCGGCTTCCTGCGGACTTTGGAATTGACGAATGTCGAGAGGATGTACAAGTACGATAGAGGTAGATATCAATAGACTTTCATACACGTCTTTGAGGGTGCTTAATAGTCTTTGCCGTCAGTATGCACTTTCATGCACGCCTTTGACAGCACGGCCACTGGGGTCATTCAGGCCTTTGAAGGCGGCATCCCATTCGAGGGCAATGGCGGTGCTGCAGGCAACAGAGGCTTCGGAGGGGACGCTGCGAGCGGCCGAGTCGCTGGGAAAATGCTCGGCGAAGATGCTGCGATAGTAGTATTCCTCTTTGTTCTTTGGCGGGTTGATGGGGAAACGCTCGGCAGCATGAGCCATCTGTTCATCACTAACCGCAGCCGTCGTTACGGCCTTCAGGGTATCAATCCAGGAGTAGCCTACACCATCACTAAACTGCTCTTTCTGCCGCCAGGCCACTTCGGCTGGCAGCATGTCGGCAAAGGCTTCGCGAACAATCTTTTTTTCCATCGTCTGCCCCGGACACATCTTGGCCTCGGGATTGGTTCGCATGGCAACATCCAAAAAGTCCTTGTCGAGGAATGGCACACGGCCCTCTACACCCCAGGCAGACAGACTCTTGTTGGCACGGAGGCAGTCGTAGAGATAGAGCTTGCCTAATTTGCGGACGGTCTCTTCGTGGAAGGCCTTGGCATCAGGGGCTTTGTGGAAGTAGAGGTAACCGCCGAAAATCTCGTCGGCACCCTCACCGCTGAGCACCATCTTGATACCCATCGACTTGATGACACGAGCCAGCAGGTACATCGGCGTAGAGGCGCGGACAGTAGTTACATCATAGGTCTCGATGAAATAGATGACATCGCGGATGGCATCCAGTCCTTCCTGAATGGTGTAGTTGATTTCGTGGTGTACGGTGCCGATATGGTCGGCCACCATCTTGGCCTTAGCCAAATCGGGAGCACCTTTCAGCCCTACGGCAAAGGAATGTAAACGGGGCCAATAAGCCTTGGTCTTCGAATCGTCCTCGATGCGATGCTCCGAGAACTTTTCAGCGATGGCAGAGATGACTGAGGAATCGAGACCGCCAGAGAGTAGTACGCCGTATGGCACGTCGGACATCAGCTGACGCTTGACGGCAGCGGTCAGTCCGTCGCGGATGGCAGAGACAGAGGCCGCATTGTCCTTCACGGCATCGTACTGCATCCAGTCACGACGGTAGTACCACTTTATACCAGGCGACACGCTCCAATAATAATGGCCTGGCAGGAAAGGCTCATAGCGTTCACATTGTTCTTCGAGGGCTTTCAGTTCAGAGGCGACATACACGGTGCCGTCGCTATCAAAACCGATATAAAGAGGTATCACGCCGATGGGGTCGCGGGCTATCAGGAACTCGTCACGTTCCTCGTCGTAGAGGGCAAAGGCAAAGATGCCGTTAAGGTCTTCGAGGAAATTGATGCCCTTCTCACGATAGAGCGCAAGGATAACTTCGCAGTCAGACCCTGTCTGAAACTCGTACTGTCCTGCGTAACGGCGACGAATTTCCTGGTGGTTATAGATCTCGCCATTCACAGCCAACACCTGCTTACGGTCTGGCGAATACAATGGTTGTCCGCCACTCTCGGGGTCGACGATGCTCAATCGTTCGTGAGCCAGGATGGCGCTACCACCACAGTATATTCCACTCCAGTCAGGTCCGCGATGACGGATTTTCTGACTCATTTTTAACGCTTTCTGACGAAGAGCCTGTGTCTGCTCTTTAACATTCAATATTGCTACGATTCCACACATAACTTTATTTACGATTTACGGATTTTCGATTTACGGGTTTTCGATTTATAGATACGAGAGGTAGAGGTAATTGGTTTGGGCAGGATATTCTGCAGCCAAGGTGTCTATCTGGTTGACGGTGGGGATGAGTCCCAGTTCTTTGCGCCATTTACGGACGGTGAGTCCTGCCTGTTCCATTTTCATCAGTTGTTCGAGGCCTATGGCGCGGGCTATCTGGAAGTCGGAGAAGCCGTAGACTTTTGCTGCTCGCAACAAGGGGTATGTGTCGGGCGACAGTAGATACTCTTTGAACTCGCTGGGTTCCATAAACTGCGAGACTTCAGCAAGGAGGGTATGGCCCTTGAGTTGCTGGTCGATGTCGACAATGTGCTTGAGTTTCTGGAGGAACCAGCGGTCAATCATCGTCACCTGGTGAATCTGTTCGACGGTGTAACCGATTTGCAATGCTTTTGAAATAGCGAAGATGCGGGTGTCGGTCGGCGCAGCATATTGGTCAATGGTCAATGTCAAATGTTCAATGTCTTGATGGTTCTCCACAAAGCCGTGCATGCCTTGGCCAATCATACGCAAGCCCTTCTGCAGCGCTTCCTCAAAAGTGCGTCCAATGGCCATCACCTCGCCTACGCTCTTCATTGACGAGCCAAGTTCGCGTTTCACGCCGTGGAACTTGGTGAGGTCCCAGCGGGGAATCTTTACTACTACGTAATCAAGCGCAGGCTCGAAGAAGGCCGACGTGGTCTTAGTGACGCTGTTCTTCAGGTCGAAGAGTCCGTAGCCGAGCCCTAGCTTCGCAGCAACAAAGGCGAGCGGATAGCCCGTGGCTTTTGATGCCAAAGCCGACGAGCGCGACAGACGGGCGTTGACCTCGATGACGCGATAGTCCTCGCTATTGGGGTCGAGTGCATATTGCACGTTACACTCGCCCACGATGCCGATATGCCGGATAATCTTGATGGCCAGCGCACGCAGCTTATGGTACTCGCTGTTCGAGAGCGTCTGACTCGGCGCGACGACGATGCTCTCGCCCGTATGGATGCCTAACGGGTCGAAGTTCTCCATGTTGCACACGGTGATGCAGTTGTCGAAGCGGTCGCGCACCACCTCATACTCTATCTCCTTCCAGCCCTTCAGCGATTTCTCCACCAGCACCTGCGGGGAGAACGAAAAGGCCTCCTCGGCCTGTGCCAGCAGTTCCTCGTCGTTGTCGCAGAAACCGCTGCCGAGCCCGCCGAGGGCGTATGCGGCACGTAATATCACGGGGAAGCCCAGTTCGTGGGCCGCTCTTTGTACTTCCTCGATGGAAGAGCAAGCCTCACTCTTGATGGTCTTCACGCCAATCTCGTCGAGCCGTTTCACAAACAGGTCGCGGTCTTCTGTGTCGATGATGGCCTGCACAGGAGTCCCCAGCACCTCGACACCATATTTTTCTAAAACTCCCTTTTCGTAGAGTTCCACACCACAGTTCAGCGCCGTCTGTCCACCGAATGACAACAGAATGCCGTCGGGGCGTTCCTTTTCGATGACCCGCTCCACAAACTCCGCTGTCACGGGTTGGAAATACACTGTATCAGCCACGTCTTTTGATGTCTGCACCGTAGCGATGTTGGGATTGATGAGCACCGAGTGGATGCCTTCTTCCTTCAAGGCTTTCAGTGCCTGTGCACCCGAGTAGTCGAACTCACCGGCCTGACCAATCTTCAGGGCACCAGAGCCCAAGATGAGAACCTTCTTGAAAGCCTCCCCAAGCCCCTCCAAAGGAGGGGATGTTTGATTAGATATGTCAGAGGAATGATGTGTCTCAACATTCCTCCCTTTGTAATTCAGCGTCGCTACAAATTCATCAAACATCCATTCAGTATCTGTCGGCCCTGAGCAGGCCTCTGGGTGAAACTGTGCCGACATCCAGGGATTCGACTTATGTCGGATACCCTCGTTCGAGCCGTCATTCATATTCACAAACAGCGGTTCCCAATCCGTAGGCAGCGTCGAGTCATCTACCGCATAGCCGTGATTCTGACTGGTGATAAAGCAACGATTCGTACCCACCTCGCGCACCGGTTGGTTGAGCGAGCGATGGCCGTATTTCAGCTTGTACGTCTTAGCTCCAGCCGCACGAGCCAGCAGTTGGTTACCCAAGCAGATGCCCATACAAGGGCGGACAGCCTCACCCCCGGCTCCTCCCTGCGAGAGATGGGAGCAGATAGTTTTCTTCGTCTCGTTCTCCAAGAAAGTCCTGATATGTCTCACCGTAACCTCGCATTGTTCCGGGTCGCCAGGACCGTTGGCCAAGAAAAGACCATCGAACTCCAACTGGTTGAAGTCATAATCCCATGGCACGCGTATCACCTCAATGCCGCGTTTGATTAGGCAACGGATGATGTTTGCCTTCACGCCACAGTCGACGAGAACGACCTTTTTCAGAGGTGAGGGGTGAGGGGTGAGAGGTGAGTGATTTGTATTGGGGCGATAGGTTATCACTTCCTTGCAGCTTACCTTCTCTACCCAATTCACCGAACCGTAGTCCTCATGCACGGCTGTTCTTCTACATAGGCGGGGAGCGGCTGCACGTTCTATCTCAACGCGCCCCATCATCACACCATGTTCGCGAAGCACTTTTGTCAGCCTGCGCGTGTCAATCCCCGTAATCGCGGGGATATGCTCCATCTTCAGCCAAGCCGCTAATGACTCCTTCACATTCCAGTGCGAAAACTGCTCGCTATAGTCGGCCACTATCAAGCCCTTTACATGAATCCGCTCGCTCTCCATAAACACAGGGAGATTACTGATCCCGCCCCTGGCCCTCCTATCAAGGGGAAGGGTTGGGGGCTGTAATGCACCCGTTTCCGGCACCCCATAGTTCCCAATCAGCGGATAGGTCATCACCAGTATCTGCCCCGCATAGCTCGGGTCTGTCAGACTCTCAGGGTAGCCCGTCATTGCTGTGTTAAACACCACCTCGCCAGCAGTCTCACCGTCGTATCCAAACGACCATCCGCAGAACTCCGAGCCGTCGCTGAGTATCAGTTTTGCTTGCTTTCTATCCATAATTGGGCGCAAAATTATCAAATATTTACGACATAACTCCCTTCGCCGCCCAACTTTAAATCTACTTTTCCATTTAAAGTGACAATTTGCAATTATAATTAATATATTTAAAACAAATTGTTAACAAATATCGGCAATCTTATTTCAAAAGATTACAAGTTGTCGGCGATTGCTTTCAAAAAAGCATTCTCACGAACACAAACAATCCCTTGGCTGACACCGCTGTAGGCCCCTATTATCTGGTGCATAGTGACGGTGACCACCTTGGTCTGCGCCATCAAATCTTGCAGAACCAAAATTAGTAACTAAAAGCAGACTGATGCAAACGCATGTATATCAGCCCAACGCCATTTGTTTTTATTTGCTTCGTTTCGGGGATACCCACATTCCTTACTTAGAAAAAGAACCGTTCTTTCTTTTGAATTCTCTGGAGAATTTGGGAGAAAGAACGGTTCTTTCTTAGGGTATGGTTTACCCCCCTCTTTAGTCTGGAAGGATTAGAAATTCTACAATCTCACTTTCGCTCAACTTGCGAAATAGGGTTTCCAATTTGATCTGCCCAATAATTGCTTACTGGTGGGGGGATGAGTATGGCAGTTGTCTTCGTACCAACTGACGAATGCCTGGTTGACGAGCCGAGTGCCGCCAGGCGTGGGATAGTGGCCCGTGAAATACCAGTCGCCTGGGTGGTTGGGACACGCCTCGTGCAGTCCATCGATGCTTTGGAACACCAGTTCGATGGGGGCTTGCATGTCCTTTGGGCGCAACATCTCGACAATCTTCTGATTGATTTCCTCAACGGTGAAAGGCTCGTAGATGCGCCTGACGTGATTAGCCTCCAAAGGACGATCCTTGCATGCGCGATAAACCTCTTGGATAAGTTCCCGCCCGCTAAGGTTCCCATTCCCCTCGCTCTTTGGAGAGGGGGTGGGGGTGAGGCTTAATGCCATCGTGGCACGGAAGGCGCAGAACTCCTCTAACCGGGCCATGTCGATGCCGTAATAATCTGGATAGCGGATCTGGGGCGAACTTGACACCATAACAATCTTCTTGGGATGCAGACGGTCGAGAATCTTGAAGATGCTTTCGCGTAGTGTCGTGCCGCGGACTATCGAGTCATCGATAATCACAAGATTATCCTCGTAGGGTCGCAACGAACCGTAGCTGATGTCATAGACGTGAGCCGCCAAATCGTTGCGCTCGGTGTTGGCAGAGATAAACGTGCGTAGCTTGATGTCCTTCCACACCACCTTCTCCGTCCGCACGTTGTAGCCCTGTTGGCGGAATCCATCGGTCATTCCGTAGTAGGCCACCTCGGCGGTGTTGGGGATATATGAAAAGACCGTGTTCTCCACATCGCCATCGATGGCTTTCAGTATGGCGGGTGTCAGCTGTTCACCAAGGCGTTTGCGCTCCTGATAGATGTCACGGTCGGAACCTCGGCTGAAGTAGATGCGCTCAAACGAGCAGGCACTCAGCTTTTGTGCAGGCATAATCTGCTCCAGATGGCTCTCTCCGTTGCGACGCACAATAAGTGCCTCGCCAGGCTTCAACTCATGAATGTTCTCACACTGGAGGTTGAACGTAGTTTGCAGCACAGGGCGTTCGCTGGCAAGGGCGATGATCTCGTCGTCGCGATAATAGAACGCAGGACGGATGCCCCAGGAGTCGCGCACGGCAAACATCTCGCCGCTGCCCGTCAGTCCCCCCATCACGTAGCCGCCGTCGAAGTGCTCCATCGTCTTCCGCAGCACGTTGGCCATCTCCACGTGGTCGTCGATATATCGTGTGATGTCGAGCCCTTCAAGCCCCTTCGCCTTAGCCTCTTCAAACAACCGTTCCACCTCACGGTCCAGACGGTGGCCCATCAGTTCGAGCGTGATGTACGAGTCGCCAAAGATGCGCGGTGACTGTCCTTGCGATGTCAGGAACTGAAAGACCTCGTCGATGTTGGTCATGTTGAAGTTGCCACACAGACAGAGGTTCTTGGCGCGCCAGTTGTTACGGCGCAGGAAGGGATGCACAAACGTCAGTCCGCTCTTGCCCGTCGTCGAATAGCGCAGATGACCCATCAGCAGTTCTCCTGCCATATCCTGAGTGACACGGCTGAAAATCTCCGTGATGGCATCCTTGCCTTCAGCCTTTTCGCGGAACATATATTCCATGCCAGGTTCGTTGTTCAGACTGACGGAAGCGATACCAGCACCTTCCTGACCGCGGTTGTGCTGCTTCTCCATCATCAGATAGAGTTTGTTGAATCCGTAGGCCCACGTGCCGAACTTTTTCTCGTAGTAGTCCAACGGCTTCAGAAGGCGAATCATCGCCACGCCACATTCATGCTTTAATTGTTCCATTTTCTGACCACGAATTTCAGGAATTTGCTGCGCACTCCTTAATGAACGACATAAACAGCGGATGCGGATGCAGTACCGTAGAGGAGTATTCGGGGTGGAACTGGGTGCCGATGTACCAGCGTTTGTCGGGAATCTCTACGATTTCCACCAGGTCAGCGGCAGGATTGACACCCACACACCGCATCCCCTTCGCCTCGTACTCCTCTTTGTATTTATTGTTGAACTCGTAACGATGGCGGTGGCGCTCTTTTATAAGCGTCTCTTCACCATAAGCCTCACTCACACGACTGCCCTTCACCAGTTCGCACTCGTAGGCCCCCAGTCGCATCGTACCGCCCATATTCGTCACAGATTTCTGCTCTTCCATCAGGTCGATGACAGGATGCTTCGTGTCGGAAGACATCTCGCTGCTGTTGGCATCCTGGTATCCCAACACGTTCCGGGCAAATTCTACAACCATCATCTGCATGCCGAGACAGATGCCAAAGGTCGGGACATCATGTACACGCCCATATTCCGCAGCAATGATTTTGCCCTCGATGCCACGTTGGCCGAACCCTGGACAGATAAGCACTCCGGCCATGCCATCCAGTTTTTCAGCCACATTTAGGGCAGTCACCTCCTCGCTGTTCACGAAATGAATCTTAGCCTTCACGTCGTTGTAAATGCCTGCCAGATTGAGACTTTCACGGATGCTCTTATAGGCATCCTGCAAATCGTACTTGCCCACCAGTCCAATGTGCACCTCGCGGGTGGCATTGCGCTGTTTGCACAGAAAGTCGTGCCACGGTTTCATAGCGGGAGTCTCGCCTACTGGTATGCCTATCTTGCGCAGGATTGCCGCATCGAGTCCCTGTTGCTGCATACTTACCGGCACCTCGTAAATGCTCGGCATGTCCTCGCTCTGCACCACGCACTCCAAATCGACATTACAGAACGACGCCACCTTCATGCGCATGGCATCATCAAGGTGGCGTTCAGTGCGAAGCACAAGAATGTCGGGCTGTATGCCCATCGACTGCAATTCCTTCACGGAGTGTTGTGTGGGCTTGGTTTTCAACTCGTCAGCAGCCTTCAGATAAGGCACATACGTCAGGTGCACACAGACGGCATCACGGCCCAGTTGCCACCGCAGTTGTCGGATGGCCTCCATAAACGGCGCACTCTCGATGTCGCCAATAGTGCCGCCCACCTCGGTGATGACAAAGTCGAAAGCCTCGTTGAGGTCTCTTAGCATCCGCCGCTTAATCTCATCCGTAATATGCGGCACCACCTGAATGGTCTTGCCCAGATAGTCGCCGTGCCGTTCTCTGTCGATGACCGTTTTGTAGATGCGGCCCGTCGTGATACTGTTGTTACGTGTGGTGTGGATGCCCGTAAACCGCTCGTAATGACCCAAGTCCAGGTCGGTCTCGAAACCATCCTCCGTCACGTAGCACTCGCCGTGCTCGTAGGGGTTCAGCGTCCCCGGGTCGATGTTGATATACGGGTCGAACTTCTGTATGGTGACCTTGTAGCCGCGAGCCTGCAGCAGTTTACCGATGCTGGCAGCGATAATGCCCTTTCCCAACGAGGAAACAACACCGCCCGTGACGAAGATATACTTTGTATCCATAAAACGAATCTCTTTTTTAAAGTGCAAAGGTATTGCTTTACGACGACAATAGAGCCACACAACCTCACAAAACGAATGTTAAAAATGCGATTAACTGTTATTTTGCATCGTTTTGCGCTGCAAAAACGCCGTTATTCTTTCGCTTTGTTGATTTGCAAAGCAAATTGCTTGCATTTTGTCAATGCCGCATTTGGCAGAAAATATTGTTTGTCAGAGACACGAATCCCAATAAACAAATAATTCTGAGGCCACTTATTTGGTTATCACATCCACGACCCTAATGCCTAATTCCCCCATCTTTTCTTCAGTAGTCACGTCGTAATAGAGGCTCTTGTCATCGAAGGCGACGGAAGTCAACCCCTCGAATCTCATGATGCCTGCGTTATCGTCAATCTGCACGTCGTAAAGCACATCGTTCAACGACTTGGGTATCTTGTAGTAACCGCCCTCGGAACGCTCCATATAGATATGCTCTGGCGTGATGGCAGCCAGACAGTTGGTGAAACTATAGTCAGTATCGGAGCACTCATTGACCCTCTTCCTGCTGTCATCATCTATTAACTTCTGCAGATATTCGGCGTGGCTGCTACGCCGCAGACGGCTCACGCTGAACCAATCGTTGCCATCATTTTGGGGAGTCAGGTTTATCTCGTCTTGTGTCAACTGGCAATACTGATAGGCAACCAGTATGATTGGGATAGGCTGGTTATTGACGATGTAGCGAATGGACTTTGGATGTACCACCACAGCCTCAACACTATCGTCATCATTCTTATAAAATGAAACAAAGTATTTCGTGTAGGCAAGTTCCCGCTGACCGTTGAGTTTGTAGTGATAGAGATAATAGCCGTTGCTGATTTTCTCGAAATACCAGAATGTGGTAAACGAGTCGTCCTCCGTCCAAATCCCCTCAACATTCGGTTCGATTCTTCTCTGAATCATTTCCCTGTTCGCTAAACTGAGCCTTTCCTGTGTCGAAATGGCCCCGTATGCGTTCAGGATGAAAGAAGTAACGTAAATCAGATGCAGGCGGTTCCACTTCTCAGGATTCGTCCTGACTCCGCTCTCCATTATCGAGATGGCTGGGAGTTCCTGCAAAAAAAGGTTCTTGCATAAACCGCGCAGAAGCATGAAAGAACGCCTGAAGTCCTCCTGAATGTTCTGCACATCACCGCCTCTGGCAGACATCCTTGGCAGTCCCCCAGTAAGCATCAGGAAGAGTATGGGGATATGCTTTTCCTCAAGCCGCTTCTTCACGAAGGCCAACTCCTCAGGAACGTCCCCGCTTCCATAGAAGATGTCCACCGTCTGAGACAGCACCTTCTCATCCCGAAGCAGGGTGGCGTATCGGTCGATGAAGTCGTCAACGTACTCGTATGCCTCCACTATCTCCTGCAAGTCCAAGCCCGTCTGCTCCTTACAGATGTGGCATAGCTGATGGAATATCGCCTCTTTCATAAAAAGCGAGTTCCCGCCTTTGCGTGACAGCGAGTTGCGGCTGCTGACAGAGAAGCCAACCATCTGCCCCAGTTCATCCGCCGTATTGCAGAACAGGCGCGTACGTTCAATCAGCCTCAGCCACCGTTCCACCTGAATCATCCTTTCGTTGTCGTTCATCTGCTTGTTTTTTTGTTGCAAAGGTAATACATTCTATTCTTTTTACAAAATGTCCCGCCCCTCAATCACCAATTTCCTAAGCTTTTTACTTTGCGTTTCGTAGTATTTTACGAAACCGACCGCTTTCTTCACTTCTAACACATTTTTCTGTTGAGCGTCCTCTTCCGTTACGGGAATAATGCCTAACTTTCATCCCTGCGATACGCAAGGTTTGGAAGTGATTAACCCTATGAGTTCCACAGGACGCGTCCAATTACTGCGCGACGGCACCTTCTTCTTTACGGCCAAGCGTAAGCGCGTGCGCAACGACAAGATGCTCATAGACCGTGCCCCTCACGGCCGCTTGAGTTTTACACGTGATGCAGCTCGAAAGCTTACGCTGCGCATTCCTCTCACTGAGAGTGGCAACTGGGAACGCTGTTTCATTGGGGGACCCATTCAATTGCTCACACCGCTCATCGGACGTAAGAACATACGCATATTATTAACATAATTGCTGAACGAATTATAGCATGTAGGAGAAAACAAATTGTGGTGAATCTAAGAGGAATCACACTTAGTGATAGCTGTCCATACGGGCGGCTTTTTTTCATGTTTTTCCAAATTTTATTTAAGAAAAGCACTTTTTTTGTTATAGAACACTTTTTTCCATAACTTTTTCGTAACTTTGCAACCGTATCTGCCCATGCTTACGGGCTTATGGGTGGAACAACAACATATTGAGAAGCGTCATTGATGCTTTGTTTTTGGCTTCTTGAACCTGAGAAATTCAAATAGCATACCAAAGACAAATGCGGAGGTGAATGCTACGGGTGTAGTATATACTCCCGGAGTGTGCCGAGGGCTAACTGCCCTCACGCACACTTTTCGGGGTGTATTATATACTGACCGGCGTGGGTATTCAGACTCTGTTCGTTTGTATGCGAGGTTTTCTCAGGACCTAAGAAGCGGACGAGCAGATGAGGATACCCCGCTTTATATATGCTGTTCACAAGAAGTTAGGACATTCTGACGCTTGGGTATCAGTCAGACCATTTGCTCTGCTGAACGATGCCTGAAAACGTGGTGGACATATTGGAAAATGACTTTTCGCCTGAGATTCTGGCGCAACTGCTGTGTGACCATACCACGAGCAGAAACATACTGTGGTGTACTCACGATTACGAATCGAAGGGCGAAGGTTATCAGTATGCCGATGAGATACGACAAGAATTGATTACGGGAGAGCATGGAAACATCATTCGACCACGTGTTCTGAAATCGAAGACTGAGCAGTCAGACAGGGTCAAAGATATGGCCGAGGTGTTTACGCCTTCGTGGGTGGTGAAGATGATGGTGGACAATGTAGAGATTGACATCAAAACCCTCACTTTGGAACTCACCTGTGGCGAAGCTCCTTTCCTCGTTTCCCGCTACGATGCCACTACTAGCGAAGCTATTGCCATCGGTGAGCGTGTAGGAGTGCTTGACCGCAAGCTACGCACTATAAACGAACAAGAGCTAAACGATGAGGAATGGCTTAGTCAGGTACGGCAGGCTTTCCAGACGACCTACGGCTATGAGTGGCAGGGCGATAGTCTGCTGCTGGCCCGTGAGAATCTGCTCTACACTTTCGTTGATTACTATGAGGCACGATTCGGTTCTCCGCCAACAATCCCTATGTTACAGGAGTTGGCTGAGATCATCTCCTGGAACCTTTGGCAGATGGACGGACTAACTTATTGCATCCCAAGAGAGAAGCGGGAAGAGACTCAGCAGGCTCAACTCGACCTCTTCAATGAAGCATCTAAAGAGGCTCCCGCTCCCTACTGCTTAATCATGGACTGGCAGAAGGAAAAGGCTATCAAAGTAATTGATATCAAAAAACGACAAACTAAAAACCCAGATATTATGAAGTTTGATGTAATAATTGGAAATCCTCCGTATCAGGAGGATGTTGAAGGGAATGAAAGAGATAATCCCATATACAATTACTTTATGGATGAGGCGTATAAGAATACTGAAAAAGCGATGTTTATAACCCCAGCGAGATTCTTATTTAACGCAGGCCAGACATCTAAAGCGTGGAACAAGAAGATGCTTCAAGATTCGCACTTCAAAGTAGTTTATTTCAATCAGGATGCATCAACTGTATTCCCTAATGTTATATTAAAAGGAGGCGTGTCTATTTCGTATCATGACACAAGTAAGCACTTTGAGCCAATAGAGGTTTTTGTACCATATGATGAACTTCGTTCTATTAAGGATAAAGTTCTAATCAAAGAACGTGGGAACAAGTTCTTACCAAGCATCATGGTCGGAGCTGTCCCCTACAAGTTTTCGGAAACATTTAGGAAGGAAAGACCCGAACTCGTCTCAAAGACTGGGACTTCATTCGATCTTAGGACAAATGCAATTGACAATTTAATTGAAACTGCTTTTTTTATTGAGCGGCCAAAAGAATCACACGAATATGTTCAGATATACGGTTTGTTGAACCTTAAAAGAGTCTTTGCGTGGATAAGACGCGACTACATTATTGAAGCTTCAAACTTCTCGTCATACAAAGTCCTCTTACCCAAGGTAAATGGCAATGGCACGTTTGGAGAATCTTTAAGTTCACCAATAGTAGCCCAACCACTTGTTGGATATACCCAATCCTTTATCGGTATTGGTAATGTTGAAACTGTGGGAGAAGCTGAAGCTATTCTGAAATATATAAAGACTCGATTTGTTCGTGCCCTCCTTGGCATATTAAAAGGAACTCAAGATAATCCGCCAGAACGTTGGAAGTACGTTCCTCTTCAGAACTTCACCCCCTCCTCAGACATCGACTGGAGCAGGAGCATTGCGGAGATAGACGAGCAACTATTCAACAAGTATGGCTTAGATGAACAGGAGCGCAATTTCATTCGGACTAAAGTAAAGGAGATGGTATGATGGACGCAACGAGGATTCACAGCTTCAATAGCTTTGTCAGGATGATATATGCCTACAGAACACCTGAGATAGCACGTCACAACGGATGGCTGAAAATCGGTGATACGGAGCAGGGCGTACACAAGCGCATCAAGCAGCAGACGCATACTGCCGATGTGCGCTTTGAACTGGAATGGAAGGACATCGCTATGTTTCGTGATGACTGTACATATTTCCGCGACCACGACTTCCATGACTACCTGACGGAATATAAAGGCATTGAGCGCAACGATCATACAGAATGGTTCCGCATAGACGGTCAGGAACTAAGACGATGTTTCGAGGAGTTCGTTAGTCGTGACTATCAACAAAAAGGGCTGCACTATAGCTATAAGTTGCGTGACGAACAACAACGAGCTGTGGATATGACGTTGGACTACCTTAAGGCCAACAACGTCGAAGGAAAGTTCTTGTGGAATGCAAAGCCACGCTTCGGTAAGACCCTCACGGCTTACGACCTGATAAAACAGATGAAGGCCAGGAAAGTGCTGATAGTCACCAACCGCCCGTCGATAGCCAACTCATGGTACGATGACTATGAGAAATATTTGGCTGGACAGTCAGGCTACCGCTTTGTGAGCGACAACGAATCGTTGCGAGACCGGCAGGGTGTGATGACCAGGAATATGTATAGCGAATGGGTGCGCCATCGTGATGAGAACTTTGCAGGACAGATATGCTTTGAAAGCCTGCAAGGGCTGAAAGGCTCAGTCTATTTCGGTGGAAACTTCAACAAACTGGAGTGGATAAAGAACACCCGCTGGGATATGTTGATTGTGGACGAAAGCCACGAGGGTGTGGACACCATACGTACCGACCGTGCCTTTAACAATATCCAGCGCAAGTTTACACTCTATTTGAGCGGTACACCATTTAAGGCCATAGCTTCGGGAGAGTTCGGCAATCGCCAGATATTTAACTGGAGTTATGCCGATGAGCAGGACGCTAAGGAGACCTGGGCAAGTGACAATCATAACCCTTACGAGAACATGCCTCGGCTGAACCTCTTCACCTATCGCATGAGTGACATAGTGCGTGAGCAGGTGAAACAAGGCATGGATCTGGACGAGGAAGGAATGATAGACTATGCTTTCGATCTTAATGAGTTTTTCAAGACCAAAGAGGATGGTAAGTTTGAGCATGAAGCAGATGTGCGCAAGTTCCTGAAGGCTCTGACCACACAAGAAAAGTTCCCCTTCTCGACAGAGGAACTGAGAAAGGAGATGGCTCACACCTTCTGGCTGATGCCTAACAGGGTGGACTGCGCAAAAGCAATGGCCAAATTACTGAGAGAGCCCGGGAGTGGATTTGAAGACTACAAAGTGGTGCTTGCGGCTGGTGACGGAAAGATGGATGACAATGACGAGACCATTAAAGCCTATAATAAGGTAAAGGATGCCATCGCCCACCATTCCAAGACCATCACGCTGAGCATAGGCCAACTGGCCACAGGTGTCACTATTCCAGAATGGAGCGGCGTGCTAATGCTTAGCAATATGCAGAGTGCTCAGTTGTATATGCAGGCTGCTTTCAGAGCACAGAATCCTTACGAATACTTTGAAGGTGGAAAAATCGTGAGAAAGGAAAATGCCTATGTCTTTGATTTCGACCCAGCAAGGACACTAATGCTCTACGACGAATTTGCAAACAACTTGAAAAGGAGCACAGCCAGTGGTAGGGGTACGACAGAAGAACGAAAGCAGAACATCAAACAGCTGTTGAACTTCTTCCCCGTTATAGCGGAAGACGAGGAAGGGCAGATGATGCAAATTGATGAACGTCAGGTACTCAGCATCCCAAGAAAGATTAAATGTGAGGAAGTAGTAAGGCGTGGCTTCATGAGCAACCTCCTATTCAGGAACATAGCCAACATATTCAGTGCCCCGTCGATAGTGGGTGAGATTCTGAAGAAGTTGGATAAAGCGCACGAAGAGCGAGGACGCAACACGGGCACCAACCTCGATGAAGCGGGTAATATGAGTGTTGACGATAACGGTGAGGTGATGATTCCTGAAGAGGTCATAATAGGTCAAGAACAGCAGATTTTTGGTGACAAGCTTTATCAGACCTTCGAAGAAATAGAAGATGAGATACCGATGGCGGCTGAAAGTGCCGACCAAGTGCTGACAGCCATCAATCGTGTGGGCGACAGCTTGAAAGCGGCTGTAGAGCAAAATATCATCAATCCAGCATCGGAGGAATACGAGCTTACGCAGGTACAAACCAAGCTTATCGTCAGGGATTCACAGAAAGAGCTGGAAACTAAGATAGAGAAGATTAAGGGTGACTTCGAGCAGCAGCGTAAGATTGCCGAGGTGAAGCACAAAGAAGCCATTAAACATGCTTCCAACGAGAGGGAGTTGGAGGATGCTGAAAAGACCTTCCGCAAGGAGATGGAGTCGGCCTTAAAGGGTGTGAACGATGCAATCAAAGAGGCTACCAATGACATCATCACCAATAAGCCCAAGGAAGTCATCGAACGCATTGAGAAGGATAAAGAGGAACGAAAGAAGGCCAGCGTGGAGGACGAGGTGAGAGCCCATCTGCGTGGATTTGCACGTACCATCCCAAGTTTCATTATGGCCTACGATGACGGGAATCTTACGCTTGACAATTTCGACAAGAACATTGAGGACGAAGTTTTCAAGGAGGTCACCAGTATCACTCTCGAAGAATTCCGCTTCCTAAGAGACGGTGGAGATTATGTCAATGTGGAGACTGGCAGGAAAGAGCATTTCAACGGACATCTATTTGACGAAGTTGTATTTGACGATGCTATAGCTGAATTCAGAAAGAAACGGCAGGAATTGGCCAACTATTTCGATGAATCGCAAACCGAGGATATCTTTGACTATATACCTCCACAGAAGACCAATCAAATATTTACTCCCAAATGGGTGGTAAAGAAGATGGTGGATTTACTGGAACAGGAGAATCCACATATCTTCGAAGATCCTAAGAAGACATTTGCCGACCTCTATATGAAATCTGGCCTATATATTACAGAGATTGTGCGCCGACTATATAATAACGTAGAGATGTGCCGCCAGATTCCAGACAATCATGAGCGTATTCAGCACATACTAATGCATCAAGTCTATGGGTTTGCTCCCACGCGCATTATCTATCTAATCGCAACTCGCTACATCCTCGGCTTCGCCCCGTCATTCCAGCCAGAACAGAGCAATTTCCGACAGGTTGACACCGTTCCCTACTCCAAAGAAGGACGGATGGAAGAACTCATAGAAAAGGAGTTTGGACTTTAAGTGATATCCTCTATGAATAGTCCTCTGAGTACATCTTTATGAATATGACAAAGGAAGAACTTGTAGAACATTTCAGAAAATCATCCGTATTGCCAGATGATTGGTATTTAATGGATGAAAGACTGGTACGGTCTGCACTCTATACAGTTCTTCCAATGCGACAGGAAGAGGTCGTGGACTATGACGCTTTCCTGTCAGGTAAGAAAGCCATAGCCTATGGTTTCACGAATGAAAAGAGATGGCTGAAAAGGCACGTAGAACAGCATCACGGAAAGTTCAGGTTCACATACTGTGCTGGAATCGACATATATGTCATGTCCTCAGGATGTTGTATATACGATTTGCACATGGCTTTGGAGGACTATCATAGAGGACATAACTTAGTTGTTGTAAGCTACGATTTATTTACTCGTATTTTTGAAGATTACTTTGATGATGCCAAAGAAGAAGAAATAAAAGGCGCAGTGGGGATTTAACACAATAATAAATCTTACATGTTTCTTTGGTCAGAGAATGGCAGGATGGGAACAAAGTTCCAGTCTTGCGCTTACTATAAGGAGAAGCGGTTAGGTCACGGGCCTTTTTAGGACTAACTTCAGAATCCACTTTCCAGATAGAATTGCACTTCTATCTGGAAAGTGGGGGCGAAAACAGGGTGATGACTCCTATTTCTTCTCCTTCTCGCGGATATGTTCCTCGTATTCCGCCAGCTCTCGCTCACCGATGTGTGCCAGTCCGTAGTGCTCGTCGTGCTGTGAGAAGTCGAGGCCGACCTTTTCGCTATAGGCTGATACGCGTATGGGGATGAGACTGTCGATGAGTTTATAGCCCACCCAGCTCATAGCGAAGGTATAGACAAAAACGATGACGATGGCCAGCAGATGGTAGAGGAAAATGACAAAGCCTTCCCATGTGCCTGCGATAAGACCTTCCTGGATGAAGATACCTGTCAGTACCGTGCCGAAGATACCGCCCGTGCCGTGTGTTGGGAACACGTCGAGGGCGTCGTCAATGCTGCTGCGTGAGCGCCAATAGACTGCGACGTTACAGATGAGTGTGATGACAAACGCGATGAAAATGCTCTGGCCCACAGTGACATAGCCTGCCGACGGTGTGATGGCCACGAGACCAACAACACAACCCACAGCGGCACCCATCGCCGACGGCTTACGACCGCGCAGGCAGTCGAAGAATATCCACGTCATCATTGCCGTTGCCGAGGCCGTATTCGTGTTGAGGAACGCCTTGATGGCCTGTCCGTCGGCATGCAGCGAAGAACCTGCATTGAAGCCGAACCAACCTAACCACAGCATGGCTGCACCCAGAAGTACAAAGGGGATGTTGGCGGGTTCGCTTTTACGGGTCTCCGCCTTGCGCCGTCCTAAATAGATGGCGCCGGCAAGGGCTGCCACGCCACTGGAGGCATGCACCACAATACCACCGGCGAAGTCGATGACGCCCCACTTCATAAATAGTCCCTCAGGATGCCACGTCATGTGGGCCAGCGGACAATAGATGACGAAGAAGAAGAACATCATGAAGAACATATAGGCCGAGAATCGCACGCGCTCGGCAAACGAGCCTGTAATCAGCGACGGCGTGATGATGGCGAACTTCATCTGGAACAGTGCGAACAGGGCCAGCGGTATCGTGGCTCCGCCCAGAATGTTCCCTGCCGGCGTCGTATAGACCTCGCTGCCCACACCGTGGAACATCAAGAATGTCAGCGGGTTACCGATTATGCCGCCGACATCGTCGCCAAAGCACAGCGAGAAGCCGACCACCACCCACAGCACCGAAATCAGGCCCATAGCGATGAACGACTGCAACATGGTCGAGATGACGTTCTTGGCTCCCACCATGCCGCCGTAGAAGAACGACAGGCCGGGCGTCATCATCAACACAAAAATCGTGGCCGTGATGAGCCAAGCTACATCGGCAGCCGAAATCACAGACCAATCACACTCAAACGACGGTTCACCCACCGCCAGTCCTGCCACGGCTATCAGTGTCATCGCCGCCATCAGGATCTTCCAACGTCTTTTTACCTTCATACCTCTTTACCTAATTATAAATCACATATTACACTTTGCTATTTCAAGCCGCAAAGGTATAACGTTTTGGTGATTTTGCAAATCAAACTCTTTCGTTTTGATTGTTAAAAACGCACACGGCTGTCACGTTGTAAAGTGTTAGTAGTCGTTGCACATTGTTTTGCTGACATTATGATTTAAAATCAATACAATTTGCTACAAAGTGATAGTTGTCGCAAAATTAGACAATAAAAATGAAAGATTATTCTTGTATATTCAAACATTTTGATTTACCTTTGCAGCCGAAATCAAACAAAAGGATAGTAAAAGTAAGGATAATATGACAAAACGTAAACTTCAAACATCGAAAAGGTTGCAAACAGAAGCATATTCGCAGCAAGGGCTTTACCAGAGCCAGTACGAGCATGATGCTTGCGGCGTGGGAATGGTTGTTAACATTCACGGCGGCAAGAGTCACGAACTGGTTGACAATGCGCTGAGGGTGCTGGAAAACATGGAACATCGCGGTGCTGAGACTCGCGACAAGACGGGCGACGGCGCCGGTATCATGGTGCAGATTCCGCACGAGTTTATCCTTTTGCAGGGTATCCCCGTGCCTGAGAAGGGTAAGTACGGCACCGGTCTGGTATTCCTGCCGAAAGATGCCCAGGCCCAGCAGGAGATTCTGAGCGTGATGATTGAAGAGATAGAGCGTGAGGGACTGCTGCTTATGCACCTTAGGGCCGTGCCCACAAGCCCAGAAGTGCTGGGTGCTGCTGCACGCGAGGTGGAACCTGACATTAAGCAGGTGTTCGTGACTGGAATATCTGACGAACAGGTGCCAGTATTCGAGCGTATATTATATAAGGTGCGCAAAAGGATTGAAAACCGCATCGACAACGAGGACTTTTATATCTGCTCGTTGTCTAACAAAAATATCATCTATAAGGGTATGCTGACCAGCGGACAACTGCGTCGCTATTTCCCAGACCTGTCGAATGATTACTTCACAAGCGGACTGGCGCTGGTGCACTCCCGTTTCAGCACAAACACATTCCCCAAATGGAAGCTGGCCCAGCCTTTCCGCTTGTTAGCCCACAACGGCGAGATCAACACCATTCGCGGTAATCGCGGTTGGATGAAGGCCCGTGAGAGTGTGCTGAACAGCGAGGCTTTGGGCGACATCAAGGATTTGCGCCCAATCGTGCAGGAGGGTATGAGCGACTCAGCATCGCTGGACAATGTGTTTGAGTTCCTGATGCTCAGTGGCCTCTCATTACCGCAGGCTATGGCTATCCTGGTGCCAGAGAGTTTTAACGACAAGAACCCCATCAGCGAGGATCTGAAGGCGTTCTATGAGTATCACTCCATCCTGATGGAGCCATGGGACGGCCCTGCTGCGCTGTTGTTTAGCGATGGTCGCTATGCCGGCGGTATGCTGGACAGAAACGGTCTGCGCCCTAGCCGTTATACGATTACGAAACAGGGTATGATGGTTGTGGCCAGCGAGGTGGGCGTGATGGACTTTGAGCCTGGCGATGTGGTGTCGAAGGGCCGTCTGCAGCCAGGCAAGATTCTGCTGATTGACACACAGGAAGGTAAGATTTACTACGATGGCGAGATAAAGGAGCAGTTGGCCAAGGCACATCCCTACCGCGAGTGGCTTAATGAGAATCGCGTGCAGTTGGAGAAGCTGAAGAGCGGTCGCCACGTGGTTAACTCGGTGAGCAATTACGAGCAGAAACTCGTCACCTTCGGCTTTGGCCAGGAGGACATCGACAAGACCATTGTTCCTATGGCGACAGCAGGTCAAGAACCCGTGGCTGCGATGGGTAACGACACACCGTTAGCAGTCATCTCAGACCGTCCGCAGGTGCTGTTCAACTACTTCCGTCAGCAGTTTGCACAGGTGACGAATCCTGCCATTGACCCGATTCGCGAGGAACTGGTGATGAGTCTGACGGAGTATATCGGAGCTGTAGGTACTAACATTCTGACGCCCGATGCATCAAACTGTAAGATGGTGCGACTGCCCCAGCCTGTGCTGACTAACACACAACTCGACATTTTATGTAACATACGCTATAAGGGATTCAACACCAAGAAACTCTCCATTCTCTTCGAAATGAGTAAGGGCGAGGAGGGCTTGCGTCAGGCTTTGGATGATCTGTGTCATCAGGCCGAGGCTAGTGTGGACGAAGGTGTGAATTACATCATCCTCTCTGACCGCGATCTCGACGACAAGCATGCTGCCGTCCCGTCGCTACTGGCTGTAAGTGCCGTTCACCATTATCTGATTAGCGTGGGCAAGCGCGTACAGACCGCCTTGATTGTGGAAAGCGGAGAGATTCGCGAGGTGATGCACGCAGCCCTGCTGCTGGGCTATGGTGCCAGTGCCCTCTGCCCATATATGACATTCGCCATCCTCGACAATCTGGTGAAGCAACACAAGATTCAGGAGGATTACGCAACAGCTGAGACCCACTATATCAAGGCAGTGGATAAAGGTCTGAAGAAGATTATGTCGAAGATGGGTATCTCGACTATCCGCAGCTATCGTGGCGCCAAGATTTTCGAGAGCATCGGACTAAGCGAAGACCTGCTGAGAAGGTACTTCGGAACAGAGGTGAGCACCATAGGAGGTGTTGGATTGAAGGAGATTGCTCGCGATGCTATTGCCTTTAGTCGTTTGGGGATGTCACAGACAGCAATTGGTAATCTTCCTAAACGACCAAACGACCAAACGACCTATCTGCCAAATAATGGTCAGTTTGCTTGGCGCAAGGATGGCATCAAGCACGCCTGGAACCCAGAGACCATCGCCCAATTGCAGCTGGCCACCCGTCAGGGCAACTACGAGAAGTTCAAGCAGTGGTCGGCCATCGTCGACGAGAAGGAATCGCCAATCTTCATCCGTGACTTCTTCAAATTCAAGAAGGCAGCCAAGCCTACGCCTATCGACGAAGTGGAGCCAGTTGAGAGCATTGTGAAGCACTTCGTGACAGGTGCCATGAGTTTTGGTGCATTAAGCATCGAGGCCCACGAGGCGCTGGCACTGGCCATGAACAAACTGGGCACACGCAGTAATACTGGCGAGGGTGGTGAGGACAACGCCCGCTATCACTCAGAGGTGGATGGCGTCAGTCTGAGTTCAAAGACCAAGCAAATCG
This sequence comes from Prevotella sp., assembly GCA_017960525.1. GTDB lineage: Bacteria > Bacteroidota > Bacteroidia > Bacteroidales > Bacteroidaceae > Prevotella. Next base: position 26,367 of record JAGCZA010000059.1, read on the forward strand.
CTTCAGGACGTTTTGGCGTGACAGCCGAATATCTGGTGAATGCCGAGGAGATACAAATCAAGGTGGCACAGGGTGCCAAGCCTGGTGAGGGCGGACAGCTGCCCGGCTTCAAGGTCAACGAGATTATTGCCAAGACGCGTAACGCCATCCCTGGCATCTCGCTCATCTCGCCGCCGCCTCATCACGACATCTACTCGATTGAGGACCTGGCGCAGCTCATCTTCGACCTGAAGAATATCAATCCCACGGCTGCCGTCAGCGTGAAGCTTGTGGCCGAGAGCGGGGTGGGAACCATTGCCGCAGGTGTGGCAAAGGCCAAGGCCGACTTGATTGTTATCAGCGGTGCCGAGGGTGGTACGGGTGCCAGCCCTGCCTCAAGTATGCGATTCGCAGGTATCTCGCCTGAGATTGGACTCGCCGAGACGCAGCAGACGCTGGTGATCAACGGTCTGCGTAATCAGGTTCGCCTGCAGACCGACGGACAGCTTAAGACCGCCAAGGATGTGATTATTATGGCGATGTTGGGTGCCGACGAGTTCTCGTTTGGCACGCTGCCGCTGATTGTACTGGGCTGCGTGATGATGCGTAAGTGTAATACAAATACCTGTCCGATGGGTGTCGCTACCCAGAATCCCGAGCTGCGCAAGCATTTCGAGGGGCGTGCTGAGTACGTAGTGAACTTCTTCTCCTTCCTGGCAGAGCAGGTGCGCGAGTATCTGAGTGAGATAGGGGTGCACAGTCTCAAAGAAATCATTGGTCACACAGAGCTCATCAAGGTTAGTGTGCCCGACGGTTCCGCCGTCGAGAAATGGAAGACCATCGACTTCAGCCGTTTGCTTTTTAAACCCGACGTCGACCATCGCGCAGCCACTCCCCTCCCTTCAAGGGGAGGGACATGGGGTGGGGGCTGTGACTCCAACTCCACTACAGCGAAAGATACTGACCCCATCCCCAACCCCTCCCCTACAAGAGAGGGGAGCGGCTGCGCCCTCTATTGGGATTGTGGCACATTCACCAAGGTCAGCGGCGTAAAGGACGAAGAGATCATCCGCGCAGCGCAGAAAGCTATCGACAATCAAGAAGAGGTGACGCTCGACTACGCCATCAAGAATACAGACCGTGCTGTTACTACTATGCTCTCTGGTGTCATCGCCAAGAAATACGGCGAAGCCGGCCTGCCCGACAATACGATTAACATCAAGTTCAAGGGTTCTGCAGGACAGAGTTTCGGAGCCTTTGCCGTTCACGGACTGAACCTGAAACTCGAGGGCGAGTGTAACGACTACTTTGGCAAGGGACTCTCAGGTGGTCGCATCTCGATTCTCCCTCCAGCCCGAAGCGGTGAGGACTTCCATGCCGAGGACAACATCATCGCTGGTAACACCGGCCTCTACGGTGCCACGAGCGGCGAAATCTACATCAACGGTAAGGTCGGCGAGCGCTTTGGTGTGCGTAATTCTGGAGCCATTGCCGTCATCGAGGGCGCAGGTGACCACTGCTGCGAGTATATGACTGGTGGACGTGTGGTGGTGCTGGGCGATACAGGTCGTAATTTCGCTGCCGGTATGAGTGGTGGTGTGGCCTACGTTTGGGATCGCAAGCACAACTTCGACTACTTCTGCAACATGGATATGGTTGAAATCAACCTGGTTGAGGACAGCGTATCGCGTAAGGAACTGCTCGAACTCATCCGTCAACACTATCTGCATACAGGTTCTGCCCTGGCAGGACGTATGCTCGACAATTGGAACCGCTACTGCGAGGAGTTCGTACAGGTAGTGCCTATCGAGTACAAGCGTGTGCTGCAGGAAGAGCAGAACAAGAAGCTCCAGGAGAAGATTGCCAACATCCAGAGAGACTACTGATATGGATTTACGGTTTGACGATGTACTATTTACGATTTATTTTTCAATTTAACTATTGTGTTATTTCGCGGATAGAATTCTGAAAATCGTCAAATCAATCAAATCGTAAATAAATTGTAAATCGAAAATTTGTAAATAGTAAATAACCGAGATGGGAAATCCAAAAGCATTTTTAGAGATACATCGCCAGGAGGCGGGTTACCGTCCGATTCACGATAGAATCCACGACTTCGGCGAGGTAGAGCAGACACTTAGCACCCGCGAACGCAAACTGCAGGCCTCGCGCTGTATGGACTGCGGCGTGCCTTTCTGCCACTGGGCTTGTCCGCTGGGCAACAAAGCGCCCGAATGGAATGACGCGCTGTATAAAGGTGACTGGGAGTTGGCTTACCGCTTGCTGAATAGTACTAACCCCTTCCCAGAGTTCACCGGTCGTATCTGTCCTGCGCTCTGCGAGAAGGCCTGTGTGCTGAACCGCTTCAACCACGAGCCCACCACCAACCGCGAGGACGAGGCCGCTATCACCGAGGCTGCCTTCCGCGAGGGGTACATCCAGCCCCGCACCGACATCAAGCGCAATGGTAAGAAGGTGGCTGTTATTGGTTCAGGCCCTGCCGGACTTGCCGCTGCCAACGACCTGAACTTGATGGGCTACAAGGTAACAGTATTCGAGAAAAATGAGGCCGCAGGCGGTCTTCTACGCTACGGCATCCCCAACTTCAAGCTGAACAAGGCCATCATCGACCGTCGCATCAAGTTGTTGGAGGCTGAGGGCATAGAGTTTAAGTATGGAGTAGAAGCCTCCCCAAGCTCCTCCAAAGGAGGGGGTGTTGAGATACACATATCGCCTAATTATTCTGTGTCATCATCCAACCAAACATCCCCTCCTTTGGAGGGGCTTGGGGAGGCCTTCGACGCCGTCGTCCTCGCCACCGGCACCCCAACCGCCCGCGACCTTAAGGCCCCAGGCCGCGACCTGAAGGGCGTACACTTCGCCCTCGAGTTGCTCTCTCAGCAAAACCAAGTTCTCGCTGGTATGGAGTTTGGTAAGGACGAGCGCATCACAGCCAAAGGCAAGGACGTTCTCGTCATCGGCGGCGGTGACACCGGCTCCGACTGTATTGGTACTGCCCACAGACAGGGCTGCAAGAGTGTGACTCAGATTGAGATTATGCCGAAGCCCGTTGAGGGACCTGAGGATCCGCAGAACCCCTGGCCCAACTGGCCTCGCACCCTCAAGACCACCTCAAGTCACGAGGAAGGTTGTACCCGCCGTTGGAACATCAACACTCTGGAGTTCTTAGGCGAGCATGGCAAACTGACTGGTGTGAAGGTACAGGAAATAGACTGGAATCCGAATCCCAACGGTGGTCGCCCCATTATGGTTGAGAAAGGCAAACCTGAGATTATCAAGGCTGAACTCGTCCTCCTCGCTATGGGCTTCCTAAAGCCTGAACATCCTGAATACCCAGAGAACGTCTTTGTTTGCGGTGACTCTGCCAACGGTGCTTCGCTTGTAGTTCGTGCTATGGCCAGTGGCAAACAGACAGCAATTAAGGTAAACTATTATCTTTCAAAATGAGCAAGATCAGATTCACCAAGATGCACGGCTGCGGCAACGACTATATCTACGTCGATACCATGCAGTACCCCATCGCCGACCCCGTCCAGGCATCCATCCTTTGGAGCGACCGCCACAAGGGCATTGGCAGCGACGGACTGGTACTCATTGGCACGTCTCCCATCCCTGAGGCCGACTACAGCATGCGCATCTTTAATGCCGACGGCTCCGAGGCGATGATGTGCGGCAATGCCTCACGGTGTATCGGGAAGTATCTCTATGAGCGCGGAATCACAACACAAACACAAATTCGCCTGCTGACCAAATCGGGAGTAAAAATTCTGAAGTTGAACATCGCGCAGCCGCTCCCCTCTGAACCCTGCCCTTACGGGGTGGGGGCGGAGGTGGGGGTTGTATCTTCCATCACCGTTGACATGGGCGAGCCTGTTCTGGTGGACGAGAAGCTCTTCCTGCCCAATCGTGGCCTCGACAAGGGAGTATTCGTATCAATGGGCAATCCCCACTACGTCATCTTCACAGACAATGTGGACCAGGTAGGAGAGACGGGACGTAAATTAGAGCTTCATCCAGCTTTTCCACGACGCTGTAATATCGAGTTCGCACAAGTTACTGACTCCACTCCCAACACCTTCCCTACAAGGGAGAGGAGCGGATGCAGCATTATTCGCACTCGCGTCTGGGAGCGTGGCAGCGGCGTCACTCAAGCTTGTGGTACAGGTGCCTGCGCAACAGCAGTTGCCGCTTTTATCACGGGTCGCGCTAGTCGTCAGTCACAGATTGTTATGGATGGCGGTACACTCAACATCGAACTGCGTGAGAGTGACAATCACGTCTATATGACAGGCCCCGCTGAATTCGTCTTCGACGGTTTCATTGAACTGCCCGACGCGCAGTCAAATTAGTAAATCGAAAATTCGTAAATCGTAAATAGAAATGGCATTAGTAAATATCCACTTCCTGAACCTCCAGAACAACTACCTGTTCGCCGACATCGCCAAAAAGGTCAACGCCTTTAAGGTGATGCACCCGGGTGCCGACGTCATCAGTCTCGGCATTGGCGACGTCACCCAACCGCTGTGTCCTGCTGTCACCGAGGCTATGCACAAGGCTGTCGATGAGATGGCTACCGCCGGAGGTTTTCACGGCTATGGTCCTGAGCAGGGCTACGACTTCCTGCGCGAGGCCATCCTGAAAAATGACTTCCTGCCACGTGGCATCCACCTTGACATCGACGAGGTCTTCATCAACGACGGTGCGAAGTCCGACACGGGCAATTTCCAGGAACTGCTACATTGGGACAACTTCATCGGCGTGACAGACCCCATCTATCCCGTCTATATCGACTCCAACGTGATGATAGGCCGCTGCGGCAGCTATCGCGACGGGCGATGGACCAATGTGCGCTATATGCCCACTAATGCAGAGAACGGCTTTGTGCCAGACCTTCCCAAGGGTCGTCCAGTCGATGTCATATACCTCTGCTATCCCAACAATCCCACGGGTACGGTCATCACCAAGCAGGAACTGCGCAAGTGGGTGAACTACGCCCTGAAAAACGACGCCCTCATCCTCTACGATGCCGCCTACCAGGCCTATATCCAAGACCCGAAGATACCGCATTCCATCTACGAGATTCGAGGTGCCCGCAAGTGTGCCGTCGAGTTCCGCTCGTATTCTAAGACGGCCGGTTTTACGGGCGTCCGCTGCGGCTATACCATCGTACCGAAGGAGGTCACCGTCAGCACCTTCGAGGGCGAGCGTATATCGCTCAACCAGCTGTGGCTGCGTCGCCAGTGTACGAAGTTCAACGGCTGCAGCTATATCAGTCAGCGTGCCGCCGAGGCTATCTATACGCCAGGGGGCAAGCAACAGATCAAGGCCACCATCGACTATTACATGCAGAACGCCACGAAGATGCTCACTACGCTGCGCTCCCTCGGCTATGAGTGCTACGGCGGCGAGAATGCTCCCTACGTCTGGATGCGCTGCCCCGACGGTATGTCGTCCTGGCAGTTCTTCGAGGCCCTGCTCTACGGTGCCAACGTCGTCTGCACCCCCGGCGTCGGCTTTGGTCCCTCCGGCGAGGGCTACGTCCGCTTCACCGCCTTCGGCAGTCACGAGAAAACAGAAGAAGCATTACAACGCATCAAGGCTTGGAGCAAATAACATCCAAGCCTTTTTATTTTCACCTCGCGGCATTAATAAATTAAGGTAGTTCTATAAATTGAAAAAAACAACGCGCAGCCGCTCCCCTCCCATCCGCTCGGCCCTTTGGGGAAGCTTGCTACCAACGGGACGCAAGAAGGGGAGGGGGAGGGGGTGGGCCTGTATTATCCTGTTTCAGAGAAAGATACTGACCCCACCCCTAACCCCTCCCCTACAAGGGATGGGAGTTGCTGCGCACAATTTATCGAATTAAGGTATGTTCTATAAATTGAAGAAACAACGCGCAGCCGCTCCCCTCCCATCCAAGGGGAGGGGTAGGGGTGGGGTCTGTATTATCCTCTTTCAGAGAAAGATACTAACCCCAACCCCAACCCCGGCTTCGCCCTACCTTTGCTTTGTTCCCCAATTGCTCCCTCCTCGCAATTGCCTACAAGGGAGGGGAGTTGCTGCGCACAATTTATCGAATTAATAGTAATTATCTTAAAAAGGTGGGGAGAAAGAGAATATCTTTGGAAAAATTTTCGACCTGTAAGGTTGAAAAGTACGTTCTATGCCGCATTTGGGTATGTCATAAGCCTTTTTCCTCCCCTAAGCCAATAGTCAAGTTTGCGATTTACTTCCAGTGCTGTAATTGCAGCC
>JAGCZA010000060.1 GCA_017960525.1 Prevotella sp.
CATGTCCGCCTCGATGCTCACCTCCGACACGTCGCCGTCGAGACAATAGGGGAAGTCGGCCACGAACTCGCCCTCGAAGGCGAAGCCCGTGCAGTAGTCCTTGCCCTCCTCGTCGTTGTGAACCATGTACTTGAAGCAGCCCCGCTCCACGTAGGCCACCCACTGTGCCGGCTCGCCCGCCTCCTCCAGCGTCTCGCCCCGCTCCATCACGCGCCGCTCCCCGTGCTCCATGCAGTACTCCCGCAGGAACTCCAAATCGAGTCCCTCCTTGTAGGTGTTGAATTGCTTGTTTGGTGTCATTGCTGTCACTGCAGTTTGAATTTCGGGTGCAAAGGTACAAAAAGTATTCGATAAAATGATATGCCTTATAGTCTTTGAGGCTATAGAGGGATAATAAAGTGCAAAAAAAATAGAAAAACGAACCAAAAAGATTATTTGATTGGAAGAAAATTACTAATTTTGCACTCATAGAGTGAGAATTATAGTTTCATAAATTGTAGAGAATATGATACTAACAAAAATTGAGTATAAAGGTTTCAGATGTTTCTCTGACTACAGCCTAGATTTTAGGCGTGGCGTGAATCTATTGATTGGTGATAATGGCAGTGGTAAGACTTCTGTGATTCGAGGAGTGGTGCTGGCTCTCAATGCTTTTTTCAAGGGGTTCAGTGATGAAAACACTTCGTGTGCAGGTATAGCTTCGGATGACTTTAATCACAGCGTGGCTAACGAATCGAAAAGTCTGACCCGTCCTGTGGAGATTGTATTTACGATAGAAGGAAATGATGAAGAAGTGTCAATCTTCAGGGAATCGAAGAAAACCTCAACAACATACAAGAATGCAAAGGAGTTTAATGGGCAGAATAAGGAGCTGTATTATCGTGTAGCAGAAGAGGATGGTAACAATCGTAGTACTCCTCTTCCATTGATTGCCTTTTTTGCAACTGATGACATCCATTCCAAAGTAGGTAATGTGAATGGGAAAGCCTTCAAAGACTACTACCTTACTCCTTCCTTTGGGTACTATTTCTGCCTTAAGGGGGGATTCCTGGCTAAGCACTGGATTAACAGGATGCTGGTGCTGAAAGAAGGTGGAAAGGGCGAAGAGGAACTGACCGTAGTGGTGAACGCCTTGAAGAAAGCCTTGGGAGAGAAAGGGTGTGGTATAATCCGCGATGTGGACATCAGGCCTAAGCAGGGCTATGTGTATTTTATTTTTACAGACGGAAGAGAGGTGCGGTTTGAAGACTTGTCGGATGGTTATCTGAGACTGGTGAACACTGTAATGGACTTGGCTTTCAGATGTAGTGTCATGAATCGGCCTCTTTATGGCCTGGATACTTGTAATCTGACGGAGGGCGTGGTATGCATGGATGAGATAGACGACCACCTGCATCCTTCGCTTCAGGCAAGAGTTATCAAGGCTCTACAACATACATTCCCAAGGGTGCAGTTTATTATTTCCACTCATGCCCCGATGGTAATGACAAGTGTGGAGGATATAGAGAATAATGTTGTCTACAGGCTTGACTATCAGGAAGGCAACTATCTTGCTGAAGTGGTTAGCACATACGGTCTAGATGCTAGCAGCATTATCCAATTTTATCTTCATCAGGCTGATAAGGATATTGACGTACAACGACAGTTGGATGAACTTTTTAAACTGGTGGATGAAGAGAAAATAGAAGAGGCCAAAGCCATGTTGACGGAGTTGGAGGCTCATTTCTCAGATCGTCTTCCAGAGATAACAAGAGCAAGAACACTGATGTCGTTTTACGAGGTATAGCTATGAGGAAAATTGACAAGAGGGCAGAGCCTCGTGAATGGAAAGACTATAGAAAGACTCCTGGCGCGCGATACCAGTCGTTTGACTTTCTGGTGGATGCCTTGTTGGATGAGCAGGGGTATATCTGTGCATATTGTGAGCGAAGGATACCTCATCAAGACGTACAACGGGGAGAGGATCACCGGATAGAACACATAAGCAGTCAGAAAAAAGGCAGAGAACTGGGTGACGATTCTGACTTGGACTATGAAAATATGGTTATTTGCTGTCCAGGAAACATATCGAACAACAAAAAAGAATATCATTGCGACAAGGCAAAGGGCAGTAAGGAACTGACCATATCTCCTTTGAATGCCGCCATGATGAGTACCATCCGCTTTACACCCACAGGAAAAATAGCTTCGACTGACGATAAACTGAATTCGGAATTGGGAAAGGATGGGTTGAACCTGAATAACCAACGATTGGTAAAGCATCGGCAGGAGGCTTGGGCCACTGTAATAGAAAGATTAAATGCTCTTGGATGGACTAAGAAGCATGTGGAAGACATCCTTTCAGTATGGGAGGACCGTCATACCGTATTATATAAGGGGTGCGAGTGCAAGGCATATTATCCTTTTTGCAGTATGGTATGCTTTATGCTGAGGAAGAAATTGGCTTCGGGAATACTGAAATGAGATTTATTATAAATGCTATGGATAGATTTAATATTGTGTTTAACAAAATTACTGTCAATGATGATGGGTTAGACAGTAAGAAATTCTTTTCAAAACTTATAAGTATATCTTATTCCGATAATGACGGAATGGGATTTACAGATGTAGATATGGTGGATTCTTTAGTGTCAGCAACATTCCTTAAAAGTATTACGGCCTTCTATCGTATATGGAATGCGGAAACTGGTGAAATGGAGAAGCAATCATACGAATTGGTGAAGGAAATTAGATTTTATGTGGATTTCGAAAAACACTATTTAGCTGTTGAAGGCAATATTGCGGACATGAATAAATTGAAAGGCGCTTTCAGAAACTATTTTTGGAAAAGCTTCACTTATGACTCATTGTCTTTGTCCCCATACAATTATCTGGAGATATTTCAAAATGATCATTATTTGTACAGCATAGACGAAATAACTATTACCGATTTTCCTTATAGTAACATTCTGTTGGGGAAATATGTTGCCAAGATAGTCAACCCTACAACTGATGTGGATGACATAAGCGAATATAAGTATAATATTGTAAAAGTGAAAACCCGCTTAAACTTTGAAAACGAAACAATTGCTTTTTCAGCAAGTAGTAATAATTTGCTAAATTTGGCGTGTTCTGACAAGGTAAAATACTTGTTTTTCAAATACTTGACCTCAAAACTATATTGATTATGGCAGAAAGACAAGGCGTTCAGGGGGCAATCTGGAATGACAGAGCAGTGAGACTTTTGGAGTTGCTCGGTTGGGATCATATTGGAGATAAGAATATGGACCTAAAAGGGATTGATGAAGAATTTCATGGAATTGACGCATTGGCATGTTATGAATCTCCAGGAATCGATTTAAAGCAAAGTTGCTTGGTTGAGTCCAAAAAATATGCAATGGGCAGTTTGAGTGCTACCATAGTAAAGGGATGGATAGAAACGCTTAAACAAAAGATTGAGGTGTTGAGCCAATCAGAAGATGTACTTACAGAATTCCCTAAACTTCAAGATTGCTGTGATATAGATTTAGGTATTATTATGTGCTGGGTTCACGATGTTAGCGATGAGTCATTTTTCGAAAAAGATTTTGAGAAATACCTCAGCAAAGCGGCTATCTTGACTCTTGCAAAACCACTCGCATATAGACGAATTGTTGTTTTGACTAATCCTAAAATCATTAGACTATGCTCAATGGCAACCATTCTTCAAGACAATGCTTATGATTACAAATTTGTATATCCGTCACAGTTAATAAAGGATAAGCCACTTTCAAGGACAAAAGTGCTTACTATAGAATATGCACTGAGCGACTTTATTTTAGCCGAACGTGAAAAGAAAGCATCAAAGGGCGAGAAAGAATGTGTGATTTTCTATTTCGGACAAATACGACAAGAGGCATTTATGTCTATGCATGAGGCCTTGACTATGTTTAATTTTCTTGAGGTTGATAAGAATCTCATTATTTACCACTATGAGGATAGTGATGATTCTAGAATTGTAATGAGTGATCTGGAGAAATACTTCTCGAATGTAAAGGTATCGTTTGAACCTATGACACGATTTGAACTGTCCAAAGAACCGGCAATTATAAAGACGAATTCAAAATGAATAGCAAACAAAAGATCGTTTATCCATCACCGCGAGATTTGAAAGCCATACTTCTCGATAACGCAAATAGGACGGACATAAAGGCTTTCCTAAGGAGAAAGGGAATCTTCTTCTTTAATGCAACTCCCGATGATATGATGAGTAGTGTTTCTGAAATCATTTTTGGATATAATGACCTTCAGAAAATCAGGTCGTATGTCTATAGGGCTTCCAACAAGCAGATTTTGAGCGGATTTACGCTGACATCAGATAAAATGTTTGACTTGACGAGCATTTACAATAGTGTTAGGAAGAACGGAAAGACCAAAACAGACGGTTATGAATTGAAAAGTATTTGTCAAAAGAAAATGGCTTCTGGTGACACTTACTATGAGGGGTCAATGGTATATACCAAGAAAACAGCTGGTCGAATAGAGTTTCTGCGAACTGAAGAGAGGGATGTTTCATTTATTATGAAGAAGGTAGATGACAGGAATTGGCAGGTTGAGGTTGATGGAAGTCAGTCAGCAGATGGTAAGAGCGTTATTCAAATGCTGGAAAACATCACGAAAGACCATCAGGTGAAGATAACTTTGTTATTGCTCGACTATTTATCAAGATCGGAGAGTATCACTTTCTTTGACAGGTTGTCGCATGAAGGTCTTGGCTCTGAGTGGAAACTGGAGGATATAGGACGTATTACACTCAAAAAACATGCAGGAACCTATGATGATAAGGAAGAGGACGCGGATGAAGAAGATGAAGAAGCGTCAGTAGAACAATTATCAGGTATATCTCAGGCCATTTTGGAAGGGAAAAACCTGCGTGAGAACAAATTCGTGAAGCAGGCAGAAGATTCTGGATATGCATTTACCTCGATGACATATGTGTTTGCTGGTAAGGCCAAGAAGATAAAGTTAAGAGCAGAGTTTAAAAGGAATCCTAAGATTTTTGAGGTATGTTTAGAGAACTATATGGAACCTGCTATTGGTGAGAAAGAAAAATATGAGGATGCTATGAGTAGCCTTGATGAAGCAGATAATATTGCTATTCGATCTGTCTTTTGGAATAACGCTAAGAAAGTGTTTAAGTCAATACAAGACGAACGCTTGAAATCTCAAACAATGGTAACTTCAAGAAAAAAGTAAAAAAGAAGAGCCCCCCTGTTGTCCGTTATGCGGAACAAACGGGGAGGTTCGCTAAAAAGGGCGATACGTGCATCACCATCTCTATAATCTTTTTTAGAACGTGTAGCCGTTCACACTGTTCCTGTCAGAATCGGCGTTGAGGCAGAAGGTGCCGTCGGAGCTCTGGCTACGCCCTGCGGCGCGACTCCCATAACAATCACATAACCTTCTCTGTAGCCACCACGATGAACATCTCTACGCTCCCCGACCTCTGGTTCGAACTTCGGTACGACATCAATTTCGTTTGGGCACGGTTTACAGGTTCTTAAACGATGCGTTGAGCTTATTGCCAAGCATCGTTAGATCGTTGTCAAGTTTCTGACTTGTGATTTTGGCATAAATCTGAGTGGTCACGATATTCGTATGACCCAATACACGGCTCACACTTTCGATGGGCATGCCCTTTGAAAGCGCCAACGTGGCGAACGAGTGCCGTCCACAGTGGTAGGAGATGGCTTTCTCAATGCCGCAGGCGGTCATCACCGTTTTCAGTTTCTTGCACATCGACCAGTAGTTCATCTTGCCGAAAACCAGCTTGTCTTCTTGTAGGTGCTTGTAGCGGTCGATGATCTGCAAGGGTACGTCCATCAGCTTCACTTGGAAGGGAATGTTGGTCTTGTGACGCTTGCTGATTATCCATTTGTCGCCATTGATGTCCACAATGTTGTCAGTTGTCAGGTTCTTCACGTCAATGAACGAGAGGGCGGTGAAGCACACAAAGACGAAGATGTCACGGACGAAGGCGAGATTGGCATCCTCGAACTCGTGCGTTACGACTGTCTTCAACTCTTCTTCGGTTAGGAACTCCCTTTCTTTGCAGTTCGGACTGATGTGGAACTGCGCAAATGGGTTACGAGGAATCTTGCCGTTGTAGTGCGCCCTCAGCACGACACCTTTCAACCACATACACCTCTGCCAGATAGTGCCGTTAGCCAGCCCACGGTCTGTGCTGAGGTAGGCGGCAAAGTCCTTGATGAACTCTGGTGTCAGTTCCAGCATTGACATATCCGTGCGACGATAGTGCGACTGGATGAAGTCTGCCACATCCTTACGCGAACGCTCCATAGCCCAAAGCGTGCTTGCTGCTCTGTCCTTGCCCACGCGCTTCTTCTGGTTGGCAATATCCTTATCGAAAGCACTCAGCAAAGTTTCGTACTCGCTGCCAAAACCCTGATAGGAGTTGCGCACCATCTCAGCCGTCACGAAAGCCTCGCGATCCGACAAATGCTGATAATGCTTGATGATCTGCGCCTTGATGTTGTCCAGTTCGCGATTAATCTGCAATGCCTCCTTGCTACGACCCTTGGCACAATTGCCTTTCACGTCCCACATGTCAAGCGGAATCGTCTTCTTGCAACTGAACTGGCTCTGGGTTCCGTTAATCGTAACCCTGCCCATCACTGGCACCACACCGTTCTTCTCCTTACTCTTGTTTACATAGAACAGAATGTTGAATGTACTTCTCATGTTTCTTACTCCGTTTTTAATTTTGGCTGCAAAACTACTTTCTTTTTAGGCATCCATCGCTATGCAAAATGTAGCAGTTTGTGGAATAAGAAACGAGCTGTGAACAGGCGGTAAAAGGTGCGCCATTCTGCTCCGATTTGCGTTGTCGCTTTAGGCTGTTTTACCCGCCTCAGAAGCCAATTTTCGGGTTACGATTTGGCAACCTAACTCCTTCACCAATCCTCCCCAATTTGCTTTCTCCTTCAATTTGAACTTCCTCGTTTTTCCCTTGATTGCCTTTATTTTAGGCCGAATTGCGTTAATCTTCCAAAATCGCTTCGCTTTTACAAGCTTTTTTCGTAACTTTGTAAGAATTTGCAGGATTTCTTTAAATAATGGCAGTCTGGGAAATTGAGGAAAGATTTTGTGTTGGTCAGATTTCGTTCACGTGTTGGCACTGAATTGTTCGCTCTCTAAGTTTTGTTCGTCCTAACTCTGGTGTTGCACCATAATATTCGCCGTATGACACCAACACAGAATCTTGTAGAACCCAAAAAGAAGAAAAGTCAAAAAAGACTAATTTTTCACCATTTCCTTTTCGTTCATTTTCGTTCTTGGCTTTGTTTTCTTACCTTTGCGCCCATAAAGTCAAATTATTCGTTAATTATGGAAGTAAATCAACTAAAACAAAAGTCTGAACAGCTCAGATTGAACCTCATCAATCTCATCCATTCGGGCAGGACAGGCCACACGGGCGGCGATCTGTCTGTGCTGAACGTATTGACAGTTCTCTACAACCGTTTCCTGAACGTTGACCCAGCTCGTCCGAAGATGCCTGAGCGCGACCGCTTCGTGCTGAGCAAGGGCCACTGCGCCGAGGCGCTGTATTGCGTGCTCTGCGATAAGGGCTTCATCTCGCAGGACGAGCTGGACCAGTATGGCAAGGACTTCGCACATCTGGGTGGACACCCCGACGTGACCATTCCCGGCGTGGAAATCAACACTGGTGCGCTGGGACACGGCCTGGCTGCCGGTGTGGGTATGGCGATAGCTGCAAAGATGAAGAAAATGCCCTACAAGACCTACGTGGTCATGGGCGACGGCGAGCAGGCCGAAGGCTCCATCTATGAGGCTGCAATGGCGGCCAACAAGTATCACTTGGACAACCTCGTCGCCATCATCGACCGCAACGGACTGCAGATTTCGGGGTCCACGGAGGACGTGATGCCGCTGGAGAACATCAGAGAGCGCTGGACGGCCTTCGGATGGGACGTGAAGCAGATGAACGGAGACAACATCGACGACATTGTGAGCACTATCGAAAGCATCGACTTCCAGAACGGAAAGCCACACCTGCTCATCTCGAAGACAACGAAAGGTCTGGGTGTGTCGTTTATGGAGAATGTGGCCAAGTGGCATCACGGCGTGCCCAACGAGGAACAGTACCAACAGGCACTGAAGGAGTTAGTGAAAAGTGAAATATTTGCTACCGCTTAAACTATCAAATCGTAAATCGTAAATTCGCAAATCGTAAATAAAATGAAAAGTCCAAACAAGATACCTTGCCGGAAGAGTTTCACCGACACTCTGCTGGAACTGGCAAGAACAGACAAAGATATAATAGCCGTCACCTCCGACGCCAGCGGTTCGGCCACGCTGACCGACTTTGGCAAGGAACTGCCGGAGCAGTTCGTCGAAGTGGGAATTGCTGAGCAAAACGCCGTGGGCGTGTCAGCTGGACTGGCCTCTGCTGGCATGAAAGTCTTTATTTTTGGCCCGGCGTGTTTCTATGTGGCCCGCTCATTAGAACAGGTGAAGGTCGATATGGCCTATTCACAGATGCCAGTAAAGATATGCGGTGTGAGCGGCGGTGTGGCCTACAGCCAGTTGGGGGCCACGCACCACTCGCTGCACGACATCGCCGTGCTGCGCACCTTCCCCGGTATGGAGGTCTATCTGCCCTGCGACGTGCGTCAGACCCGCAAGCTGGTGGAGAAACTGGTGAACCGCCCCAAGCCTGCCTATATCCGCGTAGGGCGCAATGCCGTGCCCGACGTCTATGAGAACGACGACTTCGACTTTGAGCTGGGCAAGGCCAACACGCTGATGGAGGGCAACGACCTAACCATCATCGGCACGGGCGAGACGGTGGCCCACTGCTTAGAGGCTGGGCGCATGCTGAAGGAGCATGGCATCAATGCCCGCGTGCTCGACATGCACAGCATCAAGCCCTTCGACCGCGAGGCCGTGCTGAAAGCTGCCCGCGAGACGGGCCGCATCGTCACCGCCGAGGAGCACAGCATCTACGGCGGACTGGGAGCCATCGTGGCCGAGATAACTGCGCAGGAGTGCCCCGTCAGGATGAAGATACTGGGCGTACCCGACGAGAACGTCATCCATGCCTCACCGCTCACCGTGTTCCGCCACTACGGATTCGACTATCAGGGCATCTACGAGGCAGGAATGGCCTTAGTGGAAAGTGAGAAGTGATAAGGATTAAGAAATGCATCCAGCCATAGCGGAAACGTGTGGCTGGATGCTCTTTTTGCACCGTACATAGTGCATATCTTTGCGCATTTGCATTGTTTTTAGTGCGTAATTATAAAAATATTTGCATTAATTCCATTGCAATATTAAAACTAATTTGTAACTTTGCCCCAAAATAAGTGATTCACAATATGGAAAGATTACAAGCCACATTCGACAAACTTCTGCGAGAGACAACATCTAAGTTTCATCGCTATATGTACAATCGCATTGACTGGCAGGCACGGGTCGTAGGACTGCTGGGGCCTCGCGGAGTCGGCAAGACCACGATGGTTCTGCAATACATCAAGGAAAACCTTCCACGAAAAGAGACGCTCTATGTGGTGGCAGAGGATCTGTATTTCTCGTCTCACACGCTGGTTGACTTAGCCGATGCCTTTGCACGCCTTGGCGGCAAGTACCTCTTCATTGACGAGATTCATAAATATAAAGGATGGTCGCGCGAGCTGAAACTCATCTACGACTATCACTCAGAACTAAACGTGTTCTTTACAGGTTCCTCCGTCCTTGATATTTCCAAGGGTGTCGCTGACTTGAGCCGCCGCGTATTGACTTTCGAGATGCAAGGGCTCTCCTATCGCGAATATCTCTCATTGTTCCACCATATCGAGTTGCCTACCTACACCCTTCAGCAGATACTCTCTCAGGAGGTAGTGCTGCCAAAAGGATTCCTGCCCATTCAGCATTTTGCTGACTATCTGAAGCGAGGGTATTATCCTTTTAGGGATGACAACTTCGAGCGTTACATCATGCAGGTAGTAAACACCACACTCGAAGTAGATGTTGCCCAATATGGCGATCTCACGCCCGCCACCATCAGAAAGTTAAAGCGACTGCTGGCCATTATTGCCCAGGCTGCACCCTTCAAGCCAAACTTCACGCAGATTGGCGGACAGTTGGAGGTTTCACGCAACAACATTGGCGACCTTTGTGCATGGTTGGAGAAAGCCGGACTCATCGGCCAGCTTCGTGACAGCACTAGCGGCATACAGGGACTTGGCAAGGTGGATAAAGTCTATCTCGACAATCCCACGCTAATATATGTGTTAGGTAGAGAAAACACAGAGATTGGCACCATTCGCGAGACCTTCTTCTTCAATCAGATGAGGGTGACCCACGATATTACATCCTCTACTGTTTCTGACTTCCTCATTGCAGAGAAATACACCTTTGAGGTGGGTGGCAAGAAGAAAAAGCAGAAGCAGATACAGACTGCAGAGCAAGGCTATGTCGTGAAGGATGACATTGAGACAGGCTACGGTAACGTCATCCCTCTTTGGCAGTTTGGACTTACCTATTAAGCCAAAATTTAAATTCAAAGTCCTCAAACAATAAAAGCATATCCAGTATTGTATGTAAGTTCTATTAATTGGTTTTTTCAAGTATCTTTTCCCTTTTTGTTTCGTCTGCAGAGTATTCTACCATAATATACTTAACCCGCTGGCGGAATTAAAATTTAAGTAAAATTGTGATGTAAAAGTTGCACATATCGCTGATTTTTAGCAATTTAGTGTCATCAAACATTAAGTTATGTGATCAGATTATGTGCAACCTGTATGCAAAGTACGTGAAAATTCTCGAGATATGCAAGCAATTCTCGAAAAATCTTGTAAATGACAAGGGAAATGTTCGTCGCCCTGGTCCTGTTCCCAAATTCTCAGATCTGGAGGTGGTCGCTCTAACGCTCGCCGCAGAAACGGAAAGCTTCGACAGCGAGAACTGGCTGTTTGAGCACCAACTGAATGGTTGTCGCGAAAAGATGCCCAATCTTATCTCCCGTCGTCAGTTCAACGACCGTCGTAAGACAACGAGCGGCTTGTGCGAAGAGATTCGCAAGCGTATAGCTCAGGCCATTGATGGAGGTGAAGATTATTACTGTATAGACTCCAAGCCGACAGAAGTCTGTCGCGCTGCACGTGGCAACCGCTGCACGATGGGGCGTACAGGTGATTTTGCCCTTGCTCCAGACTTTGGCTACTGTGCTTCTCAGGACATCTACTGTTTTGGCTATAAACTCCATGCTCTCTGTGGGTTAAGCGGTGTCATACACTCTTATGACCTCTCGAAGGCGAGCGTTCATGACATCAACTATCTGAAGGATGTTAAGCAGGGCTATTGTAACATTAAAATCTTCGGTGATAAAGCCTATATCAGCAAAGACATCCAGCTTGACTTGTTTGAAACAGCCCATATAGAACTGGAATGTCCCTATAGGGAGAACCAAAAGGATTGGAAACCGACATTCATTCCCTATGCCAAGGCAAGGAAGAGGATTGAGACCTTGTTCTCACAGTTGACGGATCAGTTCCTGGTCATCAGAAACTACGCTAAAGAGACGTGCGGCCTGTTTGCCAGAATCATCGGCAAGATTAGTGCGCTGACCGTATTACAATATGTGAATTACATTAATGGAAAACCCTTAGGCAGGATTAAGTACGCACTAAATTAATTACGCTAACGGGTTAATATAGTGTATTACGGTGAAATTGGTCCTGGACAGAAAGCGATGTTTGAACATTTAGATGTTGAAGTCGTGACATCAAAGAAAAGAAAGTACGAAAACAAATACCAAGAATATATTGATGATATAAATAGTAGAACAAGGTAATTCCTGTTTTATATAAAATTTAGAAGTATTATGGGTAAAACAGTAACAACATATTTGATAGACGGAGATCCGAAAGGAACTCAGTATGTGTTCATCAGCAATAAGATTTGCCAGATGTATGTGATTCCTCGTTCCAACCTTTCCATTCTGAATGAGCGACAGGAGTTGCAGACGCCTGCATTTTATATCTTGTTAGGTGAGGATGAGGCTACAAAGCCAAAGGCTTATATTGGAGAAACGGAGAACTTTCGTGAACGGGTGAAAGACCACGATAGTAAGAAAGCGTTTTGGCAAAAGGCTCTGCTGTTTATCTCAAAAGATGCTGCAATGACAAAGGCTGATGTGCAATACTTAGAGCATCGGGCCATTGCAGAGGCAAAGATTTCAAATACATTTGTGCTGAATGAGAACAAGCAATCGCCAAAGGCACCTAATCTTCCTGAGTACAGGAAGGATGATATGGAGGGGTTCTTTGAAGATGTGAAGTTCCTCACATCCTTTATTGGTTGTAACATCTTTGATATTGCCAAACCGAAAGAGGAACACTTGTTCTATACAAAGGGGCGTGGTTGCGATGCAAAGGGTTTTTATGACACCAATGGCTTCACGGTATTAAAGGGTAGCATCATAGCAAAATCGTCTGTCCCTTCTTTTACTTGGAAAGAGAAACGTGAGAATCTTCTTAAAGATTATACTGTCAGCAATGGTGACAAGTTGGAATTGGAGTCAGACAAGACATTCCCAAGTCCCAGCACTGCTGCTGATTTCTGCATTGGTAGCAGTAATAACGGCTGGCTCGTCTGGAAAGACAAAGATGGTCAAACATTGGATGCTGTGTATAGGAAACAATTGGAATAAAAAGTGTATCTTTGCAAACGAAATAGATTATGGTACTGGCAATAAACATAGAAGACCTGCTGAATAAGCAGAAGATAGAGTCCAACAGGATTGAGTTCAAAAAAGGTTGGAATCCTGCAAGTATATACCATAGTGTGTGCTTTCGCTAATGATTTCGATGATCTTGGTGGTGGATATATACTGGTTGGGGTAGATAATGATGATGATACAGGAATGGCTATCCGCCCTGTTGAAGGGGTACCAATCGAGAAGATTGATGGTATTCTTCAGGAAATGGTGAGCTATAACAACAAGATGTCACCTTACTATATGCCCAGAACAAGTGTCGAAGAAGTGGATGGCAAGCAAGTTCTGGTGATTTGGTGTCCTGTTGGCATCAACAGGCCATATTCTGTACCAGAGAATGTGACCGCAAAGAATGGAAGCAAGGAGTACTTCTATATTCGTAGCGGAACGAGTAGCATCATTGCCAAAGGTGAGGTTCTGGACGAACTGCGAGAACTTGCCAGTCGTGTGCCGTTTGACGAAAGGGGTAATCCTGACATCAAAGTGGAAGACATATCAACACTGTTGCTTCGCGAATACCTGGTAAAGGTCGGTAGCAAACTGGCTAATGAGTTATACGAAAGACCGGTGAGCGAGATTCTGGAACAGATGGACTTGTTTGTTGGTCCATCGGAGAACCGTATGCTAAGAAACGTTGCCGCCATGATATTCTGCGAGAATCCAAGTAAGTTCTTCAAACGCACACAGGTGGAAGTAGTGTTCTTCCCTGAAGGTCGATTGGAGAATCCAAACAATATTTACGAAGCACCAATTATCACTGGTTCTGTAACGCAGATTATCGAGCGGACACTAGAGTATTTGAATCGCATGGTGGTAATGCAGACCATCATTAAGCCCAAGAATGATAACCACAGTATCAAGTTCTACACATATCCCTATCAGGCATTGGAGGAAAGTATTACGAACTCGCTTTATCATCGCGATTATCGGGAGTGGGAGCCAGTTGTGATAACGGTGGAGCCGAAGGGTATTACCATACAGAATGTAGGTGGGCCAGATCGTAGCATCCCTGCTGCTGACATCAATCGTGGGGAACTGCTTATCTCCAAGCGTTACCGCAATCGTCGTTTGGGTGAATATCTGAAGGAGTTGGAGATGACTGAGGGACGAAGCACTGGTATTCCTACCATCCAGAATGTGCTGAAGGCTAATGGCTCACCTCGTGCTGTCGTTGTTACGGACGAAGAGCGCACCTTCTTCCGCATCACCATCCCTTGCCACGAGGCAGCAGGCAATATCATTGCAGACATCGCCAGCAAAGACAATCGTGACCCAAAAGATGACCCAATAGAATTTACTGATAGACAGAAAGTGATAATTGAAATGATTATTGCTGATCCGTTCTTATCCGCAAAGGCAATTTCGGAAAAGATGTCGGAAAAGATGTCGGAAAAGGAAGGTACCAATGAGAGAACCATTGAAAGGGATCTGGCCAAATTAAAGAAATTGGGCGTTCTCACTCGCGAAGGTGGCCGTAAGGAAGGTAAATGGGTCGTCAATGAAAAATACCAATGATAACAACCGAGTATACCAATTACAAAGGAATGAATGTATTTGGATTATCTTGGCTCTTTGTGAATACAAACCCTATTACATTGATGGAACAACTTAAAAATGTTCCATCAATGTTCCATCAAAATTTGAGGTACTGAAAAATGAAAATCTCTGCAAGTTTTTGACTTACAGGGATTTGTTTGTTGGGGTGCCCGGACGGACTCGAACCGTCGACATTCAGAACCACAATCTGACGCTCTAACCAACTGAACTACGGGCACCATGTGTGAGAGCACTGCATCGCCTTTCGGTTTTGCGGGTGCAAAGGTAGGCATATTTTTCGGAACTGCCAAACTTTTGGGCGTTTTTTTGCAAAAAATCTGTTTCTTCAGATGCTTCTTGGGAGTTTCCTGTCCCAACTGTCGCGTTTTTTCGGGTCAGTCTATAATTCCGATGCTTATTGCACAAATAATGCACAGAAGAAAAAGACTGCTGCGTTTTTTTGCCAAAAATTTGCCGTAAGCAAACTAGCAGTTTGGACGAACCAAACTACCAGTTTGGACGAACCTTTTTCAGCAAGACATCCGGCCAATGTGGAAGAGGCCGGCAAAAAAAGCTCCCGGCAGACAGGAAGTCCACCAGGAGCCTTGACATAAAACTATTTGCTACAAAACTATAAAGATGCTTTATTATTCCTCGTCTTCCTCGTCGTCCCAAATGCTGTGGTTTGTCTCACGAGAAAGGATAGCACCTGTCTCGACTGCATCATTGGTGTCCCTATTTACCTTCACAGAGCCATCAAGTAAAAGCTGTGCCTGTACGAGAACTGAAATAGTGCTGGGGGCTTGATATGTCTTTTTCATAATTGTTTTCTCCTATTTTTTAGTTTACATAATAAGTTTACTTTACCAGCACTTTCTTGCCGTTCACGATGTAGAGACCCTTTGTGGGCATAGCGATGCTGCGACCTTGCAGATCGTAATAGTTATTGTCAACAGCAACCTTGGCAGCAACCTCGCTGATGCCAGTAGCCTCGTCGCCAAAGCCGATGAATGAACGGGCTGAACCTTCAGGAATCTCAAGATAAGCCTTACCAGCAGGAATAGTGTTACCACTCTTCACCAAATAGAAGCCCACGCCATTGTTACCATTAGCCAGAACGAATATGGTGCTCTCGTCTCCAACAACCGAACCGTCAGAAACCTTCAAGTCGTTGTCTGTCAAAGCATCTGCCTCAGAAACAACGGGCAAGCCATAGGTGCCCTCTAAAGCCTCAATAATAACTCCATTATTGGCAGGAACATTGTATACACGTGTAAGTGTTACCTTACCATTTGCATATTTTGCGGTATATCCTTTAACATTGTAAAGGTTCACGGGAGAAGAGGTACTGAATGTTGAATAACCAACAGATCCAATTTTAACATATTCAAGAGAAGCTCCGGTGCCAAGCAGCAACAGTTCGTTAATCATTCCAGAAGGTTCACCTCCCCAACCAGCTTTCTTTATACTATTAAGGTGAGCATACGTTCCCCATGAAAGAAGGTTGAACTCAGTATATCCCATTTCATTTAATTCCTGTACAACTTCGCCGTAAGTCCCATCACCACCTTCATCATTCATTATACGATTATACAATATACGAACAGGGAATCCAGGCGTTCCGGTAACAACGAGTTTTGAATAGCCAGTAAGATCGGCATAAACTGACCAAGGCACATTACCGCCATAAACGACACCACCTCCACTCATTGCAGTATTCAAATTAATTTCGCCAGCAGTTCCAGTAGCCGTTGAGCCAGGTTCGGTGCCGTTCCAAGATTTACACATATCAAGTGTTAGCTCTTTAAAACCTTCTATTAATTCTACGAGAACATCGTTTACAGAATATACTTCAACTTTCTTAATCTCAAGTGTTCCAACGAAACCTCCTGACTGGAAAGTTATATGCGAAGATGTTGCAGGAACCTCAAAGAACCAAATGTCTAATGTCTGCCATTCACTGGTAAATGACAACTTGCGACCTGATGATTTTGACCAGTCGCCCATCTGACAATCCAGAGATCCTGAAGATGACCCCTTGATGGTTACACGCATAACATAATCTTTGCCATTTTCTGTGGTGATGGCATCATCAACAAAATACTGACGTTCCCAGTTTCCCTTTGAAGTCGGATTAACAACAGTCAAAGTACCATTAACTATTCCAATACTAGCACCCTCATCTTCAAAAGAACCATGCCAGAAATTATACTCAGACTTGGTAGAATAGTCGCACTCATGCACTTTATCACCAATTTCCTGCTTTTTTTCTTTTTCAAACACTTGGACTTTCTTTAACTCAATAGTACCAGCAAAAGAGCCTGACTGAAACACGAGAAACGATGAAGTTGTGATACCTCTATTTGTAATGTCTACAGCTTGCCATTCATCAGTAAAAGAAACCTGACGAGTAAGTGCCTCATCCCAGTTTCCCATGTTACAATCGATAGTTCCAGCTCCAGAACCTTTTATTTCAAAGCGAATAACGTATGAACCACCGACTTTAGTAGGAATACCATCTCCAACGAAATATTGTACCTGCCAATTTGCTTGTGCAGTAGGATTATTAATCGTTAATACACCATTAACAACCTCTGGTAAATCTGACATACGATAAAACCCGTATTCGGTTTTATCAGAAAAGTCATACTCATAAATAAGATTTCCAGGTAAATCCTCAGCTTTTGCCCCCCCCCACTCCTACTGCGAGAAGTGCCAAGGTGAGCATAAATTTTGTAATTTTTCTCATAGTTTAAATGATTGTTAGTTAATAAATAAGATGTGATTTCAAATCAAGGGTGCAAAGGTAAAGCCCTCCGTGGAGAAGGGCTTTTCAATTTGTCTCATAGTGTTTCGTTTTGGGGTTTCCCGCAACTTTCTGTTCGTTTTCACAGCAAAATGAGGGGCAAACGGCGCTTCTGCGGGCGAGGGTGCAGCAACTTACCGCCCCTGTAAGGGAGGGGTAGTGGTGGGGTCTGGACTCGGCTCTGCTGCTTACAAAGCAAGAATTTTTTTGTCAGCCCAAAAGATGCTGACCCCACCCCCTACCCCTCCCCTACAGGGGCGGGGAGTTGCTGCGCTGTGTTTTTGCAATTTATAGAACAAGACTTCTGCTAAATCGTTACACGTTGAAGCGGAAGTGCATGATGTCGCCGTCTTGCACCACATAGTCTTTGCCCTCAACGCCCATCTTGCCGGCTTCCTTGACAGCAGCCTCAGAGCCGTACTTCAGGTAGTCGTCGTACTTGATGACTTCGGCCCGTATAAAGCCTTTCTCGAAGTCGGTGTGGATGACGCCAGCACACTGCGGAGCCTTCCAACCGCGTTTGAACGTCCACGCCTTCACCTCCATTTCGCCGGCGGTGATGAATGTCTGGAGGTTGAGCAGGGCGTAGGCTTTCTTGATGAGGCGGTTAACGCCGCTCTCCTCCAAGCCCAGTTCCTCCAAGAAGAGTTGCTTATCCTCGTATGAGTCCAGTTCGGCAATGTCCTCCTCGGTCTTGGCGGCGATGACCATCATCTCGGCACCCTCCTCCTGGGCCAACTCCCCTACCCTGCGGGTGAAGTCGTTGCCGTCTTTCGCATCGGCCTCGCCCACGTTGCACACGTAGAGCACGGGCTTGGCCGTGAGCAGGAAGAGATTGCGGGCACAGTCCTGCTCCTCCTTCGAGTCGAACTCCACCACGCGGGCGTTCTTGCCCTGGTCGAGCACCTCCTTGTAGGCTTTCAGCACCGCAAGTTCCACCTTTGCGTCCTTGTTGCCTGCGGCAGCGGCCTTCTCGGTCTTGGCCAGGCGGCCCTCGATGGTCTCCAAGTCCTTCAACTGGAGTTCGGTGTCGATGATTTCCTTGTCACGTATGGGGTCAATGGTGCCGTCGACGTGGGTGATGTTCTCATCCTCGAAGCAGCGCAGCACGTGGATGATGGCGTCGGTCTCACGGATGTTGCCTAAGAACTTGTTGCCCAGTCCCTCGCCCTTCGAGGCCCCCTTCACCAGTCCGGCAATGTCTACGATTTCGCACGTGGCGGGAACGATGCGGCCTGGGTGTACCAACTCGGCCAGACGGCCCAGCCGCTCGTCGGGCACGGTGATAACGCCCACGTTGGGCTCTATGGTGCAAAACGGAAAATTGGCTGCCTGGGCCTTCGCGCTCGACAGACAGTTGAACAGGGTGCTCTTGCCCACATTGGGCAGGCCCACGATACCACATTTCAATGCCATATTATTCTCTCTGATTTACTGTTGTTTACTTGTCACGGTTTTGGCCTGCAAAGGTATAAATAAAAAGCGACATGAGAAAGGAATTGGCGTTTTTCTTTATTTCTTTATAAGAATTGAGTTAAAAAGGAGGCAAAAATGAAAGTTTTTATAAAATTAATTGCTCAATTTGAAAAATTTTAGTAATTTTGCCCGCTAATTCCGTAATTACGCAAAAAAATATATATGGAAAAAAGACTAATGACGCTCTTGGTGGGGTGGTTCCTCTGCATTGGAATCACCTTCGCTCAAAACCAAATCAGCGGTACCGTCTATGAAGACACTGGCGAGCCCTGTATCGGGGCCACAGTGCTCATACAGGGTACGAAGCAGGGCACTAAAACCGACCTTAACGGACAATTCAAAATCGTTGTGCCCCAAGGTAAGAAAATTGTAGTGAGTTACATCGGAATGATTTCACAGACAGTCACTCCGAAGAACGGTATGAAGATTACCCTGAAGTCCGACCAGCACATGGTGGACGAGGTGGTGGTCACCGGTGTGGTGAAGCAGGATAAGCGCCTCTTCACGGGTGCATCGAGCAAAATTGACGCCGACAAGACCAAACTTTCGGGTATGGCCGACGTGAGCCGTTCGCTGGAAGGCCGCGCCGCCGGTGTGCAGGTGACCAACGTGAGCGGAACCTTCGGCGCAGCGCCGAAAATCCGTGTGCGTGGCGCCACCTCCATCTACGGTAACTCGAAGCCCCTCTGGGTGGTCGACAACGTGATTATCGAGGACAACGTGGACGTCTCAGCCGACGAACTGGCTTCCGGCGACGCCAAGACGCTGATTTCGAGCGCCGTGGCCGGACTGAACTCAGACGACATCGAGTCGTTTACCATCCTGAAGGACGGTTCCGCCACCTCTATATATGGTGCGCGCGCAATGGCCGGTGTGATTGTCATCACCACCAAAAAGGGTGCCAAAGGCCGTGCAGCCATCAACTATACCGGTGAGTTCACCAGCCGTCTGAAGCCCAGTTACAACGACTACAACATCATGAACTCGCAGGAGATGATGGGCGTCTACAAGGAGATGAGCGACAAGGGTTGGCTCCAACTGGAGAACCTGGCCAACGCCCAGAACTCGGGTGTCTACGGCTATATGTTCCAGCAGTTGCGCAAATACGACGTTTACAATGGCACCTTCGGCCTGCAGAACACGGAGGCCGCACGCAACGCCTATCTGCAAGCAGCCGAATTCCGCAACACCGACTGGTTCGACCTTCTCTTCTCGTCAGCCGTCTCGCAGAACCACTCCGTCTCTATCTCAGGCGGTACGGAGAAATCGCAGAGTTACTTCTCACTGTCGTTGATGGACGACCCAGGCCAGTACGTCAACCGTGGAAAGGTGAAACGCTACACGCTGAACGCCAACACCAGTTACGACCTGCTGAAGAACCTCACCGTCCGTCTGGCCGCCCAGGGCAGTTACCGTGACCAGGAGGCCCCCGGCTCGCTGAACCGCACCACCGACGTGGTGACGGGTGAGGTGAAGCGCGACTTCGACATCAACCCCTTCAGTTACGCCATGAACACCAGCCGCTGTCTGGACCCCTATACACGCTATACGCGCTTCTACACGGGCTTCAACATCTTCGACGAACTGGCAAACAACTACAACGACATCAACGTGAACGACCTGATGTTCCGCGCAGAGGTGGAGTACAAGCCTATACAGACCGAGAAGAGCACACTGACGCTCTCAGGACTGATTTCCACCCGTATGTCGAACACGAAGAGCATACACAACGTGATGGACAATGCCAACCAGGCCAATGCCTATCGCGCCGGCGTGGATGCCACCGACGACAACTCGACCATCCGCGACAACAACTCGCTGCTCTACACCGACCCCGACAACGACTCGGCTATGCCCGAAACCGTGCTGCCGGTGGGTGGTATCAAGTATGAGGACAGCAACGTGGGCCGCTCCAATTTCTACCGTGCAATGGCCCAGTACCGCACAGAGTTCAACGAAGACCACTCGCTGAGCGTGCTTGCCGGTACAGAACTTTCCACACGCCGCATCACCAACACCACTTGGACGGGATGGGGCTACCAGTATGAAAACGGCGGCCTGACCTACACCCCGTATCTCTGGCTGAAACAGATGAATGAGGAGAACACCGAGTACTTCGGCGAGTCGTTCACACAGACCAACTCGCTGGCCTACTACGGACAGTTCGACTATTCGTTCAAGAAGCGCTACACCATCAACGGAACGATGCGCTACGAAGGCTCCAACCGTCTGGGCAAGGCCACCTCGTCGCGCTGGCTCCCCACTTGGAACATCGGTCTGAAGTACGACCTTGGCAGCGAGCCCTTTATGCAGGGCGCACAGAGTTGGCTGTCGATGGTGATGCTGCGCGGAAGCCGCTCGCTGACCGCAGCCCCCGGCCCCGACTACGTGACCAACGCCACCGCCATCTACAAGACGCAGAACAAGTGGCGCCCCACCACATCGGCTGCCGAGAGCGAAATCTACATCGACCAGATTGCCAACACAGAATTGACCTACGAGAAGAAGTATGAGTGGAACGTGGGTATCGACCTGGGATTCCTCCACGACCGCATCACCCTGACCGCCGACGCCTACTGGCGCGACAACTTCGACGAAATCGGCTATGTGTTCACGCAGGGTGCCGGTGGTATCAACCGCAAATGGGCCAACGTGGCCGACATGAAGTCACGCGGCGTCGAACTCAGCCTCCACACCGAGAACATCGTCCTGCCACGCTTCAAGTGGAGCAGCGACATCATTTATTCTTACGCCAAGAACGAAGTGACGAGGCTGAACACCGGCGACCGTGCCGTCGACCTCGTGACAGGCGCAGGCTACGGTGTTGAGGGCTATACCGTGCGACCGCTCTTCAGTTACAAGTTTGCCGGTCTGAACAGCGAGGGTCTGCCTATGGTCTACAACGAGGAGAACGTGGCCACCGTGGGCGACCTGAACTTCCAGGAGACAGAGAACCTGACCGACTTCCTGGTCTACGAAGGCCCCACAGAGCCTACGTGGTACGGCTCCATTGGCAACAACTTCTCTTACACCTTCAACAAGGCAGGCAAACTCGACCTCGAAGTGTTCATCACTTACAGCGGCGGCAATGTAGTGCGTATGGACCCCGTGTTCAGTTCCGACTACAGCGACCTGTCATCGCTCCCGCGTGAGTTCAAGAACCGCTGGATGGTGCCTGGCGACGAGACCCGCACAAACATTCCGGCCATCGCTTCGCTCAACCAGCAGGACCGCTACGGCTCCTACACTTTGTCTACTGCCTACAATGCCTACAACTACTCCACAGCACGTATCGCCAAGGGCGACTTCGTACGTCTGAAAGAGTTGGCACTCACCTACACGATGCCAAAGGAACTGCTCGCCAAGACCGGCTTCCTCTATGGCGCATCGCTCAAGTTGGCAGCCACAAACCTGCTCCTGATCTATGCCGACAAGGACCTGAACGGACAAGACCCCGAGTTCATCAACTCCGGTGGTGTGGCTTCGCCTATCTCCAAGCAACTCACAGCGACCCTTCGTCTGAGTTTCTGAACAACGTAACACCTCAATTCATCGTAATTTAGAATTATAAAGATATGATTGCCAAGATAACAAATACAGTCTGGAAATGCCTCGTAAGTTGCGTTATTTGCACAGCCATCCCAGCATGTACTGACAAACTCGACGAGGTGCCCGACAACCGCACGGAGATAGACAGTCCCGACAAGGTGAAGAAGTTGCTCACCTCGGCTTACCCTGTCTCCACACCAGCGGTGATTTGCGAACTGTCGGGCGACAACTACGTTGACGACAACGTGGTGGTGCCTGCCACCCACAACGACGCCTATGACAAGTTCCACGAGGAAGCATACAAATGGGTGGACATCAACAACTATAGCATCAACTCCGACGACACCCCATACCAAGTGTGGGAGGCCTACTATGGTGGCATTTCGGTGTGCAACCACGCCATTGCCGCAATGGACGAAATGAGCAGGGATCCGTCCAAAGACCCCGAACTGTCGCACTCTTGGGGAGAGGCCCATATTCTCAGGGCCTATCTCCACTTCATCCTGGTGAACGTCTTTGCCGAAGCCTATAAAGACGAGACCACCAGCCGTGAGGATCGCGGCATCCCCTACGTGACAGAGCCTGAAACAGTGGTGCGCGTGGACTACAGCACATCTGAGTACCTTCACAGCGTGGCCGAGACCTACGACTTAATCGAGAAGGACATTCTGGAGGGCATCAACCTCATCGACGACTCGAAGTATAGCGTGTCCGCCTACCACTTCAACCGCAATGCAGCAAATGCCTTTGCTGCCCGTTTCTACCTGTTCAAGCGCGACTACCAGAAGTGCCTCCAATACGCAAACGATGCCCTGGGAGGCACGCCTATGTCGATGCTGCGCAAGTGGAGCGCCATCAACCAGAACACGATGGACTCGCGCCTCAATGACTATAACGACGAGACCGCTCCCTGCAACTTCCTGATTCAGTCCACCTACTCGCTTCAGGACCGTATGCTCTCAGCCTGTCGCTATGCCACCAACAACGGCACAACCTTCAAGCAGGACGGAGTGACCTGGACGGTACCCTCAACGCTTGGCATAGTTATGTCGGGAGGCGGCCCCAACTGGAGCGGCTATCTGCCTTGCTACGACGGTAACCTCTTCATCTGGGGCGGACAGGAGTACGGTGTATGGCTCTTCCGTGTCTACGAATATTTCGAGTACACCGACAAGATTGCCGGCATCGGCTACGTCCACATGCTCTACCAGCCCCTCACCGCCGAGGAGACGCTGCTCTGCCGGGCCGAGGCAAAACTCTATCTGGGCGACCAGGCGGGAGCAATCCAGGACTTAGGTTTCTGGACGGCATCGCACATGGTCACCAACCCGCTCACCCTGGCCGACATCACCCGCAAATACAACCGCTCGACGCGCAACAACATATACGTGAGCGCACTACACCCGAAGGAGATGGGCTTCGAGAAGGTGCTTGAGGGCGATGACCTGGCCGTACTCGACTGTATCCTGCACTTCCGCCGCATAGAGCGTCTCTACGAGGGCGACCGCTGGTACGACATCAAGCGCTACGGCATCACCGTCTACCACTTCTATCGCGGACCGCAGGAGGACAACATCCACATTGACTCGCTCACTTGGAACGACACGCGCCGCGTGCTCCAGTTGCCCAACAACGTCATCGAGGCCGGCTACCCCGCAAACCGTACCACCGGTAGTGGCGCTATGGGCGGAGGCGGTTATGTGTCGGCTACACCCGCCAACGAGATTCTTCCTTTTTCTAACTACACGAAATGAAAGGAGTAAAAGATATGAAAAAGACAGCAAATATAGTCTGGAAGTGCATCGCCTGCTGCTGCGTCGCAGTAGTGCTCAACGCTTGCAACAAGAGCGATGACGACTTCACCGAGAGCATCTTCGACACCAGCATAGAGGCCGTTGACCAGAGCCAGGCCACTGCACCCTTCGACCAGTGGCTCTATGACAACTTTGTGCTTCCCTACAACACGGAGATACAGTACAAGTTCAACTACCCTGCCTCAAACCTCGACTTCCAACTCACGCCCTCTGACTACAAGAAGTCACAACTCTTGGGCCATTTCATAAAGTACCTTTTCTATGACACCTACACTAAGTATGCAGGCGACAACTTTATGAAGTCATACGGACCCAAAATCTTCCATTTCATCGGCTCTATCGCCTACTCCCCGACAACGGGAACCGAGACGCTGGGCTATGCCTCGGCAGGCGTGAAGATAACGCTTATCAACGTGAACGCAATGAAACTGTGGGCACCCGACAACGAGTACACAGAAGGTGACATCGACAATCTCAACGAGAAGATATTCCACACTATGCACCATGAGTTCTCGCACATCCTGCACCAGACCAAGTCGTACCCGGTGTCATACGGACAAGTGACCCCAAGCACCTACGCGCCACGTGACTGGCAGGATCGCGACTCTGTGGAAAGCCACAGCCTGGGATATATCACACAGTATGGCTCGTCGGCCACCTACGAGGACTTCGTGGAGATGCTCTCGTGTACCATTACCGACACCGACTACCGCTGGATGACCGCCATCATCGACGCCTGCGCCAACGGCGGTGTGCGTGAAGGAGACAAGGAGCAAATCTACACGCTCATCGATTCGCTCGGAATCGAAGGTCTGGACAATCCCGACCATGTGTGGAACAAATTCACCCTCTACAAGGAGACGGCCCGCGTGACGGAGACGGGAGAAATCAGTGAACGCTATGTGCCAAGTTTCCACCAGAGCGATGCCAGAATTCATGCAAGCGGCAAGTCGCTCACTTACGTCAAGGAGAAAGAGTTCACCTCGTTCCGCGACTTCCTCGACAATTGGGTGCAAATCGACACCAGCGACAAGGTGGGAGGCATCAACGCTATGCTTAAGAAAATTGACATTGCCACCAAGTGGTACACCGAAACCTGGGGCCTTCACCTCTATGAAATTCGCCGCGAGGTACGCGAGCGCCAGAACGCTGTGAACGACTACGTGCGCAACAACGTCACCATCTACGAACTGCAGTAAATTGAAGATTATGAAAAAGACATACAGTTTTTTCACCACCTGTGCCGTATGCTGCGCCATTTGTGCAGCCACAGCGACAATCACCTCCTGTAGTTTCGAGCAGGAAGACTATTTCGACGAGAGCGCCTCATTGCGCATCACCCACCTCAACGAACAACTGCAAGACCGCCTGGTGAAGCAGAGCGCTGAGGGCAACCACGGATGGCTGATGCAGTATTTCGTGGCCGGAACTGACGACTACGACTTTGAAGGCTTCAACATTTTCGGACGCTTCTATGCCAACGGCAAGGTGACGATGGCCAGCAACCACCGTTTCCTGCGCAACGGACAAGCCAACAAGTACACCGAACACGACAGTTACTACGAAATGCTGTCAGAGGAAGGCCCCGTGCTCTCGTTCAACACCTGGAACGACATCCTCACCGTGCTTGTCGACCCCGTCAGTCCTTCTGCCGCCCCAAGCAGTTTGGTGTCCGACGGTGAGGGTATGAACGGCGACCACAACCTGGTGCTGGCCAAGTACGATGACAACAGCATCACTTTCCGGGGCGAGCGCCACGGAGCCATCACACGTTTCATACCTTGCGACCGTCCCTGGGAGGAATATATCGAGGCCGTGGCAAAGACCAAGTCAGACATCACGTCGGACATCATCACGACCTATTATGTCACCAACGGCACCGACACGATGTACTTCTCAGGTCTGAACCGTGGCTATTTTGAGTATTGCGACCGTGTAACAGACCCCCTGATACACCGCACACTCTCGTGCGTGTTTACACCCAACGGATTCCGCCTCCACCGCACCGACACACTCGGCGTGAACAAGTTCCAGGAGTTCACGATGGCTGCCGACAGCACCTGCCTCAACTCTGAAAGCGACAGCGTGCGCGTTATCCCCCGCTGGGACAACTACATCGTCACCGCTCGCAACACCGTATGGAACTTCGACCAGGAATTGTTCTCTGCCGAACAGAAAGCCCTTCTGGAGCAGATTGATGCCGAACTGGGAAAATTCAACAAGAACTATTCGCTGGCAGGCATAGGACTGGGACGCTCTACCGGTAGCGGAGCCGTGAAAGGCGTCGTCATCACCTTCTACACGAACACCGCAAAGACAAAGACAAACACCGCCGGACTGGCAATGAACACCTCACGCCCAGAATTCGGGAAAATGCATATAGAGAGCACCGAGGAAGTTGAGCAAGACCGCAACTTGTCCAACTTCGCCAGCAAATGCGATGTCGCAACTCTGGTACAGCAATTCGCTGTCACCCTCTATGGCGACTACACTATCACCCCTAATAACTATTTCAGGCCTACGGGATGCACGCTTCAACTGATTGGGGGAGCCACTACATACACACTAAAATAACAAACTAAATTAATAAACATAAAAATCAACACAATGAAAAAGATTCTACTATTTGCAGTTATGGCAGTAATGGCCATTACCGCCAACGCACAAGGCAGCCCGAAGGTCTATAGTGGGCAGCCAATGGCTCCGGGGTTGACAAAGAATTCCCTGGTTAAGAAATCGTTCCAGTCCCAGTCCCCCAAAATGGGCTTGACAACCAGAAGCTACGCCCCTACCGGCAGGCATCTTACACTCGACCCCAATAAAGTTAAGCCTGTGACACGTGCAAAGCACAATTTCGCACAGCCCATCCAGCAGATGCAGGGCAAGGCTTTCGGCAAAGGCAAGGCCCAGAGCCGCCAGATGGTGAACCTCACGCCCACCCTCAACCTGAACAAGCCAACGTCGGCAAGAGCCAAGGCTCCAGCTTTCGCCGAGACCTACATCGGTATGGGTATCAATTATAGGTCTAAAGAGGTAGAGGAGTGGACGATGACCCCTTCTACAAAAACATTCACCAATAAGGATACAGGTGAGGAAAGGGAAGCCAATGTGCTTGTCAACGTCATCCCGACACCTGATTTCCTGAGTGATCTGTTTCCCGACGGCATTCCCGTGGAGTACACCATCGAGGACGATGTCATCACCATCAGCCCGCAGGCCATTGCCTCCTATAAGAACGAGGCACAAGACTCCACCTTCTACATCACCCTCTTCTCCGCAAACAGCGACGACGAGGACGGCATTATCAACATGACCCTCGGCGAGGACGGAAAGTTGGCCATCACCAACGGCAACTGGGTCTGCCTGGGTGAGTTCGCAAACGTGGAGTTCGACCCCGATATGAGCGACGGTGACGCCTACTTAGGCTGGGACGAACTTTATGCCAACGTCACATATTACTATCGCTATGAGTCGTCTATCAACTATGAGTACAACGCCCATGCCGTAGACTATTTCGCAAACCAGCCAGAAGACTGGGTTATGCAGCGCGGCACGGTGACAATGGACGAGGAGGAAACACATTTCTTCGTCAATATGTCACCGCTCATCGACACCTTCGCCGACCTCTACCCCGACGGCATCGATGTGGAGTACACACAGGAGGGCAATGTCATCACCGTGAAGCCACAGGTGATTGCCAGCTATGAGGATGAAGAAGAAGGCGGAGCTGACGGCATGGTCTACATCCTGATTTGCAGCGGCACAGCCGATGACGGCTGCATCGTGCTCACCGAGGGTGAGGACGGCTCGCTGACCACCATTGCAAACGAGAGTGTTATCTTAGGAGCTTGGTCCACAAAAGAATTCGATGCCAGCTTCGACACCTATCTTGGCTCTTATTCATATATGGACAACGTGAAGTACCGTTTGCCCAATGCTGCCCCGGAAGCACCCGAAGACGCAGCCTTCGAGTCCAACGAACTGGTACTCTTTGCCGGTATGGGTCCCAGCGGCTATTCCTACAACAGCAATCTGGCTGTCTTTGGTGCTTATACCCCTGTCTCGTTCCGCAACAACACATTTGACATCGCCACCGACTTCGAATGGACGATTACAGAGAACCCGGAAGAGGAAGACGAGGCTGTCATCACGGGCAAAGAGCGTAATTTCAGCTTCAACACCAAGGGCGGTTCCGTCTATACCGATTTCTCACTTATCGCCTCTAACGAAGGAGCCCAGTCGGAACCTTTCACTTGGGGTAAAGGACTTTCTTTCGCCAAAGATGCTAATGGCAACGACACTAACGAGAAACGCTATGAGGACGTGTATTTCTATGGCGGACACGGTCAGGGCAGTTTCAAGTACTCTGACGACACATACGCCACAATGACCCGCCAGAACCCCGACTTAGACCTGACGTTCTATGTCAACTTTGCCACACCAAACATTTTGGACGAAAATGAACAATTTGCAAGCGTAGCAAGAATGACGAAAATCTATTCTTACCAGGGCAAGCCCAGCACTCCACTTTACCTGACCGGCGTAACGCTGCCTATGGTATCGTTTGAGGCCCAGGAAGACTTCAACCTGCACATCAGCCTCTACAAGTGCACACGCACTTCGACGGGCAACCTCACTCTGGGCGACCTCATTGCTGAGGGCGATGCCACCACCGACAATGTTCAGGACTACGAAAGTGGAATCTCAGAAGTTGAGTTCAACGAACTGTACCGTGAGGACGAGTTCGGAATGAGCGAAACACTCGACTACCTCTTCATCGAGGACGAGTTCTGTATTGTCATTGACGGCTGGGACAATGGCACCTTCAAGGGTGTTCTGGGCAATCAGGAATACTCAAACAACGAGATTACCTCGACTTGGTTCCAGACAATCGGCCAGGAGCGTATGCGCTCCTACGGCGGCGGCTGGCCCACACTCTTCATCGGTCTGAAAGACGCCACCTACGGCTATCTCTACACTGAGGACAACACCGACCTGCAGTTCGCTGCCAACGGCGGTGAGGCCACCATCCACATCGACCCTATGTACTATACCGTAGACGAAGAAACTGAGGAGCCGACCTACAGCCTTTCAATTGAGAAGATTACCGTTGACGGTGAAGAGGAAGAGGAGATTCCCGAATGGCTCACCATCGAGATTGCCAACGAAGACTACACCACCGCCACTGACATTGATGAGGATGGCGAGGAGTATGAGTACTTCGTCAATGGCATCGACTACGACATGATTGTCACAGCCGAGGAAATGCCTGAAGACGTGAAGAGCCGCAAGGTCGAGATTGTCTTCATGCAGACTGGTGCACGCCTGAAGGTTACAGTCACCCAGGGTGAAGGCGTAGTCAAGCAAGGCGACGTCAATGCCGACGGCCAAGTTGATGTGGCTGACATCTCTTCCATCCTGACCATTATGGCCGGTGAGTATGACTCAGTCGGCGACGTGAATGGTGACGGCCAAGTTGATGTGGCCGACATTTCAACGGTTCTGACCATTATGGCCGGAGGAGAATAAAAAAGCCAACTCATTATTCCCGACAGCGTTCATTTGGCGTAATTGCCAAATGAACGCTTTTTTATTTGTGTATTTGCGAAAAAAGGCTTATCTTTGCAATCGAATGAAGATAAGCGCGACCCCAACCTGAAGTTTGGACGAACCAAACTACGAGTTTGGACGGAGCAAACTATGAGTTTGGACGAACCAAACTTTCAGCAAGATTTTACCACCGTATAAAAAAGAGAAACAACTATCATCAAAAAAGCACAGAATTATGAGAAAGACATTACTGGCTTCAGCCTTGGCGGTCTTCACACTGGCGGCCAATGCACAACAAGCCACTCAGAAGTGGTACGACAACATCAAGTTCAGCGGCTACGGTATGCTGCAATATCAGTATGAAGACAAGGACGAGGGCGAGCACAACGAGTTCAACCTGCGACTGGCCCGTTTCATCCTCGACGGCAAGAATGGCGAATTTGACTGGCGCGTCCAGATTCAAGGCACTAATGCCAAGGGGCCCGGCGAGCCTACCGTGCAACTGATCGACATCTTTGCCGAGTGGGTGAAGCACAAGGAGTTCCGTGTGAAGGCTGGCCAGTTCAAACGTGCGTTCACTTTCGAGAATCCCACCAACCCCATCACACAGGGTTGGTACGCATACGCTAACGTCATCAATGCCCTGTCGGGCTTCGGAGACCGTACTGGTGAGAAATCGAGCAGCGGACGCGACATCGGCGTACAGGTGCAGGGCGACCTCTTTCCCAATGCCGTCGGTCGCCGGCTGCTGCACTACCAGTTGGGTGTCTACAACGGTGAGGGCATCAACTCCAAAGACAAAGACCAGCGCAAGGACATCATCGGCGGTCTCTGGGTGATGCCTATCCAGGGCGTGCGTATCGGTGCTTTCGGATGGACGGGCAGCCGTGCCGATGTCGGAGAGAAGAACCGCTATGCCCTCTCCGCCGAGTACGACAAGGACGAGTACACCTTCCGTACAGAATACCTGCACAGCCAAGGCAAGGGAGCCGACGCTTCGCTTGGCGACAAGGCCGACGGCTGGTATGTCTTCGGCATCGTGCCCGTCGTCAAGAGCAAGGTGCACGCCAAGGCCCGTTACCAGTGCTACCGCAAGGCCAAGGAGTGGAGCTCATCGAAGACTATGTACGAAGTCGGCGTGAATTATTACATCACCAAGAAGCTGCAACTCAACCTGGAGTATGCCCGCGTCAATGACCGCAGCATTGCCAACCCCGACAAGCACAACTACAATTTCTTCGACGCACAGTTCGACTTCCGCTTCTAACCAAAACTGACCACACCAAGAACCACTTTCCCGCAGGAACTGCTTGATTTTCTACGGGAAAGCTGTTATTTTTCACGTAATGTTTGGCAGTTCGTGGGCTTTTTCGTACCTTTGCACCCGTAATATGCAAATACAACCACTAATATGATACTTGAAAAGATAGCAGAACTTCAGAAAGAAGTAGAACAGTTGAAGGCCCGCAATGCCGAGGAAGTGGAGCAGTTGCGCCAGAAATACCTGAGCCGCAAGGGCATCATCACCGAGTTGATGAACGACTTCCGCCTGGTGCCTGCCGAGGAGAAGAAGACGGTGGGCATGAAAATCAACGTGCTCAAGCAGTTGGCACAGGAGCGCATCGCCCAGTTGAAAGCCGATACCGAGGTGCAGGAGCAGACCGATGAGGCCGTTGACCTGACGCGCACGCCATACCCCACGCCGCTGGGTACGCGCCATCCGCTGACCATCGTCACCAACGAGATTATCGACATCTTCTCGCGCATGGGCTTCGTGCTGGCCGACGGCCCCGAGGTGGAGGACGACCTGCACGTGTTCACCCGCATGAACTTTGCCGCCGACCACCCCGCCCGCGACATGCAGGACACGTTCTTCGTCAGCCAGCACCCCAACGATGTGACCAAGAACATTCTGCTGCGCTCGCACACCTCCAGCGTGCAGGCCCGCGTGATGGAGCACATGCACACCGAGGACGGCAAACTGACGGCGCCCATCCGCGTCATCTGCCCGGGCCGCGTCTACCGCAACGAGGCCATCACCGCCCGCGCCCACTGCTTCTTCCACCAGGTGGAGGGTCTTTACATCGACAAGAACGTCAGCTTCACCGACCTGAAGCAGGTGCTGCTGTCGTTTGCACAGGAGATGTTCGGCCCCGACACAAAGATACGCCTGCGCCCGTCGTATTTCCCCTTCACCGAGCCGAGTGCAGAGATGGACATCTCGTGCTTCATCTGCGGCGGCGAGGGCTGCGGCTTCTGCAAGCATACGGGCTGGGTGGAAATCCTGGGCTGCGGTATGGTAGACCCCAACGTTCTGGAGCAGTGCGGCATTGATCCTAACATCTATAGTGGTTATGCCTTTGGCATGGGTGTGGAGCGCATCACTAACTTGAAGTACCGTGTCTCCGACCTCCGTATGTTCTCGGAGAACGACACCCGCTTCCTCCGCGAGTTCGAGTCAGCTTGATACAGTCAAATATAAAAGACAACTCTATCAATTCAAATAAAAAGACAACTCCGACAACAAAAACAACAATGGTCAATTGTCAATAGTCAATGGTCAAAAGTTGTCCAAGTTGTTCAGGTTGTCGTTAATAAAGACACTATGAAACAAAAGACATTGAAAGGCAGCTTTACCCTGTGCGGCAAAGGGCTGCACACGGGGTTGAGCCTTACTGTGACGTTCAACCCGGCAGCAGAGAACCACGGGTACAAGATACAGCGTATTGACTTGGAGGGAATGCCCATTATAGACGCCGTTGCCGAGAACGTGGTCGACACGCAGCGCGGCACCGTGCTGGGCCGTGGCGACGTGCGCGTGAGCACCGTTGAGCACGCCCTGTCCGCCCTCTACGCACTGGGCATCGACAACTGCCTCATTCAGGTGAACGGCCCGGAGTTCCCCATTCTCGACGGGTCGGCTGTCAAGTATGTTGAGAAAATCATGGAGATTGGCATTGAGGAGCAGAACGCCCCCAAGGACTACTACATCATCCGCAAGAAGATTGAGGTGAAGGACGACGAGACCGGCTCGTGCATCACGATTCTGCCCGACGAGGATATGTCGCTGACGACGATGTGCAGTTTCGAGTCGAAGTTCATCAACTCCCAGTTTGCCACTCTCGACAATGTCAACCAGTACGTCACGGAGATTGCGCCCGCCCGCACTTTCGTCTTCGTGCGCGACATCGAGCCGCTGCTGCAGGCCAACCTGATTAAGGGCGGCGATATGGACAACGCTATCGTCATCTACGAGAGGCAGACCACCCAGGAGCGTCTGGACAAACTGGCCGACCTGCTCCACGTGGAGCACCGCGACGCCACCGAACTGGGCTACATCCAGCACAAACCGCTGCAGTGGGAGAACGAGTGCACACGCCACAAACTGCTCGATGTCATCGGCGACATGGCCCTCATTGGCAAACCCATCAAGGGCCGCATCATCGCCACCCGTCCAGGCCACACCATCAATAACAAGTTTGCCCGCGAAATGCGCAAGGAAATACGCAAGCACGAGATTCAGGCACCCTTCTACGACCCCAACGAGCCGCCTGTAATGGACGTAAACCGCATCCGCGAGTTGCTGCCCCACCGCTATCCTATGCAGTTGGTCGACAAGGTCATCTCCATCGGCCCGACGAGCATTGTCGGCGTGAAGAACATCACGGCCAACGAGCCTTTCTTCCAGGGCCACTTCCCGCAGGAGCCAGTCATGCCCGGCGTGTTGCAGATTGAGGCGATGGCCCAGGTGGGCGGCCTGCTGGTGCTGAGTACTGTCGAGGAGCCTGAACGCTGGAGCACATACTTCATGAAGATTGACGGCGTGAAGTTCCGCCAGAAGGTGGTGCCGGGCGACACGCTGCTTTTCAAGGTTGAGCTGCTCGCCCCCCTGCGCCACGGTATCTCCAGTATGCACGGCTACGTCTTCGTAGGCGACAAAGTCGTCTCTGAGGCCACCTTTACAGCCCAGATAGTAAAGAACAAGTAGAAGAGATTTTCAGAAGTCTGGTTTCTTGTCATCACCCTCATGGGGGATGCTCAGAGTGGTAAACGTTGCCACCTGGCCGTAGACGGTGCCTACCAGCGAAACGGCGTATGCACAGACGTAGTAAAGCTGCTTCTTAGCCAGCCCTTCCAAGGTGGCGGCGAAAGTTGTGCCATCGTTCTGCAAAGCCTTGCATTTCTGGCCGTCGCTGGCAGGATTGGGCGATGTGCTCCACACGAAGCCGCACTCTGTAGCCACGAAAGTGCCCTGAACGATGGTCGCGCTCACGCTGGCTTTCGTCTCACCGACATCCAATATGCTTAGAGCCGAGAGTGTGGGCAGTTCAGCTGCCTTCTGGGTGATGGCCACCTGCTGCCTCAGGTCGCCAGAGGCCACTGTCAGGGTACAGGAACGGTCTTGGGTGGTGAGATTGTCCAAGCAATGGACCGTTATCTGAGCGGGGCCATCGCCTGAAGCCGGTGTGAAGATGACCCAAGGCTGGTCGGCACTTATTGTCCAACCGGTGTTACTCACAATGTCAAACTGCATCGACAGTTCGTTGGTGGCATCGAATGACAGCAAGGATTTGTTGACTGACAGCGTCAGCGGGATATAGGTGGAAGGTGTCTGCACCACGCTGATGCGCTTCTTCACGCCGTCGGCTGTAGTGAAGATGACAGTCCCTTGACGGTTATTATCGTGCGAGGGGTTCGGCCCATCAGCCACCACCGTGACCGTTGCATTACCCATACCGCTCGCCGGCATAACAGTCAGCCAGCCGCCGTCGGTGGTAAGCTGCCAGCCGCACTCGGCCTTCAGTTCCAGCGTTGTCTCCGTGTTGTCTCCGTTAATAATGACACCGTCGCCTGCACCGTGGTACCATAAACTCGACAATTGCGACACCTCGTTCTCGGTCTCCACGCACGATGCGAGAAAACAAGAAAGAGAAAGGGCGAAAAGATAAAAAAGTGATAACGG
This sequence comes from Prevotella sp., assembly GCA_017960525.1. Classification (GTDB taxonomy): domain Bacteria; phylum Bacteroidota; class Bacteroidia; order Bacteroidales; family Bacteroidaceae; genus Prevotella. The sequence continues at coordinate 34,473 of JAGCZA010000060.1, forward strand.
TTTCATAATCTTGTGGGTCGTCAGGTCATAAATAAAAGAGCACACCAGCATAGAATGCAAGGCCGCCCTGGCTTGCCTTGCATTTGTCCGTCACGTCTTCGTAGAGCGGATTTTTGCGGAAAGCCGACTTGTATTCAGGTGAGAGGAACAGGGCACTATGGTCCAAAGGCGACCAGACGAGCTTCAGGCCGACAGTAAAACACCACGCATCGGCACCGTTGCCCAGGTCGTTGCTGCCTGAAGACTGGACACCCTCTAACCGCTCATAGCTGGCACCCGCCTGCGGCGTCAGGGCAAGTCCGTCGGCAAGCCGCACCTGGTAGCCGTACTTCATTCCAAGCGAATGGCGTTTGTAGTGCAGGGCACAATCCACGTCGCCATTGTCATCATACCAATAGAGCAGAGGCGACTTCTCAAGCCCCAACGTATAGTTCAGCTGGAGGTCGTGGCCTTGCCAGATGCCGCCTAATACGAGGGTCAGGCCTCCCAGCGAGCCTTTCTTCAAGACGGAGTTCATACCGTAGCCGACTCCAGCGTAAGCCGTCGCCGCCCGCGTGGTGATGTCCTGGGCTGCCACCCGCGTACCAGGAAGCAGCAAGGCACAGATCAGGGCCGATATGATAGTGATCCTTTTCATACGCATACCTTATATTTTTTTACTTTACCACCACTTTGCGACCATTGACAATGTAGACACCCTTTCGGTCTGTGGCGTTAAGTCTGCGGCCCTGCAGGTCGTAGAGGGTTGTTTGCGGTGATAGCTCGATGGCCGACAGAGTGATGTTCGACGGCATATCGTCGAATACTGGCAGGAAGCGCACACCTTGTTGCGTGGTGGTACGCCAAGCCTCAAAGGGTCTTACCTCACGCAGGGCAGCCACGAACACGCTACCATCGGCATCGATGGCAAACACCTCGTCGCCAGCCTCGACAGCGATTGTCGTGGGCTGGAAGCTCGAATCGCCCTTGCTGCTGGCACGCACGACGGTAGGAGCCACTATGGCCTCATCGGCACTAAAGGTCACATTGCCAGTCAGGCAGTATTGATCAGAGTAGGTTTCGTTGTTGGGCATCGCTATGATGTAAGGCTTGTAGGCCTCCACACGAGCCACCTCGCGCCAGCCGCCCTGCGTAAGCTCGCAGAGCCAGAAGGGCCGCTCCTCCAAGTTGCCTGTGGAGGTAGCGAAGGGAATAATGGTCTTTCCCGTAGCTTCGTGGCGTATGGCCTGCACGTCGAAAGGCAGGGCCAGCGTTTCCCATCCCCTGCACTCGTTGAAGCCGCTCTTCAGGCCGTAGCTGTGGGTGTAGCTGATATGGCTTGCCGTGAACGGACGGGAACAGAAGAAATTGCAGTCGGAGGCCGAACCGGCGGAAGGGTCAGAGAGGATAATTTCTTGGGCTATGCCAGAGACCACACGGTTGTGTATGCCAGCCTGACGTCCGACGTTGTCGCTGCCGACATAGAGCAGGAGGTTTGGATTGTCGATGCCCTCCATAGCCGCTGCTGTCAAGTCGGTAGCGGCGTTCCACTCCACGGCGGCCAGTCTTCGGCATCCGGCAAAAAGCCTTGCGCCTGTGCTGTCCACGATTGCCGGCAGTTTCGCAATAAGCAGGGGCATACGTGCAAAGGCTTCGTCGGCAAGGCCGCCATCGGTGAGCGTGGCTTCCGCCAAGTCAAGGTGTTCAACCTTCTGACCCAAGACGTTGCGCAAGAAGAGCAGTTCATTGCTTGTTACAGGGCCAACAATGGTGAAAGTATCGTTAGCCAGCGTACCATTTGGTATTGGCGTGACGGTTGTGACGTCAGAGACAACATAGCCTTCCGCCGTGGCCCAAGCCCTGACGGTGCTGTTGTCCGTCAGCATGACCGGCCCGGCATAGTCCTGTTTGTCCCCTGTGCCAATGGCATAGTGGATGGTGCTGCCCTCTGTAGCGCAGATGATGGTCAGCGCACCAGTAGCGTAGTCGAGCGACAGCACGGGCGTTTCGGCCACATACACCACCGAACCGTTCTTGTCGGTGAAATAGCCCGGCATCCCTGGGCGGTCTATCTTGGCATAGACACAGCCAGTTCGGCTGGCATCGTAAGTCGTGCCATTGCCGCCAACCAGGCTGGTGCAGCCCAAGAACATATTCATGCCATCAGTCACCGACTCCGTATTCCAATCGCTGTCAACGAGAATAGTGGCGAGGGAATTGCAGCCAGAGAACATACTGTCCATTTTCTTCACCTTCCCAATGTCGAAGGTGCTCAAATCAAGGGATGTCAGACTGGAGCAGCCGCCAAACATATACCCTATATCAGTAACATCGGACATATTCAAATGCTCTATGCCTGTAATGGAAGTGAGGCTGCTGAAGCCATAGAACCACATCCTTGTGCTTGTAAGGGAAGTGCATTTGGCGAAAGATTCATCGAATACCACCTTACCAATCTTCTGGCCGTAACCGTACCAGGCTGCCTTATCTGCAAACGGCCCAACTTCCAGGCCACCCCGTTCCTTCTTTTTGTTATTGTAGTAGAATGTGAGCACGCTGTTGCCATCACTCAGCAAGGCGTATGGTTCAGCCTCAGCCACTTCGGGGTCGTATGGGTCATCTTTGTCAGAGAAATAACCCGGCTCTCCTGGCTTGTCTATCCTTGCGTAGATGCAGCTCGTACGGTTTATATCGTATCTCGTGCCTTTGCCGCCGATAAGGCTGGTGCAGTTTCCAAACAGTAGTGCACGCCCGTCGATATGGTTGTACCCGTAGTTGGAAACGACATTTGAGGTGTTCCACCCTTCGCCGGCGAAGATAGTCGTCAGGTTCCTGCAATCGTAGAACATGCAATACATATCCTCGACATTCTCTGTGTTGAAGTTTGTCAGGTCAAGTGTGGTCAGGCGACTGCAATCGTCGAACATACTCTCCATCGTCTTCACGTTGCGTGTGTCGAAGCTGGCCACATCCAAGAAGTCAAGGCTGCTGCACTTGTAGAACATAAAGCTCATATCCGTCACTTTGCCCGTGGCGAAACGGCTCACGTCCAACGTCTTGAGGCCACTGCAATTATAGAACATTCCCTGCATCGTGATCACGCTGTCTGTCTTGAACTGGCTCACGTCGAGCGAGGTGATAAGACTGCAGTTGTGGAACATAAAGTCCATTTTCTTCACGCTATCCGTCTCGAACTGGCTCACGTCCAAGCTCCTGAGGTTGCTGCAACCGCTGAACATATACCCCATATCCGACACCAGTTTCGTGTTGAAATGGCTCACATCTATCGAAGTGAGACCGCTACAGTTGTGGAACATACAGTTCATACTCGTCACGCTGTCTGTAACAAAGTGGCTCACGTCGAGCGAGGTGAGGCCTTTACAACCATCGAACATACAATACATAGTCGTCACGTTACGTGTGTCGAAGTGGCTCACGTCCAAAGAAGTGAATTGGTGGCAATAGGCGAACATCGCTGTCATAGCCGTCACTTTCGATGTGTTGAAGTTGCTCACGTCCAATGATTTCAGGCCGCTGCAATTCCTGAACATCACATTCATATCAGACACGTTTTCCGTATTGAAGTTACTCACGTCCAATGAAGTGAGGCCGCTGCAACCATCAAACATATTCGACATACCTTGCACCTTCCCCGTGTCAAAGTGGCTCACGTCCAACGCCTTCAGACCACTACATTTCAAGAACATGCTTCCCATCAGCTCCACATTACCCGTGTTGAAATGGCTCACGTCCAACGAGGTAAGACCGCTACATTCATTGAACATACTGAACATATTTGTCACGTTCTTTGTGTCGAAATGGCTCACATCCAACGAGGTGAGGCTCCTGCATTTGTTGAACATCCTCTCCATACTTATCACGTTCTCTGTGTCGAAGTGGCTCACGTCGAGCGAAGTTAGGGCACTACACTGGTCGAACATATAGCTCATATCACTCACTCCGCTCGTGTCGAAATGGCTGACATCCAAAGAGGTGAGACTGGTACATTCGTCAAACATACCCGCCATAATGATCACATCGTGCGTGTCGAAATGGCTGACGTCAAGCGAGGTGAGGCTGTTGCAACAGGCAAACATGCTGAACATACTCTTCACCCCCGAAGTGTTCAAATGCTCCAAACCATCAATCGACACCAGATTCCTCATCTCAAAAAACCAGAACGCAGTACTGCTAATACTTTTACAGTTGGCAAAGGAAGGGTCGAACACCGCTTTCACGACACTTTCTCTTTGGTTATACCAAGTCTGGAAGCCTACCTTGTTGAACGGAACGATGCTCAAACCTCCCCGCTCCGCCTTTTGGTCATCGTAGAAGAACGTCAGCACCCTGTTGCTGTCGCTCAACACGGCATACGGATCCTCTGCCCAGAGCCTGAATGGCCACAAGACAACAACTACCAAACAGATTAAGAAAGGATTTTTCTTAATATCAATCATAAGCTTGCATTTCAATTCAACTTTTATTTGGTAAGGGTCTCAACCTGCTTCTTCAGTTCGTTCAGTTCGCGGTACATGTCCGGGAGTTTCCTGAGGATGGCCATGCCTTTGAAGTAGGTGCGAGGCTCCATCGCCGGGGAGCCGATGAGCGACTCGCCGTTGCCCTTGGTGTTGCCGATGACGCCGCATTGTGCGCCCACAAAGGTTCTGTCGGCCACCTGGATATGCCCTGCAAAACCGGCCTGGCCGCCTGCCATACACCAGGCGCCGATCTTGGTGCTGCCGGCCATGCCCACCTGGGCCGACATAACGGTGTTCTCGCCCACCTCGCAGTTATGGGCCACCTGGATGAGGTTGTCGAGTTTCACGCCCTTGTGGATGATGGTGGCGCCCATTGTGGAGCGGTCAATACAGGTGTTGGCGCCAATCTCCACATTGTCCTCGATGATGACAATGCCAATCTGCGGAATCTTGTCGTAGCCCTCCTGGTTGGGAGCGAAGCCAAAGCCGTCGGCACCAATGACGCTGCCGGCATGGATGGTGACCGAATTGCCCAGACGGCACCCCTGATAGATGGTGACATTGGGGTAGAGCAGGCACTTCTCGCCGATGGTCACGCCGTCGCCGATGACGGTATGCGGGTAGATTTGCGTGCCGTCGCCCACCACAGTGCCGTCGCCCACCACGGCAAAGGCGCCGACATAGACATCCTTTCCGATAGTGGCTTTTGGAGAAATGCTGGCAAGCGGGTCGATGCCGGTCTTGCGCGGCTTCATACTTTCGTAAATCTGCAACAAGCGAGCAACAGCCTCGTAGGCGTTCTTCACACGGATGAGCGTGCAAGGGACAGGCTGCTCCAACTGGAGGTCGTCGTTGATAAGCACAACTGACGACTTGGTGTCGTAGAGGAAATGGGTGTATTTGGGATTTGAGAGGAACGAAAGGGCGCCCTCCTTGCCCTCTTCAATCTTTGCAAAGGTACTGACGGCAGTATTTTCGTTGCCCTCAATGCGTCCGCCGATCAACTCGGCAATTTGCTTGGCCGAAAACTCCATATTTTCACGATTTAATATTTATAGTTCATTATATTAACGACAACCTGTCTTTTATTTTACTGCGATATTGGCTTTTGCCGTCAGCCGGCGTTGGGCGTCGCTGACTTTCAGGGTCACCGTTCCGGCCTTGTCGGAGGCTTGGACGATGGCGACCAACTGCCCGTTGAAAAGTTTCATCGTGGGCTGCGTAAAGGGTTCGAGGCTGGTGGCGTCGCCATTGCAGACAGCGCGGAACGACCCCGCTCCGCTTACCTCAAAACGCAACTGGTCGGCAGCATTGGGGATGAGCGTGCCGTTCTTGTCGACCAAAGAGACGGTGACAAAGGCCAGGTCTTCGCCGTCGGCTTTCAGGGTCGGCTTTATGGGGTTGCTGTCCGAAGATTGCGTCCAGACGTCGAGTTTCAGTTTGGCGGGAGTGCCTGCCGTGCGCACGGTTTTGGTGCCGGCGGCATTGCCCTGCTCGTCATAGACGACCACCTTCAGTTCGCCCGGCTCATACTTCACCTCGTTCCAGCGCAGGCGGTAGCGGTCAAGCCGCTCTTTCGGATTCTTCTTAATGCGCCCCTGGCTCTTGCCATTGACGAACAGTTCTGCTTCGTTGTAGTCGGTATAGCAGTAGACGGGGGTCACCTCGCCCTTGCGGTCGGGCCACGTCCAGTGGGGCAGCAAGTGGATGGTGTGTTCCTGCTTGTTCCAGTGCGAGCGGTAGAGGAAATAGCGGTCCTTGGGCAGTCCGGCGAGGTCGCAGATGCCGAAATATGACGAGCGGGCGGGCCAGTACTCATCGTAAGGCGACGGCTCGCCCAAGTAGTCGTAGCCCGTCCACACGAACTCGCCGATGACCCACGGATAGTCCTCCTGCCAGCGCCAGTCGTCGTCGGGCAGATTCGACCACGCACAATACTCCACGTCGTAGCCGGAGCACTGGCCGTCGGCATTCTTGATGGCCTGCGGGTCATAGCCCTTTGCCCACGATGAGTAGCGGGCGTTGTCGTCGGGCTTCACGGGAAATTTATAGACGCCACGTGAGGACACCGTCGAGGTCGTCTCGCTACCCAGCAGAAATCCCTGCCATAGTTTGTTAAAGGTGTCCTGATAGCGGTGCAGACGATAGTTCAGGCCCGGCACGTCCATCGTTTGCAGGAAGCCGGTGCTCGCGGCATTGTCGGGACGGTCGCAACCTTGCGTCACGGGGCGCGTAGGGTCGAGTTGGTGGCAGAGGTCCTGCAGGTGGGCGGCCATCTCGCGGCCCCCAGCCATACCCTGCTCAGGAATCTCGTTGCCGATTGACCACATCACGATGCTGGGGTGCCGGCGGTTGGCCAGCACCAGGTTGGTGATATCCTTGTCGGCCCATTCCTTGAAGAAGCGGGCGTAGCCGTTCTTGCACTTCGGATAGACCCACATATCGAAACTCTCGGCCATCACCATCATACCCAACGAGTCGCAAATGTCCATCTGCCACTGGCTCGGCATATTGTGCGCGGTGCGGATGGCGTCGCAGCCCATCGCCTTCATCGTCTTAATCTGTCGGATAAGCGCAGCCTTGTTGATAGCAGCCCCTAAAGGCCCAAGGTCGTGGTGCAGGCAGACGCCCTTTATCTTTCGCGTCACACCATTGAGTTGGAAACCGCCGGCCTTCGACACGCTGACCGTGCGAAGTCCCACCTTCAGCGTCTTCTGGTCAATGGCTTCGCCGAAGTCGTCAAACACATTGGGAGCGCTCTTGCCGTCGCAGAGCGTGATGCGTAGTGTATATAAATTGGGAGTCTCGGGTGTCCACAGCATAGCATCGGGAATGAAGAATGTGCCGATAGCCTTGCCCGACCCCCTGCGCATTGGGGCAGGAGAACACCATTTCTTTTCTTTGCCGTCGGGACGGATAAGTTCCATAACGACGGGCAATCCTTCACCACAATCAAGAATCGGTACCTCCACGACGAACTTGGTAACGTCCCTGTCTCTGCCATCCTTCGCGTGCAAGGTAGTAGTGGTGGTGATGCCCCAGTCGTCGATGCGTGGCTTCTGTGGGGTGAGGATGAGCGTCACGGGGCGGTAGATGCCGGCACCAGGGTACCAGCGCGAACTTTCCTCCACATTTTTGAGGTCTACTTCCAAAAGATTATCGCCCGGCTTCACACACTTGGTGATATCCACGCGGAACGTGTTGTAGCCGTAGGCCCAATAGCCCGCCTTCTGGCCATTCACGCTGACCGTAGGCTCCGCCATCGCCCCGTCGAAGAGCAGTTCGGCGTGTCCGCTAAAGCCTGCAGGAATGGTGATGGTGCGCTTGTAGTGACCCTCGCCAATCCAGGGCAGGGCACCGCTGCGCCCACTCTTCTCCGTGGGTTCCTTTTCACCGTTCTGCTCGATGGCCACCACCTGCAGGTCCCATTTCTTGTCGAAGGGACCGCTGATGGCCCAGTCGTGAGGCACGCTCACGTCCTGCCACGTCTGCTTGTCGCGGGAAAACTGCCAGCCGTCAGCCAACAGCATCTCCTGTCTCGGCTCCGCAATCACACGTAAACCGAAAAACGAAAATACGAAAATCGAAAATATGAAAAGTTTCCTCATCACTTATCACCTATCACTTATCACCTATCACTTATCACTTATCACTTTGTGCATATGCTCGGCAGCCCGTCGACCGTCGCCCATAGCGAGGATAACGGTGGCACCACCGCGCACGATGTCGCCGCCGGCGAAAATCTCCGGACGGCTCGACTGCATACCCTCGTTCACCACAATGGTGTTCTTGCGGCCCAGTTCCAGGCCTTCGATGCTCTTCGGCACCAGCGGGTTGGGACTGACACCCACGGCCACGACCACCTGGTCAACGTCGAGCGTCACCGTCTTACCCTCCACAGGCACAGGACTACGGCGGCCAGAGGCGTCAGGCTCGCCCAATTCCATCACCTGGAGCACGGCCTGGCACACGGCACCACTCTCGTCGCCCTTGTACTCGATGGGGTTGTGCAGGGTGAGGAAGTTGATGCCCTCCTCCTTGGCGTGCTTCACTTCCTCCAGGCGGGCAGGCATTTCCTGCTCCGAGCGGCGGTAGACCAGCGTCACGTCGGCGCCCAGGCGCTTCGCCGTGCGGCAGGAGTCCATAGCCGTGTTGCCGCCACCAACAACAAGCACCCGTTTGCCCAGGTTGATGGGCGTGTCGGTCTCGGGGTTGGCAGCATCCATCAGGTTCACACGTGTCAGGTACTCATTACTCGACATCACGTTGATGAGGTTCTCGCCAGGAATATTCATAAAGTTCGGCAGACCGGCGCCACTACCCACGAAGATGCCCTTGAAGCCCTTCTGCTCAAGTTGTTCCACGGAAATGGTCTTGCCCACGATGACGTCCGTCTGGAAGTGGACACCCATCTTGGCCAGGTTCTCAATCTCCACATCCACAATCTTATTCGGCAGACGGAACTCAGGAATGCCATACTTCAGCACACCGCCAATCTCGTGCAAAGCCTCAAACACATAAACGTCGTAGCCCAGTTTCACCATATCGCCGGCAAAACTCAGACCGGCAGGGCCGCTACCCACAACGGCTATCTTGATGCCGTTGGAGGGGGCTGTCTCCGGCAGACTGATGTTGCCGCTCTCGCGCTCGTAGTCGGCGGCAAAACGCTCCAAATAGCCAATGGCCACAGGCTTCGAGTTCATCTTCAAGTGGATACACTTGCTCTCGCATTGCTTCTCCTGGGGACAGACGCGGCCACAAACGGCCGGCAGGGACGACGTCTGCTTCAGCACACGGGCGGCAGAAAGAATGTCGCCGCGCTCAATGTTCTTGATGAATCCGGGAATGTCAATATTCACAGGGCAGCCCTCCACACAACTCGGCTTGCCACAGTCCAAACAGCGCTGTGCCTCACGCATAGCCATCTCCTTCGTCAGGCCGATGTTCACCTCCTCAGTACGGGTGGTGGCACGATAGACAGGGTCAAGTTCAGGCATCACCACGCGCTCGATGGCGAGACGCTCCTTGGGCTTCATACTCTTGCGAAGTTCAGAACGCCAGTCGGCATTGTGGTCCTTGTTGTAATGGTCCATCTCCTCCTGTTCGACCCGCTTGAACGTGCCCATACGCTTGAACATCTCGTCCCAGTCGACCAGCGCACCGTCGAACTCAGGGCCGTCGATGCAGACAAACTTCGTCTTCCCGCCAATGGTCAGTCGGCAGGCGCCACACATACCCGTGCCGTCCACCATAATCGTGTTCAGGCTCACCTCGCAGGGGATGCCGTGCTTCTGGGCCGTCAGGTTCGAGAACTTCATCATAATAGGAGGACCGATGGCAAACACCTTGTCGACGTGCTCCTGCTCGATAAACTTCTCGATGCCAACAGTCACCACACCCTTCTCGCCATACGAGCCGTCGTCGGTCATGATGATGACCTCGTCGCTGCTTTCACGAACCTTGTCCTCCAGTATAATCAGGTCTTTCGAGCGTCCGGCCATTACTGAGAGCACGCGGTTGCCCGCCTTCTTCAGGGCCTGGATGATGGGCAGCATCGGAGCCACGCCCAGACCGCCGCCGGCACAGACCACCGTGCCAAACTTCTCGATGCGGGTGGGGTTGCCAAGGGGGCCGACCACGTCGGTCACATACTCGCCCACCTCCAAGTCACAAAGCTTTGTCGACGACAGACCCACCTTCTGCACCACTAGTGTGATGGTGCCCTTTCCCACATCGGCGGCGGCAATGGTCAGCGGCATACGCTCGCCCTTCTGGCCTACACGCACAATAACGAAATTGCCCGCCTTACGACTCTGCGCAATCAGCGGGGCTTCAATCTCGAAGAGGAAAACCTTCTCCGAGAACTGTTCTTTCCTGACAATTTTGTTCATAGCCTTTTCGTATAGTTTTCGCTTTCAGCTTGCAAAAGTACAACTTTTCCGCGAGAATCCGCACGCTCAGACGATATTTTTTTAGCTTACCCAAATATTTGCCTGAGTTTGGTTCGTCCAAACCAGGAGTTTGGTTCGTCCAAACTACCAGTTTGCTCCGTCCAAACTACCAGTTTGGTTCGTCCTGATTTTCAGACCCCTCTCCCAACTCTCTCAACACGCAACTCCCAACCCTGTCCTATTTGCTAACTGCGGGTGGCAAAACCAATTTACAGATGCACGTTTTTCATATCATTCATCATAAAAAATCTGTGTGCGCACAAAATAATTGTTAATTGATAATCGATAATTATGAAATATTTCGTACCTTTGCACCCGTAAAAAGATTATCAGTAATAACAACTTAAATATTATATCAAAAAATGGCAAAGTTAGATTTGACACAGTATGGCATCACCGGTAGCACCGTGATTGCCCACAATCCGTCGTATGAGTATCTTTATGAGGAGGAGACAAAGGAAGGTCTGACCGGTTTCGACAAGGGCGTGAACACCGAGCTGAACGCCGTGAACGTGATGACCGGCATCTACACCGGCCGCTCGCCCAAGGACAAGTACATCGTCCGCGATGCACAGAGCGAGGACAAGGTGTGGTGGACTTCCGAGGAGTACAAGAACGACAACCACCCCATGACCGAAGAGGTATGGGCAAAGGTGAAGGAAATTGCCATCAAGGAACTGTGCAATAAGAACTTGTACGTGATGGACGCCTTCTGCGGTGCCAACGAGGCAACACGTCTGCGCGTCCGATTCATCGTCGAGGTGGCCTGGCAGGCACACTTCGTGAAGAATATGTTCATCCAGCCCACCGCCGAGGAACTGGAGAACTTCGAACCGAACTTCGTCATCTACAACGCCTCGAAGGCAAAGGTGGAGAACTACAAGGAACTGGGCCTGAACTCGGAGACCTGCGTGGCCTTCAACACATCAACCCGCGAGCAGTGCATCATCAACACCTGGTACGGCGGCGAGATGAAGAAGGGTATGTTCTCAATGATGAACTACTATCTGCCCCTGCAGGGCATCGCTTCAATGCACTGCTCGGCCAACACCGATATGGAGGGCAAGAACACCGCCATCTTCTTCGGCCTCTCCGGCACTGGCAAGACCACTCTTTCCACCGACCCGAAACGCCTGCTTATCGGCGACGACGAGCACGGATGGGACGATGAGGGCGTGTTCAACTTCGAGGGCGGATGCTACGCCAAGGTCATCAACCTCGACAAGGAGAGCGAGCCTGACATCTACAACGCTATCCGTCGCGACGCCCTGCTTGAGAACGTCACCGTTGACGAGAACGGCAAAATAGATTTCGCCGACAAGAGCGTGACCGAGAACACCCGCGTCAGTTATCCCATCGAGCACATCGAGAAGATTGCCAAGAAGGTGAACCAGAAGAGCGCTGGCCCAGAGGCCAAGAACGTCATCTTCCTCAGTGCCGATGCCTTCGGCGTGCTGCCTCCCGTGAGCATCCTGACCCCAGAGCAGACGAAGTACTACTTCCTCTCTGGCTTCACCGCCAAACTGGCTGGCACAGAGCGCGGCATCACCGAGCCTACTCCCACCTTCAGCGCCTGCTTCGGCCAGGCCTTCCTCGAACTGCATCCCACGAAGTATGCCGAGGAACTGGTGAAGCGTATGGAGAAGAGCGGTGCCAAGGCCTACCTGGTGAACACCGGATGGAACGGCACAGGCAAGCGTATCAGCATCAAGGACACCCGTGGCATCATCGACGCCATCCTGGGCGGTGACATCCTGAACGCTCCCACCAAGAAGATTCCTTACTTCGACTTCGAGGTTCCCACACAACTCAACGGCGTGGCATGGGGCATCCTCGACCCACGCGACACCTACCAGAACCGCGCTGAGTGGGAAGAGAAGGCCAAAGACCTCGCCGCCCGCTTCATCAAGAACTTCAAGAAGTACGAAGGCAATGAGGCCGGCAAGGCTCTTGTCGAGGCTGGTCCGAAACTTTAAGAACTAAACGAGATTCATAGAAAAAGCCTGTTCGCAATTCGCGGACAGGCTTTTTTGTTGGTTACGCGCCAGCGGGCACATAGTCCACAAAGTCATAGGGGTGGGCGTGGCGCTCGTCGGCGGGGTGATGCTCGCGGCTCACCTCTCTCCACGCGCTGTAGTCGGGGAAGTAGGCGTCGGCCTGTTCTGGGGTGTCGTCTACCTCGGTGAGGCAGAGGCGGTCGGCCTTGTCCATCAGGTTGCGGTAGAGACTCTCACCACCTATTATATATATATCCTCGTCAGGACGGCAGGAGGCGATGAACTCACCCCACGTGGCGAAGCACTCGCAGCCCGGCAACTGGGCTTTGGTGCGCGTGAGCACGCAATTGCGCCTGTTGGGCAGGGCACCCTTTGGCAGACTCTCAAAGGTGCGCCGCCCCATCAGGATGGTGTGGCCGGTGGTGAGCAGGCGGAAACGCCGCAGGTCGTTGGGCAGCCAGTAGATAAGTTCGTTACGGTAGCCAATGGCCCTGTTCTTGGCTACGGCGGCAATCATTGTTACCATCTGTCTTTTGTTGTGATGTCGTCTGCCCATCTGTGGTCTTTGGGGAAAGGTTGTCCGTTCCATGCTTTCACTTGTGTCCAGGGTTCGGCTGCCGATGTCCAGAAGTCGTGGTCGGCAGGCAGGCCGAGCGGCATCAGCGAGAGGCTGGTCATATAGAGCGAGCCGTTGTTGGTGTACCAGTCGGCGGTCTCAGGCTGGTGCCCGCAGAAGCCGATGGTGAGGAATCCACCCTCGTTGTAGTTCTGCTGCTGGTCGTACATTCGATGCATCACCTTGGTCAGTGCGGCCCGCACCTGTCCGTTGGCCAGTTCCTTGGGCAGCGTCTGTTTCCAGGCCATCATTGCCAATGGTTGCATAGCGGCCATACGGTAAGGCGTGGAGCGTCCGATGACGGGGAAAGTGCCTTCGGGCGAGATGAATCTTTCTAAGATGATGCTGAACTTCTGGGCCCGCTTGAGGGCGCGGTCGTAGTATTTCTTGTACTCCAAGCGGGTGTTGGCCTTGGCGTCAATCATATTCTGCAAAGTCTCCAAATACATAGCGTGGAAGACGTAACTGCTGTAGTAGTCGAAGGCAAAGACAGGGCCGTCGGCATACCATCCGTCGCCCACATACCATTCCTCCACCTTGCGGATGGTCATCATCACGCGGAAGTCGTCGTACTCCCTCAGTCCGACGGCCTTGGCAATGAAACTCTCAATCACGCTGGAGAAAAGGAACCAGTTGGTGTAGGGCGGCTCAATGGAGCGAAGTTTCTTGAACTCCTGAATATAGCGGTCCTTGGTGGTCTGGTCGAGGGGCACCCAAAGGGCATCGTAGGCGCGGATGAACGACTCGGCGATGTAGGCGGCATCGACCAGATTCTGTCCGCTGGCTCCCCATACTAAGTAGTCGGGACTCTCAGGATCTACGCTGTTCTTGTACGAGGCCAAGGCCCACTCGCGCAGTTGCTTGCGCTGCTGCCCCTCGGCGGTGTCGTCGTCGGGCAGGGCGAGCCAGGGGGCCACACCGGCCATCAGCCGTCCGAAGGTCTCCATATAGACCACTTTGCGGTTGCGGTTGTCGAATGAGGGGCTGAACTCGGTCAGCATGTTCTTCTGCAGTTCGCCCTTCGCCATATTCTCCAGCACGGGCTGTGCCATCTTCCAGGCCTGCTCGCACCAGTACTCACGGTCGCTCTGCACCTTCACTTGTTTTTTCTTGGCTTGTAGAGGCAGCGCCAGCAGGGCTACTGCCATCAATAGAAATACTTTCTTCATAGTTATTTGGAATTTAATGATTGGTCACTCTTCACTTTTCACTTTTCACTAGCGAAGCGCTCACCGTTCTGTGGTGCCATAGTTGATGCGCTTGTTCTGTATCTCCGTCGCTTTCCGCTCTGAGGCTTCCGACAATTTCCCGTTGATGAACTGCTCCATTATCAGACCGCCGATGGGCACACCGTAGGTGGCTCCCCAGCCGCCATTCTCTACATAGACGGCCACGGCAATCTTCGGCTCGTCCATAGGGGCAAAGCCCATAAAGACAGAATGGTCGTGGCCTTTGTTCTGTGCCGTTCCCGTCTTTCCGCAGGGCATAAAGTCGTAGTGGGCCAGGGCCTTACAGGTACCGCCGAGGGCCGCCGAGCGCATACCTTTCACCACATAGTCGTAGGCTTCGGTCGAGGCAAACGTCCTGCGTGGAGTGGTGAAGGTCGAGTCGAGTTGTTCGCCCTGCACCTTCTTCACCACGTGGGGTGTGATGAACCATCCCCTGTTTGCGATGGTGGCCCCCAGGTTGGCTATTTGCAGCGGCGTGGCGTTCACCTCGCCCTGTCCGATGGCGATGGAGATGATGGTGAGTCCGTTCCACGAACCCTTATATGCCTTATCATAGAACTGCGCATTAGGGATGAGTCCGCGCTTCTCGCCAGGCAGGTCGATGCCCAACGGGTAGCCGAAGCCCATACTCACCATATAGTCGCGCCATGTGTTCATAGCGTCCTGTACCGTATTATATTTGTCGCTGCCAATCATGTGGTAGAGGCCCCAGCAGAAATAGCCGTTGCACGAGGTGCTGATGGCAGGCACGAGCGGCAGAGGCGAGCCGTGGCCGTGGCAGCCCACGCGCAGGCCCTTGTATACAAAGCCGTGGTAGCAGGGGTAGGCCGTCTGCGGGGTGATGATGCCTTCGCTGAGGAAAGTGAGCGCCTGCGTAGTCTTGAAAGTGGAGCCTGGCGGATACTGGCCCATAATACTGCGGTTGTAAAGCGGCTTCCATACGTCCTGGCTCAACTGGCGATGGGTCTTCGAGCGTTGGCGGCCCACCATCAGACGCGGGTCGTAACTGGGCGAACTGACCATACAGAGCACCTCGCCCGTCTTGGGTTCCAGAGCCACGATGCTGCCAATCTTTCCCTCCAGCAGCCGCTCGCCGAGGGCTTGCAGGCGGTAGTCGATGCCCAGCGTGAGGTTCTTGCCTGGCACGGGCTTTTGGTCCAGTTCGCCGTTCTTGTAACTGCCTTTGATGCGTCCGTGGGCGTCGCGCAGCAGTATCTGCACGCCCTTTTCGCCGCGCAGTTGCCGCTCATAGGAACGCTCCACGCCCAGTTTGCCAATGTAGTCGCCGGGCTGGTAGTAGTCGTCGGCCTCAACGTCGGAGGGCGACACCTCGGCCACGTCGCCCAGCACGTGGGCGGCAAAGGTGTGCTTATAGTGGCGCACGCTGCGTTTCTGCACGTAGAAGCCTGGGAAACGGTACATCTTCTCGCGGAAGATGCTGAAGTCGTGGTCGGAGAGTTGGGTGAGGAACACCTGCTGGGTGAAGCGCGAGTAGCCAGGGTTCTTCGAGCGGTCCTTGATGGTGGCCATACGCTGGTCAAACTCCTGCTGCGTAATGGCCAGTGTCTTGCAGAGTTCCAACGTGTCCAAGTGGTCGCCCACCTCGTTCATCACCACCATAATGTCGTAACTGGGTTGGTTGAATACGAGCAGTTCGCCGTTGCGGTCGGTGATAATGCCGCGTGAGGGGAAGTCCACTTTCTTCAGGAAGGCGTTGGAGTCGGCATTCTTCTTGTAGTCATCGCTCATCAGTTGCAATGTGAACAGGCGCACGATGTAGATGGTGACAATAAGGATTGCCACACCTGCTACCACATATTTCCTATTTTCATTAGCGTTAACCAAGGGGGTTCAGGAGTTGGGGAGTTCAGGAGGTAAAGTTATTGGCGCAGGCGCTCCAGGGTGAAGATGAGCACCAGCGTGAGCAGGGCGCTGCCCGCCACGCACTCAATCCAGAAGAGCCAGTTGAAGAAGTTAAAGGTTTCGAGCGTGAAGAAGACCAGACAATAGACCAGCACCAGGATGACGGTGAGCGTGGCGAAATTGCCAAAGCCCAGGGCAGTCGCCGAGCAAGGAATATTCTCTTCGGCATCGCGGGGCAGGAACAGTTCCAGCAGATAGGGCTGCAGGAAGGCCACCAGCGTCATTGAGCCACAGGCCACGCCGGGCATATTGGAGAACACATCGACGCAAAGGCCCAACGCAAAACTCCAGAGCAATGACGCCCAGCGGGGGTAGCCACGGGGGAAGATGATGGCGAAGTAGACATAGAGCAACGGCGTGGCGCAATGGAACAGTTGGACGTGGTTGAGCACCAGCACCTGTGCCAGACAGAAAGCCACGAAGACGAGCAAGCGTCGCAATATCTCAAATGCCATAGTCTTTATTTGTATAAACTGAGCGAGTCCTGCGCTGCCTCCATCAGCAGCCGCTGTTCGCGTATGCCCTTGTCGCTGATGACATAGACATCGCGCAGGCAGGCAAAGTCGGTCGAGAGGTGTATCTTCAGCCTGTAGGATAGGCCGTCGGTCGAGTTGTAGATGGCCGTGATGCGGCCCACGGAAATGCCCGGCGGGAAGATGGACGAGTAGCCGCTGGTTTCCACCCAGTCGCCCTTGCGGAAGAAGGCGTGGCGGGGCACGTCCTCCAGATAGGCCTCGACGGGGCTGCCCCCGCTCCAGGTGAGATAGCCGAAATAGTCGTGGCCACGGATGGCACAACTGATGCGTGACTGCTTGTTGAGAATGGGAATCACCACCGAGTAGTGCGTGCCGGCCAGATAGACCACGCCCACGAGACCCGTCCCGCTGGCCACGCCCATATCGGCCTCCACGCCGTCAGCTGTGCCACGGTCAATGGTAATCAGGTTGTCGTAACTGTCCACGCTGTTGGCCACCACCTTGGCGGGGATGAGTTGGAAACTGGAGAGTTGGGCAGCCGTCTGGCGCTCCATATCGGTGCTATCCTTGGCCGTCTGTGCCAACTCCCGGCGCAGCCGCCCCACTTCCTGCTCCAGGAAGAGGTTGCGCTGGCTCAACTCCTGGCTGCGGCGGGTGAGCGTGAAGAACTGGGTCACCTCTGCCTGCCACTCATAGACCTTGCCTGTAACGGCATTGGCCGACGAGAGCCACACGCTACCCTGATAGCTGTTGTAACTGAACAGCATAACGGCACTGGCCGCCTCGAGCAGGAGGAACACAATCCAGTGGAAATGTTGGGCCAGAAACGCCAGTAGGTTCTGCATCCTATCGCATCAGGAACGTGAATCGGTTCACATTCTTCAGGGCAATGCCGGCACCCTTTGCCACGCAATGGAGCGGGTCTTCGGCCACCACGAAAGGAATGTTGATTTTGTCGGTGAGACGCTTGTCGAGACCGCGCAACAGGGCACCGCCACCCGTCAGGTAGATGCCATTCTTCACGATGTCGGCATACAGTTCGGGGGGCGTGTTCTCCAGGGCGGTGAGCACGGCGCTCTCAATGCGGGCCACGGTCTTGTCCAGACAATGGGCTATCTCCTGATAACACACGGGCACCTCCATAGGCAGGGCGGTGATACGGTTCGGGCCGTGCACGATGTAGTCCTCGGGGGCCTCGTCACCCAGGTCGGTGAGGGCGCTACCCACGCTGATCTTGATACGCTCGGCCATACGCTCCGACACCTTCACGTTGTGCTGGCGCGACATATATTCCTGGATATCGGCGGTCAGGTCGTCGCCGGCCACCTTGATGCTGCTGTTGCTGACGATGCCGCCAAGCGAGATGACTGCAATCTCGGTGGTACCGCCGCCTATATCGACAATCATATTGCCCTCCGGTGCCTCCACGTCGATGCCGATACCAATGGCAGCAGCCATCGGCTCGAAAATTAGGTAGACGTCACGCCCGTCGGCATGCTCGGCAGAGTCGCGCACGGCACGCAACTCCACTTCGGTAGAGCCGCTGGGCACGCCGATGACCATTCGCAGCGACGGCGAGAAGAAGTGGCGCCCGGTGTGCACCATCTTTATCAGGCCGCGCATCATCTGTTCGCAGGCCGAGAAGTCGGCAATCACACCGTCGCGCAGCGGGCGGATGGTGCGGATGTTGTCGTGTGTCTTCTCATACATCATCTTGGCCTCGTTGCCTACGGCCATCATTTTGTCGGTACGGCGGTCGAGTGCCACCACCGACGGCTCATCAACCACAATCTTGTCGTCGCTGATGATAATTGTATTGGCTGTGCCAAGGTCCATAGCCAACTCTTGGCGGAAACTGAAGAATCCCATAGATATTTACGATTTACGTATTTTCGATTTTCGATTTAATTTACGATTTGCTGGCCACAAACCAGTTGTGGATGGCCGTATCATAGTGTGAACTGACGCCGAAGGCTTTCTCGGCGAACATACGGCGCTGCTCCAGCGTGGTGGCTGCGCCCTGACGGTTCAGGATGTCGAGCAGCACGGCATACTCAGCCTTCGACGGCACGATGACCACGTCGTTGAAGTTCTTGGCACCGGCGCGGATGAGCGAGATGCCGCCAATGTCGATTTTCTCAATGATGTCCTGCTCCGAGGCGCCGCTGGCCACGGTCTGCTCAAAGGGATAGAGGTCCACGATGACGAGGTCTATCTCCGGTATCTCATATTGTGCCATCTGCTGGCGGTCGCCCTCATTGTCGCGGCGGCCCAGGATGCCTCCGAACACTTTCGGGTGGAGCGTCTTCACGCGACCGCCTAAGATCGACGGATAGGTGGTCACGTCCTCCACCTTCTGGCAGGGGTAGCCCTGCTCTTCTATAAACTTCTGCGTGCCGCCTGTCGACAGGAAGCGCACACCCTCCTCGTTGAGCTTTTTCAGCAGCTCGTCGAGGCCATCCTTGTGGAAGACGGAAATCAGCGCCGTCTTCATCTGCTTTGTTTCTGCCATAACCTATTGAAAATTTCCTGTTATTCCCTACTGCGCTTTGCAGTTTAAGGGTGCAAATATACAAAAAATATTCCGTACCCACCACTTATTTTCGCATTTATTTTTCCGCAACCATAAAAAGTTATCGCAAATCAAGTGCGACTGTTAAGACCCGCACAGAGACAGTCCCTTTTGAACCCCCAACTGCGAAATTTATGCAAATTGTTTGGTCGTCTCGCTATTTTTCCGTAATTTTGCGGGCAAAATCCAAGAAAACATTAATCACTACTAACACAAAAAGATGAAATCAAGACTCAATTTGCGACTATCATCGCTATTGCTCCTCTTCTGGGGCGCAGTCCAGTTTGTTTCCGCCTACGACTTTGAGAGTGGCGGCGTGTATTACAACATCACTTCAAAGACCGACATGACGGCGGCTGTAACTTTCTTTAACAAGACGGGCAACACCTATAGTGGCGTGGTTTCCATACCGGCTTCCGTCGTACATGACGGGAACACCTATACGGTAACGGCCATCGGCGACTACGCCTTCGTAGGATGCACGAGCCTGAAGGGAATCAGCATCACCGAAAGAACCACCACCATCGGCAACTATGTCTTCTCCGGGTGCAATGGCTTGACAGAATTCACCGTTCCCACGCAGATTACCTCAATCGGCAATTCGGCCTTTTCTGGGTGCTATGGCATTAAAAGCATCACAATTGAGGAGAGCGACGAGACGTTGGAGTTGGGCTTCAATAGTTCCTCTACACGTGGTCTCTTCTATGACTGCCCACTGCAGTCCGTGTTCATTGGCCGCCTGCTCAGTTACCCTGCAGGTTACAGCAACGCACGTTCCCCATTTGCCAACATCAAGACGCTAAAGAAGGCACACCTCGGAAATCCAGTGACAAGAATACAGAACTATCTGTTCTACGACTGCACGGAACTTGAGACGATGGAGTACAACAGCAACTGCAAGCCGACGGCTGTGGGGCAATACGCCTTCTACGGATGCAAGTCGCTGACCTGGGATGCCCTGGCACTCCCAGAGTCGGTCAAAACCATAGAAAACAACGCCTTCCAGAACTGCACAGGTTTCACCACCATCGTCATCAAGCCCAATATCACGTCTATTGAGAACAATGCCTTTAACGGCTGCACGTCAATAACGGGTTTTCCCATTGAGGAGAGCGACGAGACGTTGGAGTTGGGCTTCAATAGTTCCTCTACACGTGGTCTCTTCTATGACTGCCCACTGCAGTCCGTGTTCATTGGCCGCCTGCTCAGTTACCCTACAGGTTACAGCAACGCACGTTCCCCATTTGCCAACATCAAGACGCTAAAGAAGGCACACCTCGGAAATCCAGTGACAAAAATACAGAACTATCTGTTCTACGACTGCACGGAACTTGAGACGATGGAGTACAACAGCAACTGCAAGCCGACGGTTGTGGGAGAATACTCATTCTATGGCTGCAAAGGGCTCAAGAACATCGTCATACCGGCGAAAGTGACTTCCGTCGGACAATATGCGCTGGCCAACTGCTCGGCAATGGCAGAGCTGACCAGCATGGCTGCGGTTCCTCCAACGTGCAACAACTACGCCTTCGACGGCATCGACAAGTCGACTTGCAAGCTGATTATCCCAGAGGGCACCAAAGCGGACTATCAGTCGGCTGCGCAATGGAAAGAATTCCTCCTTGTCGAGGAGAAAGAGTTTGACGACGAGGCCGGCAAGGAGCAATGCGCCACGCCCACCATTGCCTTCGTTGGCGGCAAGCTGACGTTTGCCACAGCCACCGAGGGTGCCGACTGCGTCTGGACGCTCGCGAGCACGGGCGGCAACAGTGGCCGCAACACCGCCATCGAGGTGCCCAGCGTGTTTGAGCTGACCGTCTATGCCACAAAGGATGGCTGGAAGAACAGCGACCACGCCACCGCCCTGCTGGTCTGGGGCGATGCCGATGTGGAGGGCGACAATGTCATCCGCCTCGGTGGCGCAGGTGGCAAAACCTGCGACGTGAACGGTGACGGGAAAGTTGATGTGGCCGACATAGCCACCATCCTCACCGATATGTCAAGACAAGCAAGAATGCAAAAAGAGGAGGAGTAAAAAGAAATGGAAGTCATACAGAGTTTCACCATCGACCACACCCGCCTGAAGCCGGGCATCTATGTGTCCCGCGTGGACAAGGGATTCACTACTTTCGACCTGCGCATTACTGAGCCAAACGCAGAGCCAGCCGTAGCTCCAGCCGCCATTCACAGCCTGGAGCACCTGATGGCCACCTGGTTCCGCAACAGCGAGGCGAAGGAAGACGTGGTGTACGTAGGGCCAATGGGGTGCCTTACGGGTATGTACATCATCATGACGGGCAGCTATACCGTTGAGGACATGCGCCGCCTGACCATCGAGTGCCTCCAGTGGATTCTCACCCAGACCGAGGTGCCAGCCACACGTCCGGAGGCATGCGGCAACTATCTGCTGCACGACCTGCCCATGTGCAAGTGGGAGAGCCGGCGCTATCTGGACCGCCTCCAGCACGATTTCCACAGCGAGTACACCAAGCTCCGCATCACCCTGGACGACGGCAAAGTGTTTGCCGACGCCTAACTGAAAAACGCCTTACTGGGCTTGCTTAGAAAGAACCGTCCTTTCTCATCAATTCTCTAGCCTGAATTATTCATAGATAGGTTTTTCTCCTCACGCTTGGAATGAGACGTTCCCTTACTGGTGGACAAAACATTCCCACACCTGGTGAAAACGCCATAACAAGTCAATTCCTTCTATCCAAACGACG
>JAGCZA010000061.1 GCA_017960525.1 Prevotella sp.
AGCCAGCATTGTGGCGATGGCCGAGTCGGCATAGACGTAGTCGAGACGGTGCACGAAAAAGGGCTGGCCGGGCGTCAGGTGGTAGGTCACGTCCATGCGCTTCCGTCCGTGGGGCGTGGCCTCCATACGCACTTTCGCCTGAAGGAAGCCCTCATTGCGCAGTTGCTGCTGCAAGTCCTGGCAGGTGAGGCGGGCCTGCAGGCTGTCGAAGATGACGGGGGCCTCGCCCATGTTGCGCAATGTGCGGTTGATCCACTTTGTAGAGTCGCGCCCGGAGAGCGAATAGGTCATCAGCGGCAACTTGAACAGCGAGAACCACTTGGCGTTGGGCTGCTGGCGCACGTAACTCTTCAGCAGACTAGTGTTCGTGTATTGGGCATCGTCGTCAGCAACCACCTTCACCTGGCCAAGCAGTAACTGCCCATCGGGCACATACTTGGTGGTGGAGCAGGCTGCAAGCAAGGCCGAAACGGCCATTGCCAATAGACCCCATTTGAACACTCTCGCCATAAATTGGGTGCAAAGTTACGGAAAAAATGCGAACAAGCCAAAAATGAGAACCTAATTCTGCTGTTTCCAGTGGATAAAGTGTAGCCTGAAAAGACGAGGATGTGCCTATTTTTTGTTGACACATCCTCGTTTGTCGGTATAAAGGACTGGCTTTAGAAGTCCATGTGATCCAGCGTGTCGCTGAAATCCTTCGGTTCACTCTGGGTGGCGGGGTCGCGGTAAGGCTCACTCTCCTGCTCGTAGCGGGGACGGCGCTCGAAGCGCTCGCCACGCTCAGGACGGTCGTGGTGGTCCTGACGGTCGAAACGGGGCTGACGACGGTCGCCACGGTCGGGACGGTCGGTGCGCGGCTGGCGGCGGTCGCCACGGTCGCCACGCTCACCACGCTCAGGACGCTCAGGACGCTCACGGCGTGCGGGACGCTCCTGGTAACCCTCGGGTTTCTCGATGAGCACGCGATGGCTCAGTTTGTATTTACCAGTCTTCGGGTCAATCTCAAGGAGTTTCACCTGGATGTGGTCGCCCTCCTTGATGCCTGCCTCCTCGACGGTCTCCAGACGGCGCCAGTCAATCTCCGAGATGTGGAGCAGACCGTCCTTGCCCGGCATAATCTCGACGAAGCAGCCGTAAGGCATGATGCTGCGGACAATGCCGTCGTAGATTTCGCCCACTTCTGGGATGGCCACGATGGCACGAATCTTGGCCAGTGCGGCCTCGATGCTCTCCTTGTCGGGACCGGAAACCTGCACCTTGCCCACGCCGTCGATTTCGTCGATGGTGATGGTGGTGCCAGTGTCTTCCTGCATCTGCTGGATAATCTTTCCGCCCGGGCCAATGACGGCACCGATGAACTCCTTGGGAATCTCGATCTGCTCGATGCGGGGCACCTGGGGCTTGAACTCGGCGCGAGGCTCGGCAATGGTGTCGGTGATGCACTTCAGGATGTGCTCACGACCAGCCTTGGCCTGCATAAGGGCCTTCTCCAGAATGTCGAACGACAGACCGTCGCACTTGATATCCATCTGGGTGGCGGTCAGACCATCGCGTGTGCCGGTGGTCTTGAAGTCCATATCGCCCAAGTGGTCCTCGTCGCCAAGAATGTCGCTCAACACGGCATACTTGTCCTCGCCGGGGTTCTTGATGAGACCCATTGCGATACCGCTGACGGGCTTCTTCATAGGCACACCAGCATCCATCAGGGCCATCGTGCCTGCGCAGACGGTAGCCATAGACGAAGAGCCGTTTGACTCCAGAATCTGGCTCACCAGGCGCACGGGGTAGGGGAAGTCTTCGGGAATCTGGCCCTTCAGTCCGCGCCAGGCCAGATGGCCGTGGCCAATCTCACGGCGGCCTACGCCACGCTGGGCCTTGGCCTCGCCAGTGCAGAAGGGCGGGAAGTTATAGTGCAGCAGGAAGCGCATGTAGCCGCGCTCCAGCACGTCGTCCACCAGTTTCTCGTCGAGTTTGGTGCCCAGCGTACAAGTGCCAAGGGCCTGCGTCTCGCCACGTGTGAAGATGGCGCTGCCGTGAGGCATAGGCAGGGGGCTGGTCTCGCACCAGATTGGGCGTATGTCGGTGGTCTTGCGGCCGTCGAGGCGGATGCCCTCGTCGAGGATGCAGCGGCGCATGGCATCGCGCTCCACGTCGTGGTAGTAGCGGTCCATCATAGCGTCGTATTCCTCGTCGCTGATTTCCTGTTCCTCCTGGGTAGCAGCCTCCTGGGCAGCCTTGCGCTCGGCAAAGAACTGCTCCTTGAAGTCTTCGAGCAACTTCTCGAAGGCCTCGGTACGCTCCTGCTTCTCTAAGGCCTGCTTGGTGATGTCGTATGCCTTGGGATAAAGTTCCTTGCTCATACGGGCACGGAGTTCCTCGTCGTTCACTTCATGGTTATACTCACGTTTCACGTCCTTGCCCAGTTCTTTCGACAGTTCGGACTGCAGTTCGCACATAGGCTTGATAGCATCCATAGCGGCTTTCAGGGCACCGAGCAGATCCTGCTCACTAACTTCTTTCATCTCGCCCTCGACCATCATGATGTTCTCTGCGGAAGCGCCCACCATAATGTCCATGTCGGCCTCCTTCATCTGCTGGAAGGTGGGGTTGATGACATACTTGCCATCCACACGGGCCACGCGCACCTCGCTGATGGGGCACTCGAAGGGAATGTCAGAGCAGGCCAGGGCAGCCGAGGCGGCAAATCCGGCCAGGGCGTCGGGCTGGTCTACGCCGTCGGCGGAGAGTAGCATCACATTGACAAACACTTCTGCATGGTAGTTACTGGGGAAGAGTGGACGAAGCACACGGTCCACAAGTCGTGATGTAAGGATTTCATTGTCAGAGGCTTTGCCTTCGCGCTTGGTAAATCCACCGGGGAAGCGCCCGGCTGCGCTGTACTGTTCGCGATAGTCCACCTGAAGGGGCATGAAATCGGTTCCGGGAACTGCATCTTTTGCGGCACAAACAGTGGCCAGGAGCACGGTATTGTTCATTCGCAGCATAACGCTGCCGTCGGCCTGCTTTGCCACTTTCCCGGTTTCAATGGTGATGGTACGTCCATCAGCCAGTTGAAGGGTCTTTGTAATTACGTTCATCTTTTCGTTAAAAACATCTATAAAATAAAAAAATCGCGCAAAGTTACGCATTATTTACATAATAGACGAAGAAACACCCCCTGAATTTTGGTTTTTTATGATTTTTGCCTTAACTTTGCACGCAAATTGTGATTTGACATGATGAATAGACTCTTTTTATTGGCATTTGGCGTGTTGGCCCTGACTGGCTGCACCGACAACAAAAATTTCACCATCGACGGCATCGTGGAAGGGGCCGACGGCAAAACGCTTTACCTCTACAACAAGACCCTGGGCGGGGCCGAGCTGATGGACTCCGTGGTGCTTGACGAAAGCGGTGTGTTCGCCTTCAAGGGCGATGCTCCAGAGGCTCCCGACTTCTATCTTTTGGTGATTGGCAACCAAGTGATTAACCTCTCCATCGACTCTACCGAGACTGTCAGCGTGAAGGCGAAAATGCCTGGTATGGCCTCGAACTATGAAGTGGAGGGGTCGGACAACTGCGAGAAGATACGCGAGTTGGCACTCCGTCAGCAAGATCTCCAGCGGCAAGCGCTGGCCTTGGAGAGCAACTACAGTTTCAGCGAGACGCAGCGCATTGACTCACTGGAACGGCTGGTGGAGAACTACAAGGCAGACATCTCCCGCGACTACATCTTCCAGGAACCCCAGAAGGCATACGCCTACTTCGCCCTGTTCCAAACATTGGGCCGGTGGACGCTATTCGACCGCAGCAATGCCAACGATATGAAAGCTTTTGGTGCAGTGGCCACCTGCTGGAACACCTACTACCCCGATGCCTTGCGCACAGAGCATCTGCGCAACACAGCCCTCAAGGGTATCAATGAGCGGAGGGCAGTAGTTGCCCGAGAGAACAACGTGATTGACGAGACCAAAATCATAGACGCAGGCATCATAGAATTGCAACTGCCCGACGCATCAGGCAACATACGCACGCTGGGCGAACTGAAAGGAAAAGTTGTGCTGCTTGACTTCCATTTCTATGGTACCAAGGAAAGTGCGTCACGCATCCTGCTGCTTCGCGACCTCTACAACAAGTATCATGACAAGGGACTGGAAATCTATCAGGTGGGCCTTGACGACAACGAGCATTTCTGGAAACAGCAGACGTCACAGCTGCCGTGGGTGTGCGTCTTCGACCCGGAGTGCACATCGCTGCCTCTCTACAATGTACCGGAGGTACCCGAATTCTTTACCATCGACCGCAACAGCCAGCTGCAGAAGCGCTCTACTCAGATGACCGACGGCGTTGAAGCCGAACTGCGCAGGCTGCTATGAAGCGGAAGGCTGTCTTGGCGTGCCTTATATGCATAGTGTGTCTCTCGTGCACCAGCCGCGCTCCGAAGTCCACGAGTTACGAGTTGCGGAAGGTGAACGACAGCCTCTACTTCCTGAACGACTGGGAACTGCCCTATCCCGTCTACCGCTTTGCCACAGGCGATGTGGATGGCGATGGCAACGAAGATGCGCTGGTGGGCGTGGTGAAGCGCACACGCTTCCATTCCGAAATGGGCCGACGGCTCTTTATCTTCAAACAGAAGGGCGGCAAGGTGCGCCCGCTGTGGCTCGGCTCCAGCCTTGGTGGCACGCTCGTCGACTTCCGGCTGGACGGGAACAAAATCCGCTCATTGGAGCAGACTGGGCCGAATAAATATATGGTGGCCGAATACGGCTGGCGCGACTTCTGCCCGGAGTTCCGGCGATACATCGTGGAAGACACCGACTTGACAAACGCTAACAAAATATTCAACCTATGAAAAACTATGTTCTTTTATTACTGCTTTGCATCCTGTTAGCCGGATGCGGAACGAAAAGCGTCGACGGCCCGCGAGAAGAACCGCTCACCAGCCTCGACCTGGAACACCTGAACGACGACATCGACCTGCAGATGGACATCACAAAACTGTCGGTCAGCGATTTGCACATCCTGCGCCACGCCTTCCAGGCCCGCAGGGGATACCCTTTTCGCGACTCTTATCTGCGTCGCGTCTACGGCACCACCTCGTGGTATGATTCGCTGATGTGGGTCTTCGACGAAACGTCGGAGAACTTCGACTGGAAGGAGGAGAAGGCCGACGAAGACTACCGTGACTATTACTACGGAAGCATCAAGGACGAGGCTGTGGCGTACACGCCGGAAGAGAAGGCTTTCGTAGAGCGTATTAAGAAGCGTGAGCAGGAACTGCTGGCCCTCAACTTCAAGCCCAGTAGCGGAGGAAAGGTGAACATCGACAACCTCATCAACCCAGGTCTGATGACGACCTTCGACCCCAGATTGAAGGAGAAACTCACCCAGAACGGTTTTGCCATCGTGCCGGCCAAACACCAGCAATTGTTCCAACTCTATGAGAAGAACGACTACCACGAGTTCCCAAACTTTGTTACAACCGACCTGTTCCTGCAATTGTACCACCTCTATATTGACTGTATGTTGCGCGAGGTGGAGTACAACAAACTCGACTCGGTGGCCACTCTCTTCGTGCGTGATATGTACCAGGCCACCCGCTACAAGTTGGTGCACTCGCCCAGCCAGACGGTGCAGAAAGCCGCCCGCCACAATGCCATCTACTTCGCCGTCGCCTACCAGTTGCTCACTGGCAAGTCGCTGCCTCTCGGCCCTGACCAGACCATTGCCGACGAGGAGATTGACAAGGTGATGAAGAGCGAAAACAGCACCAGCAACTTCATCGGCGAATATCAGGAGGTGCAGTATCCCTACAGCCTGTTCCGGCCCCGTGGACACTATACCCGCTCTGAGCGGTTGCAACGCTACTTCCGCGCAATGATGTGGCTGCAGGCAGTGCCTTTCGGACTTGACGCACCTATGCAACTGGAGTATGCCGTGCAGATGGCCGATGTGCTGTGCTCCAGCAAGCGGAGCACCGATTGCTACGACACAATGAACAACGTGCTGACCCTGCTGATGGGAAAGCCTGACAACCTGACGCTCATACAGGTGATAGACGAAATCGGCAAGACTGGACTCACGGCCGAACAACTGATTGACAACAAGAGTGAGATGCAGAAACTGCGCCAGCGACTGAACGAACTGGGCAACACTCAGACGCGCATCCGGCCCAAGTTTGAGCGCACCAGCCACAACAAGATTTGCCTGATGCCACAGCGCTACCAGCCCGACGCCGAAGTGTTGCAGGAGATGGTGGACTACGACTCGAAGAAGAGCAAGCGCGTCACCCCCAAGGGTCTCGATGTGCTGGCCGCGATGGGGTGCACCGCTGCCGAAAGGATTCTCATCGATGAATTGGGCGAGGCAAACCGCTGGGAGGGCTACAAGCCCAACTTGCAGCGTATGAAGCAGCGCATGGACTCCATCGACTGGCAGGAAAATGCCTCGGTGGAGTGGCTTGCGACCCTGAAGACCGTCGTCGATAAGGCCGACAACGTGCCCTATTTCATGCAGGCTGACGAGTGGGACAAGAAGTCGCTCAACGCGGCGCTCGCCTCTTGGGCAGAACTGAAGCACGACGCCATACTCTACGCCAAGCAGCCAATGGGCGCCGAGTGTGGAGGCGGCGGCCCGCCAGAACCCGTAGTGAAGGGCTATGTTGAGCCTAACGTCAGGTTCTGGGAGAAAGCCATCGCCCTGCTCAAGTCGACGGCCCAGACCTTGCGCCAGTGCGGCATGATGACTGAGAAGATAGAGAATTCCAACGAGCGTATCTGCGAGGAGGCCGAGTTCCTGCTGCTCATCAGCCAGAAAGAGTTGAACGGCGAACGCATCAAGGACGAGGAGTATGACCAGATAGAGTATATCGGGGCCGTGTTCGAGAATATGTCGGTCGAACTGTTGCGCGACCCGGAGCACGAACTGTGGGACTGGAACGCCGTACAAGGCCCTGACCGCCGCATCGCCCTTGTGGCCGACGTCTACACGGCTAATGCCGACAACAACGAGGACCACAAGTGCATCCTCTACGAGGCCGTCGGCGATGCTGACGAACTCTACGTGGTGATTGAGGTTGAGGGCTACCTCTACCTGATGCGCGGCGCTGTCTTCTCCTACCGTGAGTTCGACCGCCCGCTCGACCAGCAGCGCCTCACCGACGAGGAGTGGCAGAAGCACTTGGACGAGCACCCACGCGACGGTGTTCCCACGTGGATGTCGCCCCTTATCGTGCCTCTGGAGGCCATACCCGAAGACAACGAGGAAGTGTTTTATAGCTCCGGCTGCTGACTTTGCGACCACGAATTACACGAATTTCACTAATTCTGACTGGCGTAATACTACTATAACTACGCGCAGCTAAATTAGAGAAATTCGTGTAATTAGTGGTATATTAGTTGCGGAACACCAGGCCGTCGCCGAATGAGTCGATGATGATGGGTTTTTCGCGGCTCACCTCGTCGGCCAGCATGCGGCGGGACAGTTCGTTGAGCAAGTGCTGCTGTATGGCCCGCTTCACAGGACGTGCGCCGAAGTCGGGGTCGTAGCCGGCCTCTGCCAGCCAGCGGACGGCGTGGTCGGTCACTTCGAGTGTGAAGCCCTGCGGCTCCAGCATCTGCTGCACGCGGTTGAGCTGCAGGCGCACCACTTGGGCAATCTCGTCCTTCGACAGTTGCTGGAAGGTGATAATCTCGTCGATACGGTTCAGGAACTCCGGGCGCATTGTCATGCGCAGCTGCTCCTGTGTGGCGTTGCTCGTCATTATTATAATGGTGTTCTTGAAGTCGGCAGTACGGCCCTTGTTGTCGGTGAGCCGCCCGTCGTCAAGCACCTGCAGGAGGATGTTGAACACGTCGGGATGCGCCTTTTCTATTTCGTCGAAGAGTACGACGCTGTACGGCTTGCGGCGCACGGCCTCTGTCAGCTGTCCGCCCTCGTCGTAGCCCACGTAGCCCGGAGGGGCGCCAACGAGCCGGCTGACGGTGTGCTTCTCCTGATACTCCGACATATCGATACGGGTTATCATCCCCTCGTCGTTGAAGAGATATTCGGCCAGTGCCTTGGCCAGTTCGGTCTTGCCCACACCCGTTGTGCCCATAAAGATGAACGAGGCAATAGGCCGCTTGGGGTCCTGCAAGCCGGCGCGGCTGCGGCGCACGGCATCGCTGACGGCGCGGATGGCCTCGTCCTGGCCAATGACACGACGGTGCAGTTCGTCCTCCAGATGGAGCAGTTTTTCCCTTTCGCTCTGCAACATTCGGCTGACGGGGATGCCCGTCCAGCGTGATACGACCTCGGCGATGTCGTCGGCGGTGACCTCCTCGCGGACGAGGCGGACGGTTCCCGACGGAGAACCATCGGGCGCGGCAGCGTCGAGCTGGTGCTGGATGGCGGCGATGTCGTCTTCGAGGGCCTTCAGGCGGGAGTAGCGGATTTCGGCCACACGGGCGTAGTCGCCCTCACGCTCGGCCCGCTCTGCCTCCAGGCGCAGGTTCTCCATCTCCTGCTTGTCCTGCTGGATTTTGTTGATGAGCTGTCGCTCGCCCTCCCACTTGGCGCGGAAGTCGCGCTCCTGGTCCTTGAGTTCGGCAATTTCCTTGTCGAGTTGGGCAATCTTTTGCTTGTCCCCCTCGCGCTTGATGGCCTCGCGCTCAATCTCAATCTGAGCCAGCCGGCGCATGATTTCGTCGAGTTCTTCCGGCACCGAATCGCGCTCCATGCGCAACTTGGCGGCGGCCTCGTCCATCAAGTCGATGGCCTTGTCGGGGAGGAAACGCTCAGTGATGTAGCGCTCCGAGAGTTGCACGGCGGCGATGCAGGCATCGTCCTGAATACGCACTTTGTGGTGGTTCTCGTAGCGCTCCTTCAGACCTCTCAATATAGAGATGGCGCTGAGTTCGTCCGGCTCGTCCACCATCACCGTCTGGAAACGCCTTTCCAGGGCCTTGTCTTTCTCGAAATACTTCTGGTATTCATTGAGCGTGGTGGCGCCTATTGAGCGCAATTCGCCACGGGCCAGCGCGGGTTTCAGGATGTTGGCGGCATCCATTGCGCCCTCGCTCTTGCCGGCACCGACGAGCGTGTGAATTTCGTCGATGAAGAGGATGATGCGGCCATCTGAGGACGTCACCTCGTTGATGACACTCTTCAGCCGCTCCTCAAACTCGCCCTTGTACTTCGCACCGGCGATGAGCGCACCCATGTCGAGCGAGAAGAGCTGCTTGTCCTTCAGGTTTTCAGGCACGTCGCCGCGCATGATGCGCTGTGCCAGGCCTTCAACGATGGCGGTCTTGCCCGTGCCAGGCTCACCTATTAATATAGGGTTGTTCTTCGTGCGCCTCGAAAGAATCTGGAGCACGCGGCGGATTTCGTCGTCGCGGCCTATCACTGGGTCGAGCTTGCCCTGTCGGGCCAGGTCGACCAGGTTCTTTGCATACTTCTCCAGCGACTGGTAGTTGTCGTCGGCGCTCTGGCTCTGCACGCGCTGGCCCTGCCGCAGTTCGAGTATGGCCTGTCGCATGTCCTTCTCGGTGGCGCCGGTGTCCTTCAGAATGCGGCTCACGGTGGAGTTCACCGTGAGGAGAGCCAATAGCATTGGCTCACACGAGACATATTCGTCGCCCATTTCGCGTGAGATGTCTTCAGCCTTTTGCAGCACCTTCTGCGAGTCGTTGCTCAGATAGGGGCTTCCGCCCTGCACACGGGCCAGATGCTGCATTTCCTGCTTGCAGAGCATGTCGATCTGCTGCGCGTTGATGCCCAGTTTCTGGAAGATGAAGGCCGTCACGTCCTGGGCTTTCGTGAGCAGGCCTTCCATCAGGTGGACAGGCTCTATCGACTGCTGTCCGTTCTGCTGCGCCAGGCTGACGGCCTGTTGCACCGCCTCCTGCGCCTTGATTGTAAACTTTTCGAGTGTCATGGTTTCTCCTTTCTTTAGTTGGTTTCTGCAAACGACCACTCAAAAGTCGTGCCTTTCAGGGGTGGGTGTCAATCTGACAGAAAAGCGTGACACAATGACGCAAAAAGCGGAGCGAAAGTTTGGACGTAGCAAACTGGGAGTTTGGACGGACCAAACTCCCAGTTAGGACGAACCAAAGTAGGAGGGGCCATCCGCCCGTCCTTACTCCTTCTTGAACTTGTTGATACAGTCGATGTAAGCCTCGACGGAAGCGGTGACGATGTCAGTGTTGGCGCCAAAGCCATAGTAGAGGCGGCCGTCGTATTCCACCTGCATGTGCACCTTGCCCACGTCGTCGCTGCCCTTCGATATGGCCTGGATGGTGAACTCCTTGAGCGTCATCTGCTTCATAATGATGCGCTTGAGGGCCTTGATGGCGGCATCGACGGGGCCGTTGCCCGATGCAGCCGCCTCGAACTTCTGACCGCTGATGTCCAGGCCGATGCTGGCCACGCTCTTCACGCCCTTGCCGGTGGTCACTTGCAGGAAGTCCAGGCGCACGGCGTGCTGGTCGGCGGTATCGGCACCGGCGAGCATGAGCACATCGGCGTCGGTCACCTCCTTCTTCTGGTCGGCCAGGATGAGGAAGTTCTCGTACACCTTGTCGAGTTTCTCCTCCGAAAGTTCCACGCCGTTCACGTGGAGGCGGTGCTTCAGGGCGGCGCGCCCGCTACGGGCGGTAAGCACTATCGAGTTGTCGTCGATGCCCACGTCTTTCGGATCCATAATTTCGTAGGTATGCACGTTTTTCAGCACGCCGTCCTGATGGATGCCGCTGCTGTGGGCAAAGGCATTTCGCCCCACGATGGCCTTGTTGGGCTGGATGGGCATGTTCATCAGCGAACTCACCAGGCGGCTGGTGGGATAGATGCGCTGAGAATTGATATTGGTGTCGATTTCGATGCCCTTGTGGCATTTCAGAATCATCACAATCTCCTCAAGCGACGTGTTGCCGGCACGCTCGCCGATGCCGTTGATGGTCACCTCCACCTGTCGTGCGCCGTTGAGCACGCCCTCCAGCGTGTTGGCCGTAGCCATTCCCAGGTCGTTGTGGCAATGGGTGGAGATAATGGCGCGGTCGATATTGTCGACGTGCTCCATCAGGTACTTGATTTTCCCGCCAAACTCGTCGGGCAGGCAGTAGCCCGTGGTGTCGGGGATGTTCACCACCGTGGCGCCGGCCTTGATGACGGCTTCGACCACGCGGGCGAGATATTCATTGTCAGTACGGCCTGCATCCTCGGCATAGAACTCCACGTCATCGACGAAGCGCCTGGCGTACTTCACGGCGCTGACGGCCCTTTCCAGGATTTCCTCGCGGGTGCTGTTGAACTTGAACCGGATGTGCTCGTCGCTGGTGCCGATGCCCGTGTGGATGCGCTTGTGCTTGGCATACTTCAGGGCCTCGAAGGCCACGTCGATGTCGTGCTCCACGGCGCGGGTCAGGGCGCAAATGGTGGGCCAGGTCACGGCCTTTGAAATCTCGATGACCGACTGGAAGTCGCCCGGCGACGACACGGGGAATCCGGCCTCAATCACGTCGACGCCCAACTGCTCCAGGGCCTTGGCCACCTGAATCTTCTCGACGGTGTTCAATTGACAACCTGGCACCTGTTCGCCGTCGCGCAGGGTGGTGTCGAAAATGTAAAGTCTGTCTGCCATAATACTAATCTGTTTACCTTAAAAATAACGTTTACTGTCAGTCCTTGTGCTGTTTGAGCCGACAAAATTACACTTTTCCCGCAAACTGAACAAATATTTTCATAAAAAAAAGTATTTTCTTTGTTGTTTCATTTTTTTTTGTTAATTTTGCACGCTGAAACTAAATCTCTACTTACCATACTGTTGAAGACAAACTCTAAAACATTAGTTAATAAGAACATGAAGCAATTCTTTATCTGTCTCACCCTCGTTTTGGCGGGAGTGATGGCCTCTTGCATTGACAAAAATGAAGAGGTGGATGCGGACAGCAAGCCTACCTGGCTTGGCGAAAGCATCTATGCGGAACTGAAGAATCCCTCTGGGCATGGCCTGCTGACAGGCACCTTCACGAACTATTTGCGGCTGATTGACGACCTCGGCTATGACGAGGTGCTCTCGCGCACTGGCTCCAAGACGGTGTTCCCTGCCAACGACGAGGCCTTTGAGCGTTTCTTCAAGAGTAATGACTGGGGTGTGAGCAGTTACGACCAACTGTCGGAAGCCCAGAAGAAACTGCTCCTCTACTCGTCGATGCTCGACAACGCCCTGCTGCTGGGCATGCTGCCCAACGTGAGCAACGGCACCAACGAGGTGATGAAGGGGGCAGCCCTGAAACACGCCACCAACGTCAGTATCACCGACACGGTGCAGTTCATCGGCGGTTCGGGCAGCACCGAGGTACGCCCCAACGGCATGCCCGCCAACAACCAGTACTGGAAACAGTACTACGAGAAGGGCATCCACGTGGTGAACGACGCCACCCGACCCATGATGGTCCACCTGACCCGTGAATACATGCTGAACAACGACATCAAAACGGTGGGCGACGAGAGCGACTTCGCCATCCTCACCGGCGAGCCTTTCACCGAAGGCACCGCCTACCTCTTCAACGACAAGGTGGTGAACGGCGATGTCACCTGCCAGAACGGCTACATCCACCAGATGGAGAACGTGGTGGTGCCTCCCGGCAACATGGCACAGGTGCTGCGCCGCAAGGACAACACGCAGTATTTCAGCCGCATACTGGACTACTTCGCTGTGCCTTACTACGACGCCACCACCACCCAGAACTACAACGACTGGGCCTTGCAAAACGGTCGCCCGCAGATAGACAGCATCTATCAGGTGCGCTACTTGAGCCTGCGCTCGCAGGGTGGCGCAGCCCTGAGCAAAGACCCCAATAATAAGGATGTGTCATCGACGCAGATACTGGGCTTCGACCCGGGCTGGAACCAGTACTACCCCAACGTTGCCCGCGCCGGCAACACCGACGTGTCGATTATGGATATGGCGGCCATCTTCGTGCCCAGCGACCAAGCCATCAAGGACTATTTCCTGCAAGGTGGCGCTGGTGCCTACCTCCTCGACATCTACGGCAACTACAAGTACGCTGAGAATACGGAGGCCCATCTGGGCGAAAACCTCGACTCGTTGCACTCCAAGAACCCGCAGGTGCTCACCTCGTTTGCACGCAACCTGATGCGCGGCACCTTCGCCGGCACCGTGCCCTCGAAGTTTGAGACCATCACCAACGATGCCGCCGAACTGCTCGGACTGACCACCAATATGATCAGCCGCACAGCCGACGGCAAGTACGACATCACGATGGCCAACAACGGCGCACTCTACGTGATGAACGAACTGGTGGCACCCGACGAGTATCAGGCCGTTCTCGCACCCGCCTCGGTCTATCCCGACCTGCGCGTGATGAACTGGGCGGTGCAGGACCGTTCCTATCTGGGCGTCGACTTCAAGTACTATCTGCTGGCCATGCGCGCCAACTACGCTTTCTTCATCCCCGAAGACGGCGCTTTCGACCTCTATTATCTCGACCCCACATCGCTGGCACACCTGAACAACAACCAGGTGGGCACGCAGCGGCCCGACGTGCTCCATTTCTACTACGACGAGAAAGCCAAGTCGCAGCCCTACCTGAAATGCGAGCGCTTCTACTACGATATGGAGACAGGACAGATAGACACTACCGTGGCTGCCCGTCCGGCTGAAATCTCAACGGTGAAGACGCAACTCATCGACATCCTGAACTATCACACCGTGGTGCTGGGCGATGGCGAGCAACTCGGTTCCAACCATTATTATAAGACAAAGCACGGCGGCGAAATCTACGTCGACGGCAATCATGAGGGCGCCCGCGTCATGTCAGGCGCACAGATTGACAATCCCGACCGCTTCCCCGCCCCCACCATCAAATATGTTTACAACGAGAAGAACGGTAACGCCTATCGCCTGAGCCGCGTCATCCAGCCGCCGCTGAAGAGCGTCTATGCTGTGCTCAACGAGAATACGCAGTTCACCGACTTCCAGGAAATGTGCAGCGGATTCGTGCCCGAAATGCTCGAATGGGCCGGCATTCCCAAAGTGAACCCGAAGAACCAGAGCCTGCCCTCGCCACAAGATGCCTACACCATCTTCACACGCGACTACAAACTCGGCTCGAAGGAGACGGCTGAGGCTTGCCTTGACTACAACGTGAAAATGTTCAACACCTACAACTACACGCTCTTCGCACCCGACAACGCCGCTATGCAGGAAGCCTTCGCCAACGGCCTGCCCAAGTGGAGCCAAGTGCAGGACCTGTTCGAGAAATGGGCTGAAGTAGACCAGGAAATGATGAACGACAGCGAGAAAGCCGAAATGGAGAACGACAAGATAAAGGCCTACTGGATGATTCGCGCCATGCGCGACTTTGTACGCTTCCACTTCGTCACCAGTTCAGTCTATGCCGACAACAGCATTGAAGGAGGCCGCTACCAGACACTCTCCAGCGACGAACTGGGCGTGGCCAAGGAAGTGGTGCTCAGTGGGGGCAGCGGCAGCATCAGCGTGAAAGACCTGAAGGACGGACACACCGTCAGTGTAAAGGCAACAGACAGTGGCTCGAAAGTGGTCAACCAGATGACTCGCGACTACTGGTTCAACACCATAAAGACGGCTGCCTCGGCCATCGAGACATCGTCGTTCTGCGCTGTCCACCAGATTTCAGAACCCCTCTACGGCGATGCCAGCGGACGCTTCGACACCCAGTGGGCCAGCCGCGCCGCATTCCAGGCTGCACTGAGGAAATACCAGGAACTCAAAGCAAACAACGAACTCTAAAGGCATCTTACAACTATGACTATAAAGCAAGCATTTACCACAGCCCTGCTATGTGTCGCCACACAACTGGCAATGGCACAGGGCATACGCATATCTGGTACGTTGAGCGATGCCGACGGCCCTATTATGATGGGTAACGTCACAGAGCGCGATGCCAACAACCGTATTGTGTCGGCCACGCAGACCGACTTCAACGGCAACTTCTCCATGCAGGTGAAGAGCACCAAGAACAAACTGGTCTTCTCCTACGTGGGCGACAAGGAAAAGGTCATCACCATTGGCAACCAAACCAACTTCAAGGTGAAACTCGACCCCGCCAACACCCAACTCAAGGAGGTGAAGGTGGTGGGCCGACGTACCAATTCGGGCGGTCTGACCATCCAGAAGAAAGAGATGACCGTCTCCAGCCAGACCATGTCGATGGAACAGGTGGAAGGTCTCGCCTTCACATCGGCCGACGAGGCCCTGCAAGGTGAAATCGCCGGTCTCGACATTGTCAGCAACTCTGGAAACCTGGGCGCCGGCACACAGATGCGACTGCGCGGTGTCACCACGCTCTCGGCAAACGCCAACCCCCTCATCGTGGTCGATGACAAGATTTTCGACAACCCCGACGAGGACTTCGACTATGCCAACGCCGACGAGGAGCAATATTCATCGCTGCTTTCGGTGAACGTGGAGGATATCGCCAGCATCACCGTGCTGAAGGACGCCGCCGCCACCGCCGTCTGGGGTTCACGCGGTTCCAATGGTGTCATCATGATTACCACCAAGCGCGGTTCACGCGGCAAACCCAAAATCAACTTCTCCTACAAGTTCACAGGCACTTGGCAGCCCGAAGGCTACAATCTGCTGAACGGTGACGACTACACCATGCTGATGAAGGAGGAGTTCTATAACCCCACCCAGCGCAGCGACCGCACCACCAGCATCGCCGAGTTGAACTACGACAAATCGTGGGCTGAGTATGAGAACTGGAACAACAATACCGACTGGGTGGACGCCGTGAAGCAGTTTGGTGCCATGCATGACTGGAACGTCAACCTGACCGGTGGCGGACAGAAAGCCACTTTCCGTATTTCTGCCGGCTACAAACACCAGACGGGTTCCATCATCGAACAGAAGTTCCAGCAGTTCACCACACGTATGGCCCTCGACTACAACGTCAGCGACCGCATACGTTTCATCACCAACTTTGCCCTCACCTACACCAATAATAATAAGAACAACGAGAAGAAGGGAAGCATACTGGGCATTGCACAGAACATTGCGCCCAATATGGCCATCTACCGCCAGAATGCTGACGGCAGCGACACGGGCGAGTACTACCTGATGAACCCATCGGTATCGGGAAGAACACCTTACGACGGTGCCTACTCCAGCGTTGACCTGTCTTCTATAAGAAACTTGGGCAACCCCGTCGCTATCGCCCACGAAGCCTGGCTGAAAGACCAGACCTACCGCCTGACGCCCGACTTCACCATCAAGTACGAGATTCTTGGCACTGAGGCCGAGAAGAGCCGACTGACCTTCAACGGCCGCGTGGACTTCGACATCTTTGCAGAGAGCAAGCCCTCTTACTGGCCAGCATCGCTCTCTACCGACAACTGGTCTACTGCCGATTACAACTCGACCACTAACTACGAGTACAACAGTATGAAGATTGGCGGACGCACCGAGTTGGTGTTCACGCCCTACTTCAAGAACCGCGACTGGTCGGCCACTATGCTGCTGCGCTACGAAATGAGCACCTCGAAGAACAGCCGCCAGGAGACCAGCATGAGCCATCTGCCCAACGACATCACGTCGCCGACAGTGGATGCTTATGTGAGCAAGTCGCCCAGTAGTGGCAACGGTCGCTCAAATTCCCAGAACCTTCTTTACAACGGCCACGTCTCCTATCTCGACGGTCGCTATTCGCTGGGCTTCTCGCTCCGCGCCGACGGCGACTCGAAGTTCGGCCCCAAGAACAAGTGGGCCTACTTCCCCGGTGTGTCAGCCCGATACAACATCATCGACGAGCCGTTTATGAAGTGGAGCCGTAGCGTCGTCTCCATGCTCGGCTTCCGTGCCTCATGGGGTATCAACGGTAAGGCACCGGACAAGGACTACCTCTTCTATAACACCTACAACACATCGGCAGGCAGTTACGGTAAGGGCACCGACGTGGCCAGTTACGCCACCCTCGACGGCCTGAAACTCGACGACCTGCGCTGGGAGAAGACCACCAGTTACAACCTGGGTGCCAACCTGGGTCTGTGGAACGACAGGATTGAGGTGGACTTCGACTACTACCACAAGAACACCACCGACCTGCTGCAGGGCATCACCATCCCTTCGATGACGGGTTACACCTCCATCGCCTACGCCAATGTGGGCCGTATGACCAACGACGGATGGGAAATGAACTTCACCGCCAAGAAATTCATCAGGATTGGCAAGTTCTCGGCCGACTTCAGCATCAACGTGGCACAGAACAGCAACCTCCTCAAGGAAATGGACGAGAGCGTGCTGCAGAGCATCAACGGCACCACCTGGGATGCCACCCGTCGCGGCAACGCCACCAAGCCTTACGGCTATCCTGTGCGAGTGCAAATCAACAACTCGCTGGGCTCCATCTACGGCTTCCGCTATCAGGGCGTCTACAACATGACCTACGACTACTTGCAGAACTACCAGTTGGAGCAGGGCCTCAACGCCACCGAGTACGAGGACTGGGTGAACGGCCTCATCTCAGGCACCCTGCCCGATGAATGGTACGCACAGCACAAATTGACCAAGCAACCCTATTCGGCTCCAGTGGCTGTGGGCGAGGACGGCAAGGTGCTGATGACCAATACGGGCGAACCACAGCGCATGGTCTACGACTACAGCGACGGCGCAGCCCGCTACAAGTTCCAGGGCGGCGACGCCAAGTATGAGGACATCAACCACGACGGACAAATCAACGCCCTTGACGTGGTCTATCTGGGCAACTCACTGCCCAAGGTGAACGGCGGTTTCAACCTGACCCTGCGCTACGGACCGTGGAGCGTCAAGGCACGCTTCAACTACCGCTTCGGCAACAAGGTGGTCAACCTGGCCAGGATGAACCTGGAGTCGATGTACGGCACCAACAACCAGAGCACCACGGTGAACTACCGTTGGCGTAAGGACGGTGACGTAACGCCTATGCCACGCGCCATGTACAATGCAGGCTGGAACTTCCAGAGTTCCGACCGCTATGTGGAGGACGGCGGTTTCGTGCGCTTCCAGAACCTTCAGGTGGCCTACAACTTCGACCGCAAGATCATCAAGAAGTGGGGTCTGAGCAACTTGCAGGCCTACGCTTCCATCAACAACCTCTATGTGTGGACCAAGTACAGCGGCACCGACCCCGAAGTCTCGGCAACGGGCTTCTACCCCGCCTTCGACACGGCCAGGACACCGCGCTCAAAGCAGTTCACGCTCACACTTAACGTAGGTTTCTAAAGCGGCCTGCGGTCTAATAACAAAGAAAAATAATAGAGATATGACTACCAAGATAACCAATAAATGGATAAAGAGTTTATTCGTTATTCATTTTTCATTATTCATTAGCGTAGCACTCACTTCCTGCCTCGACACCATCATCCTGCCCGACGACAAGACGGTGGATGAGGACTTCTGGAAGACCAAGGAAGATGTGGCCTCGATGGTGAATGCCGCCTACGCGGGCCTCGTCAACGAGGATGTGATGACACGCCTCATCGTGTGGGGCGGCTTCCGCTCCGACGAACTGGTGAAGGGGGCTGTGGCAACAGGCGCCATACCCGATGCACTGGAGGAAATCGCTGCCGTCAATATGCAGGTGACCAACACTTTTGCCACCTGGGCACCCTTCTACTCGGTCATCAATCGCTGCAATATTGTGCTGGAGCGTGCCGAGGCCGTGATGGAGGAAGACCCGAACTACACCGAGTCCGACTTCCAGTCAGACCGCTGCCAGATGCTGGCGTTGCGCTCGCTCTGCTACTTCTATCTGGTGCGTAATTTCCGCGATGTGCCTTACACCACCGAGGCATTTATGAACAGCAGCCAGGAAATGCAGATAGGCCAGTCGTCGCCAGAATATGTACTGGGACAACTCATAGAGACGCTGGAGCAAGTGATTGCCAACCCCAGTTGCCTGCGCTCTAACAGTTACACCATCAACGAGTGGCGGCGTGTGGGATGGATGACACGCGACGGCGTGCTCTCGCTCCTGGCCGACATCTATCTGTGGCGTGCATCGGTACTCCACAGCCAGGCCGACTACCAGCGCTGCATAGACATCTGCGAAGAGGTCATTGCCTCGAAACGCCAGCAACACGTGCAGGGCCGCAACGAGTTGGAACTGAAAGCCTATCCACTGGAAGACGGGAACAGGGCCTACGGCAACATCTTTGGCGACCAGAACGCCGAGGAGAGCATCTTCGAGTTGCAGGTGGCCAAGGACAATCCTGCCCTCTGCAAGTACCTCTACAAGTATGGCAGCAACTCGTCGGCAGAAGGATACCTCAAGGCCAGCCCCATCTTCAGTTCGTCGGCAGGAGCGCCCAACCAGATTACCAACAGCAACGTGTTTGCCGCACAGGATTTGCGCTACTACTCGGCCACGTTCACTTCAAGCGAAGAAGTCCACGACGTGTGCAAGATGGTATCGTCCAACTCTATCGGAAGCAAAACACAGCCCACACGTGCATCGGCAGACCGCACCTACGGCAGTTTCGACCAGAACTACATCGTCTACCGCCTCAGCGACATTATGCTGATGGAGGCAGAGGCCCTGAACCAACTCCTGCGTGATGTCGATGCCAATGCCAGCGAAGACGAGACCAAAGAGGCCGAAGCCTTCAACGACAGTCTGAAACAGCAGATGTTCAACTTGGTGGAGGCCGTGAACACCCGTTCACTCCAGCAGGACGACGTTTCCAGTTATGCGATGAAGTGGGACACCTACAAAGCCTACACCAAAGGTGCCTGGGAGACTTACATCTTGCAGGAGCGCCTGCGCGAACTCTGCTTCGAAGGCAAGCGCTGGTACGACCTGCTGCGCTTCAACTACCGCCACACGGAGGGTGTGCAGTACAACCGCACGCTGGGCGAACTTATTGACGATGCCGAGGCGGCAAACACCGACGTGATGCTGCCGTCCATCTTCGATGATATGCTCGCCCTGGCCACCAGAGGCCGTCCCTCCGAGGCACAGGCCATCAAGGCCAAGATGCGCAACGAGGCTTACCTCTATCTGCCCATCCCCAACAGCGACATCAACGTCTGCCCGCTGCTTCGCCAGAACCCGGCCTACAAGAGCGGCAATACGTATGAGAAGAATTATTAAAGGAAGGAGGACACCATTATGAAAAAGTATATGGAAAAAAGCATTGTAGGCCGCATAGGTCTGATAGGGCTGATTGGTCTTATGGGTCTTTTGGGAAGTTGTAATCCCGAACCAGACGAGAGTGACCTCTTCACCGCTACTGGCGAGACGGCCTGTGACTTCATCAAACGCAAGGCAGAACTCTCATCGTTTGACTACATACTGAGCCGTGTGCGTCTGGACCGTAACCTCTCCAGTTATGGCGAATACACCTGCTTCGCTCCCACTAACGAGGCTATCGCCATCTATTTAGACAGTCTTTGGAACGACCCGGAGGCACCGGTGGCACACAACAGTATGACCGAGAACTCACTGCAGGGTCTCACCGACAGCCTGTGCAACGACATTGCCAAATACCACTTGGCCAGCGGTGTACACAACACCATCGAAATGGGCGGCAGCGGCTCTACGGTGAACACCATGCTGGGCCGGCCTGTCCAGACTGAGGGCACGTCGGACTCCATTGGACGTGTCACCTTGGAGAAGGCCGCAGTCATCATCGAGGCCGACAGTCTGGTGACCAACGGCATCGTCCACGTGCTGAACCGCGTCATTCCGCGCAGCACCCGACTGATTGTCGACGAAATGGAGCGTCATCAGGACTACAGCATCTTCGTGGAAGCACTGAAAATGACAGGACTGGCCGACTCGCTCACCAAGGCAAAGAAGAACGTCACCTACACCATCTCTGACATCAAGGACGTCGACGCCAACAAGTCGGACCTCTACCACCCCGAAGAGTGCAAAGTGATGTACACCATCTTTGCCGAACCCAACGAGGTGCTGGAGAAGAACGGCATCAATAGCATCAACGACCTCATTGCATACGCCAACAATGTGTATGGCAATGCCGCCGAATGGTATGACTACCTCAACGAGACGGGCAACACCGTGAGCACCGGCAACGACTACACCAACCGCTTCAACGCCCTCAATATGTTTGTGGCCTACCATATCCTCTATGCCGGTATGCCACAGAACGAACTCGTGTACGAATACAACTCACGCTGGTCAACCACCTGGAACTACACCAACGGCTGCCAGCCCTTCGACTACTACGAGACGATGCTCCCCTGCACGCTGATGAAAATCTGGGATGTGACGGGCAACCG
Source organism: Prevotella sp. (assembly GCA_017960525.1). Lineage (GTDB taxonomy): Bacteria > Bacteroidota > Bacteroidia > Bacteroidales > Bacteroidaceae > Prevotella. Next base: position 21,275 of record JAGCZA010000061.1, read on the forward strand.
CTCGAACAGCAGCCACCAACTCTACATCAACCGCTACCGCACCCTCAATACACTCACCGACGAACTGGGAACGGAGACTGCTGCCAATACAGGAGCCTTGGTGAACGAATACGGCATACACGAACTGGTGTCGCCAGGTGTGCGCATTGCACGTACCACCGACTCAGGCCTCTCGTTTGAGACCAATATCCAAACCTATAACGGCTACATTCACGGTCTGCGAGGCATGCTCGTCTATGACCGCCAAGTGCCCAAGGGTGTGCTTCACGAGCGTCTGCGCTTCGACAGCACCACCTTCCTTGTGGAGTTCATCAACAACGGCATCCGCATGTCCAACAACTCGGAGATGCAGGCGCTCAACGGAGGAGGCAGCGGCAACCGTGTGGCCTTCCCGCTCAACTACTTCGACAATGTGGTGAGTTACACGCCGGAGAACCGTTTCCGCTATAACATCAAGGGTGCCTACAACGCCTGGCAGAGCGATACTTTCCAGGGATGGGGCAACTACGACTTGGCCATCAAACTGCCGCCTCTGCCCACTGGCAGATATGAGTTCCGCGTGTTCTACACGCCTATGAGCCACGGTGGTATGATGCAGTTCTATCTTGGCACGTCCAGGAGTCTCTCCAGTATGGAGGCGCTCGACATCCCGCTCGACGTGCGCATTCCCATCGACGACCCGCGCATTGGTTCCACCACCTTCTTCGAGGAAGACGACATGGGTATTGCCACCGATGCCGCCCTCCGCAACCGTGGCTACATGCGCGGACTGTTCAGTTATCAGGACCACCCAGAGAATCTGGATGGCAGTACCACTATCAACCAGCGCAGCGACAAGCGCAACGCCTCGCTCAGAAAGGTCTTCAACGTCAGGGAGTTCAAGCAGAGCGACGAACACTGGTTCCGTATCAAGAACGTCATTCAGGACGAGACCGACCTGAAGTGGCAGTTCGACTATGTGGAGTTCGTTCCCTACGATGTGGTGAACAACGACACTTACTCAGAGGACTGGTATTGATTGAAAAATGAACTTAGAACTTTGAACTTAGAATAATATGGAAACCAAGATAAGTAAACTTTTCGTCAGTTGTCTCGTCAGTTGCGCCATCTGTGCAACAACGGGATGCTCCGACTTCAGCGACTACAACGACACTCCTGTCGACGAGTTGGCCGTGGGCAACCAGACGTTGTGGCAGAACATTGAGCAGAACACACAACTGAAGGGTTTTGCCGAACTGCTCAAACGCACTGGCTTCGACACCGAACTGACTAACACCCGCGCCTACACCGTGTGGGCACCGCTTGACGGCACCTACGACCTGGCCGCTTACAAGGCACTCAACGACTCCACCCTGCTCCAGCAGTTTGTCAAGGGCCATGTGGCACAGTACGGACACGTGGCCTCAGGCGAGGTGAACGAGCGCATCCACATGCTCAACGAGAAGTCGTTCACCTTCGAGGGCAACGGCACCTACACCTTTGGTGGGGTCAGCGTGAGCAAGCCCAACCAGCCCAGCACCAACGGCGTGATGCACATACTCAACGGGGCTGCACCTTTCTACTACAACCTCTACGAGTATATTATGTCGAACCCGGAAGACAGTCTGCTGCGCATCTACTTCAAGAAGTACGAGCAGACCAGGCTCGACACAAAGAACAGCGTGAAAGGCCCCGTCATCGATGGTTTGCAGACCTATATCGACTCCGTGATGGTGACGTCGAACCCGCTCATCAACACCATTGGAGCAAGGCTCTCTAACGAGGACAGCACCTACACCTTCCTGTTGCCCAACGACAAGGCCTACACCGACCTCTACAACAAGGTGAAGCCCTACTTCAACTTCATCAACACGACGGTGGTGCAGGACGTAGAGAAGTTCAAGACAGCCACGTCGACCGACACGAAGAGCGTCACCATCGACGCCAACTTCCTGAGCGACTCGCTTACCTGCCGCACCATCATCCGCAACCTGGCTTTCAGCAACAACGATGAATACAACAAGTGGCTTGTCGACAAGGGAGAGTTTACCGACACCATGCGAAGCACCAACCGGACGAAGTTCTCCAACCCGCAAGAGATACTGAGCCACACGGTCAGCAAGCGCAATATGAGCAACGGCTACGCCCATATTATGGACAGCATCGCCTTCTACCCCTGGGAGACCTATCTGCCAGAGATTAAAGTGTCACCTATAAACTACGCCTATACTGCCGAAAGCCGCTCACGCTTCAATTTCTCGTCGCGGATAAATACCGTGAACGACTCGCAGGGCAATGAAATAGATTCATTGCGGCATCTGTGGATTTATCCCACTGGCGACTATGTAAAGCCGGAAGTGTTCCTTGAACTTCCTAACGTGATGTCGGCCACCTACAAATTCTACTGTGTCTTCGTACCATCGGCAAATGTGCGCGGCTTCGACGGCAGGCCAAATTGTCTGAACTTCCAGTTGAACTACTGCGGTGCCAACGGCAAGACGGCCACCTACAGTTTCAGTTCGAAATATCTGGCCAGTGGGGCTACCGCCGATGAGAACCCCAAGTCGGTGAACATCAATACGGCTTTTGAAAACGACCCGACGAAGGTTGACACCGTCTACCTGGGCCAGTTCACCTTCCCCGTGGCCTACAATGGACTGGGTAGTGCACAGGACGGATACAACCCCAATCTGCACATCAGTTGTCCCGTCAGCGTCTTCAACAAGACGCAGATGGCCACGTACACCCGCGACGTGAGAATCATTGCAATTCTTATGAAGCCCGTAGACCTTGTTGAATTTGAAGAAAACCAGAAATGAAAATGAAGAGCACCATATTTAATCTTGGGCAGACAGCCAGTTGGAGACTGCTGTTCTGCACACTCGCCTTGGGATTGTTCACCCTTCCAGCCCTGGCCCAGAGCGAAGACGAAGAAGAAGAGGAAGTGGAGACGGCCATCAAGCAGCCACAGCGCAAGACGGCCCAAGCCACCTATCCCACTGTGACGCTCAATGGCATCGTGACCGACCAGGCCACCGGCAAGCCCCTTTCGGGTATACAACTCCAGACACTGGGCTATGTGCGCTATACGGCCATGACCGATGAGGACGGCACTTTCAGCATCGCCGTGCCAACGTTTGCCACCGCACTCTACGTGCATGCACCGGAGTACGCCTCGCAACAGGTGGCCATCAATGCCGATGCCCCCGAACAACTCATCACCATCAAGATGCTGAAAGACAAGTTCCAGCCCATGTACGGCAAGGGAACCGACTACACAGCCAAGGGTGAGGCCCAGATAGACCGTTTCGGCGTGACTGTCGACAATGAGATTTCGGCAAAACTGGCCGGCGATATGCACACCATTATGCGCTCGGCAGCCCTCGACGGCGGTGCTGCCATGTTCATTCGCGGACTGAACAGCATCAATGCCGACGCCCAGCCGCTCATCGTCGTCGATGGTATAGAGATGGATATGCAGCGCGACCGCTACTCGCTGCACGACGGTCAGTTCAACAATATGCTGGCCAACATCGCCCCTGACGACATCGAGAAGGTGACGGTGCTCAAGAATGCCACCGCCCTCTATGGTGCACGCGGTGCTAACGGCGTGGTGCTCATCGAGACCAAGCGCGGCCATTCTATGGCCACCCGCATCGATGCTAACATCTCGGCTGGCGTAACGCTGGTGCCGAAACTGCCCACGCTGATGAATGCAGCCCAATATCGTACCTACGCCACGGAAATGCTGGGCACCATCGACGGCATTATGGAGAAGCAGATAGACTTCCGCTTCCTCAACGACGACTCCGAAGGCTACTATTACTACACCTACCACAACAACACCGACTGGAGCGACTACGTCTACGACAATGCTATGACGCAGAACTACAGCATCAACGTGCAGGGTGGTGACGACATTGGTATGTACAACCTCTCCGTGGGTTATGTCGATGCCAAGTATGCAGCCAAGAAGAACTCGTTCAACCGAATGAACGTGCGTTTCAATACCGACATCAGCATCCTCTACAACCTGAAGACGAAGTTCGACATCAGCATTTCGCGCACCAACAACGACGTGCTCGACAACGGTATGCCCGAAGACTTCGGCGCTGGCACGGTAGTGTCGCCCATTGCTTTGGCTATGATTAAGTCGCCGCTGGTGGCTCCCTACCAGTATAATTCGTTGCTCAACGACGGGCAGGGCGGCTTCTCATCGCTCTACTCCGATGCCGACGACCTGTTCTACCAACTCTACAACACCCACACCTACGATTTGGCAAACCCTGCCTCCATCCTCGACTACGCCCACGGCGACAACAAGAACAAGGCAGAGAACACCTACTTCAACGTGCACGTGGCACCTGAATATGAGATTAGCCCCAGCCTGAAACTCAAGGCTCTGGTCAGTTATACCCTCGACCGCAACTCGCAGCGCTATTTCCGTCCCGTCACCAACGTGCCGTCGTTCAACATCGCCGGTATGGGCCGTGTCTATGCCAAGACCCAGGTGATGTTTGCCAAGGAGAACAACTTCCTGGGCAATCTGGAGGCAGACTGGAACCACCAGTTTGGCGCACACACGCTGGCCGCCTTTGCTGGCGTGCGTTACAACACATTCACTTTCGACAGCAGCGACACTTCCGTGCAGCACAGTTCTGCCTCCACCAGCGACAAGAACCCCTCACTCGGCGACGCCGGCTACCGCACCATCCGTGGTGCCAACGACGAGTGGCGGCAGATGCAGTGGTACGGCAACGTGGACTACAACTATATGAACCGCTACTTCGCCACCCTTTCGCTGCTTGGCGAGGCCAACAGCCGCTTTGGCGAGAACGCCGACGGTCTCAGCCTCTTCGGCGTGAAGTGGGCCATCTTCCCCAGCGTGCAGTTGGGTTGGGTGATGACCAACGAGAAATGGTTCCCCAAGAACGCGGGCATCAACTATCTGCGCCTCAACGCTGGCTTCGACATCAGCGGCAACGACGGCATCAGCAACTATGCCGCACGCACCAGTTACACCACCGTGCGTTACAACTATGACGCCATCGGCACACAACTCACCAACGTGGGCAACGACAAGATTCAGTGGGAGTCGACCAAGAAGTTGAACATCGGCCTGCAGAGTTATATGCTGAACAACCGTCTGGGCGTGAAGTTCGACTACTTCATCCATAACACCGACAATCTGCTCACCTTGAAGTCGTTCACCACCCCCATCGGCGGCATCAACCGCTACTGGAGCAACGGCGGCAAACTGCAGAACCAGGGCTTCGAGGCCACTGTCACTATGAAGCCCGTCGTGCTCAAGGACTGGAGCGTGGAACTGGGCGCCAGCGTGGGCCACTATAAGAACAAGGTGAAGAAACTACCCGACGGCAACTACACCACGTCGGCATACGGCGAAGACAATATCCTTACCTCGGAGAACAACCCCGTGGCACTCTTCTACGGCTACAAGACCGCCGGCGTGCTGGCCGACGACGCCGCCGCACGTGCCGCCGGCAAAGGCACTTACCTCTATATGGAAGACAACGCCGGCATCCGCCACGACTTCCGTGCAGGCGATGTCTGCTTCGTCGACCTGAACAACGACGGCAAGATTTCCGAGGCCGACAAGACCATCATCGGCGACCCCAACCCCGACATCTACGGCAACATCTTCGCTATGGTGAACTGGAAGAACCTGACGCTCAACATCGGCTTCAACTACTCGCTGGGCAACGATGTGTTTAACTACCAGCGCTCCATCCTCAACGCCGGTTCCAACTTCTACAACCAGCAGGTGGCCGAAGTGGGACGCTGGCACTACGAAGGACAGCAAACCGACATCCCCCGTGCCACCTTCGGCGACCCGATGGGCAACAACCGCTTCAGCGACCGCTGGATTGAGGACGGCAGTTACCTGCGCCTGAAGACCGTATCGCTGAGTTACCGCGTGCCTATCCCCGGCTCGTGGACCTGGCTGCAGGGACTCACCATCTGGGCCGAGGGTCAGAACTTGCTCACCTTCACCAAGTACTTAGGCAACGACCCGGAGTTCTCCGCTGGTACAAGTGTATTCTACCAAGGCATCGATGCCGGCAACCTGGCACACAGCCGCACCTTCACTGCCGGACTGAAGATTAATCTCTAATATAGTAAATAGTGAATAGTTATGATTACAAACATAAGCAAATACATTAGCGGTTGTCTCGTTGGCTGCGCTATCTGTGCAACTCTCACGGTCTCCACTTCCTGCTCCGATATGATTGAGACCGAGAGCACCCGCCAGAACATTGATCCGGAAATCACATCGAAGACCGACTCCCTGTTCTACGCCTTCGGCATCCTCCAGGCTATGCAGCAACTGGCCGACCAGTATGTGTTCCAGGGTGAAATGCGCGGCGACCTGTTGAAGACCACCGACTATACCGACAACAATCTGCGGCAGTTGGCCAACTTCTCGGCCACCACGGCTAACAAGTACGACTCGGCCTACGTCTACTACCGCGTCATCAACAACTGCAACTACTATATTGCCCATCGCGACACTGCCCTCTACACCGGAGCCACCAATGTGGTCTTGCCTGAATATGCTGGTGTCAAGGCCATCCGCGCCTGGGCCTATCTGCAGTTGGGGCGCAACTACGAGCGCGTGCCATTCTTCACCGAGCCGCTCACACAGATCTCCCAAATCGACGGCAACTCGTTCCCCGAACTGGACCTCGCCGGCATAGTGGCACAGCTGGCTCCCGACCTGGAGCGCTACAGCGGCTACGCCACGCCCAACTACGGCACCACCAGCGGCCACAACATCGGATCCCCCAACTGGGAGAGCCAGCAGAAATCGTATGTGCCCAGCCTCTGCTTCATCCCTGTCGATGTCATTTTGGGCGATATGTATCTGGAGACACAGCAGTTCGACCTTGCTGCCAAGCACTTCATCACCTACCTGACCAAGGTGGCCACGAGAGTCTACAGCCCCTATCTGGCTCCGATGGCGTCGAAGTACATCGGCTCAGGCCGTATGGGTGCCATTGTCGATGCTGACCTGCCAGATGCCAGCTCGATTGCCGTTATGGTGACTTCCACACCCTCCTGGTCAGGCATCTTCGACCGCAACTCCACCACCGACATCATCAGCTACATCCCTATGGCGGTCAATAGCCAGAACGGAGCCACCACCAATGTGCCCCTCACTTTCGGCTTCAACTACTATGCCACCAACGAGGAACTGAGTGCCAACGGCAACACCAACCCTTACATCGACGAGGTACAACTGCTGCCCAGTAGCGCACTCAACACACTGAGCGACTCTACGGAGTATTACATCTACTTCGACAACAAGACGGGCGACAGGTTTGACAGCATCCAAGCTTCAAAGGCCGGCGACATGCGCCTGCGCAGCATCATCCACCAGACGCTCGTCGACGACTCCACCCATCAATGGATTGACAAGTACAAGTATGCCAATATCGTGCTCTACCGCACCAGTACCGTGCTGCTCCACCTGGCCGAAGCCTTCAACCGCCTGGGTATGTACGACGCCGCCTTTGCCATCCTGAAGGACGGTATCAGCGACAAGCTGCTTGAACGGAACAGCGACGGCACCTACAACGTTACTTACATCAAAGACGACACCCGCCTGAAGCTGCAGACCACCTATCCCATGCTCTCCGAAGAGAATATCAACAAGTTTGAATCAGTAAGCACCGATGCGACTGGCAGGAATATGGTGAATGCCATCTACGGCATACACAGCCACGGGGCAGGCACGCCCACCAGCGACTATCCTGGCGTCAATGTCACATACGGCACCGCCTACCACGCCGGCACGTCGCCCTATCAACTCGACCGCATGGCTGGCCTAAAGATGGAGGAGATAGCCAAGCAGTTCAATATCAACGTGGGCACCACCAAGCAGGACACCATCAACGCCATTGAAGACCTGCTCTGCGACGAGTACGCCCTGGAACTGGCCTTCGAGGGCAACCGCTTCTACGACCTGGCCCGACTGGCCCGCCACAAGAACGCCGCCGCCCTCTATGGTGGCAACTTCGGCAGCCTCTGGTTCGCCCGCAAACTTGCCGCCAACAAGCCGGTGAAAGACCTCACCAACCCCCAGAACTGGTATCTACCATTCAAGTAGGTCCATCCGACCTGCTGAATTGGCCGTACCTTTTTATGGGTTTGTCGGCATCATCAAACAAATCCTCGACGTGGAATGTTAAAAACCGCGTTGAGGATTTACTTATTGCTCGCCGTAGGTTACCAACCTAAAATCATCGTCGTCGTGGCCGAAGAGGCAGGATTCTCAAATGTCCGCACCCTGCAGCACCGCATACAGGAGGCCATCGGCATATCGCCTGTCGACTATCGCATCATACCCACCCGCGATATGTAAGACTCTTCCCTGAGAGGCACTTTTGCCACCACCCTCTGCCTGAAGTACGGGCGCGACACCACCTTCATCACCGCCCTTCTCTCGATGCTCACCATCCCCCTGCTGGTAAGCCTGCTGCCCTAAAAGTTGGTTTCCCAATATTTCGCTTTTTTGTTAATATTTCTTCAAATTATTTGTGGTTTAGATTATTCTGTGTAAATTTGCAGAAAATTTGATTAACTGAAAAGCTGGCACGATGGGAATAATCATTGGCATTGACGTGGGGATTTCGACCACGAAGATAGTGGGGCTGCGTGACGGGAAACCGACGGCACCGATACGCATTACGGCGGCCGACCCGATTACTTCGCTCTATGGCGCCTTTGGCAAATATCTGCACGACAACGAGATTGGGCTTCAGCAAGTGGAGCACGTGATGTTGACGGGCGTAGGTGCCGCCTATGTGAAGAACGATGTCTACGGCGTGGCCACGAGCCGCTGCGACGAGTTTGTGGCCGACGCGATGGGTGCCCGCTATGAGAGTCATCTGGACCATGTCATTGTGGTGTCGATGGGCACAGGCACGTCTTTCGTGATGGCCGACGGCGACAATATCCGCCACATCGGCGGCATCGGCATCGGTGGCGGCACATTGCAAGGTCTTTCGCGCATCCTGCTGAACACAAGCGACATACGCCAAGTGTCGGCTCTGGCTATGCAGGGCGACATCACACATATCAACCTGACCATCGGCGACATTTCGGCGCAGCCGCTGCCCGGCCTGCCTATGGAGGCAACGGCCAGCATCTTCGCCCGCGCCAAGAGCGACGCTTCGAAGGAAGACATTGCCTGCGGCCTCATCTCGATGGTCATCCAGAGCATCGGCTCGGCTGCCGTGCTGGCGGCCCAGGGCACGGGTTGCCGCGATATGGTGCTCATTGGCAATCTGTCGCTACTGCCCCAGTGCAAGGACATTTTCCGCGCCCTTGAGAAGCTCTACGACGTGCGTTTCCACACGCCCAAGTATTCTGAATTTTGCACTGCCATCGGTGCTGCATTAACCTATAGACTTAAAAACCAAAACCATTGAAAAGAATTATGAAACGGATGATTTTACTGCTTGTTCTGGCCTTCAGCGCCAGTGCTTATTCGCAAGTGCTCTACAGCATCAGCGGTAATGGATTGCAACAGCCGTCATACGTTCTGGGTATCATCCCCTTTGTCCCTGAATCCTACGTAGACTCCATTCCCGGCCTGAGAGAGGTGATAAAGAACGTGGGTCAAGGCTATGGCGAGATGGGTATCGAGGAGCCCGATGTGGAGAAAGAAGCCGAGGCCGATGAAGAGGAGGAGATCGACCACAGCCTGCCCGACGACCTGACGATGGAGGAACTGCTTTCGGCAGAAGATGTGGCCCTGACCGACTCGCTGCTGAACCTTGACCCAGGCATTGACATGAGCGACGAAGACCAGAAAGAATATCTGCACACGCTGGACCTGCGCTTCATTGCCACCCTGCTGCTGCAGAACCGGCTTATGCCGCCGGCAGGAAGTTACGGTTTGGGCATCGAGGGATACATCCAGACGCTCGTGCCAGCATACGGCGGTCTGGAGACGTCGGCCTATCAGGAAAAGATACTTTTCCCGCCGATGACTGCCGCCAAACAGAAAGACTATCTACACAAGACGCTCGCCAACATCGACGCCCTGGAAAAGGCAAACCGCGCCATCGTGACGGCCTATCGCACGCAGGACATCAAAGCCATCGAGGCCGCCTACGACTACAACAAACTGCTGGAAGTGGGCCTGCAACTCTCCACCCAAAAGGAGATGGACGAGATGGAGGACCGCACCATTAACCGCCGCAACCAGCAATGGGTGCAGCGGATGCCGCGTATTATGAGCCAGAAGCCGACGCTCTTCACCTTTGGCGTGGGCCATCTGCTGGGCGAGAAGGGCGTGCTGCAACTCCTGCGCAAGGGCGGCTACAAAGTGAATCCGGTGAAAACCCAATGACCAAGTGAACCCGGCTGTACAGGCCCAAAAAGTTTGGACGAACCAAACCAGCAGTTTGGACGAACCAAACTCGGGGTTTGGACGAACCAAATTTAGTAACCGTTAAATAACAACTTGGTACATTTTTTTTGTTTTTTCTTAAACATTGATAAATTGAACTCTAAATTGAAACTTTTGGCAGTCATCTGTTTGGGCTGCCTTTTGGCCAGAGACGCACAGGCCAGAGAGCGGTTTGTGTGGGCCGCCGACACCATTCCTGCTGACAGCATCCCCGTGGACAGCGTGAAAAGCGACACGCTGGCCGTCGACACCGTGAAGGCAGAAAAGAAAAAGAAAGAACCCACGGAGTATGAAAAACTGTTGAAGAAGGGCGGCACCGTAATGGACGGCCTCTTCCGTGTGCGCCACATCGAGGACAAATACTACTTCGAGGTGCCCGACTCCATGCTGGGGCGCTACGTGTTGAGCGTCACCCGCTTCAAGGCCGTGCCGCAAGGCTTCGGTCAGTTTGCCGGCGAGGAAATCACCCACTGCACCACCTATTTCGAGCAGCGCGACACGTCGCAACTGCTTCTGCGCCAGTACGTGCTGAGCCACCTGGCCGACGAGGGCGACAACATCTCGCGCACCGTGGAGCAGTCGACCATCGACCCTATCGTGATGGCTTTCAAGGTGATAGGCCGCAACGAGGAAAAGGATGCCAGCCTGGTGGAGGTGACCGGCCTCTTCAAGGGCGACAACAATCTGACCAGCTTCTCGTCTTCAGCCAAGAACTCGCTGAAGGTGGGCGGCCTGCAGGCCGACCGCACCTATATCGACACGATGAAGGTGTTTCCCACCAACATCGAGATAACCACCACCCGCACCTATGGCTCCAACCCGGCAGCGTCGCCCGCCTCGAAGACCGGCTCGCTGACAATGGCCTTCAACACGTCGATGGTGCTCCTGCCCAAAGAACCGATGCGCAAGCGGTTGCTGGACAAGCGCGTGGGCTACTTCGTCAACAACTTCGTGCGCTTCTCCGACCAGCAGCACAAAACCCAGCACGAGTCGTTCATCTCGCGCTATCGTCTGGTGCCCAAGGACAAGAAGAAATACTTGCGCGGCGAACTGACGGAGCCTGAGAAGCAAATCGTCTACTACATCGACCCGTCCACGCCGAAGAAGTGGATTCCCTATCTGATACAGGGCGTGAACGACTGGAACGTGGCTTTCGAAGCCGCCGGCTTCAAAAACGCCATCGTGGCGAAGGTGCTGCCTGAAGACAATCCCGACATCAGCCTGGAGGACGCCCGCTACTCCGGCCTGCGCTATCTGCCGTCGGAGACGGAGAACGCCTATGGCCCGCACATTGTCGACCCCCGTAGCGGTGAAATCATCGAGGCCCACATCTGCTGGTACCACAATGTGATGAACCTGCTCACCAAATGGTATATGGTGCAGTGCGGCCCCTTGGACAAGCGGGCGCGCACGATGAAGTTCGACGACAAACTGATGGGCGAACTCATCCGCTTCGTGTCGAGTCACGAGGTGGGCCACACCCTCGGTCTGCGCCACAACAAGGGCGCCTCGTTTGCCACGCCCGTGGAGAAACTGCGCGACAAGGCGTGGGTGGAGAAGCACGGCCACACGGTTTCGATTATGGACTACGCCCGCTTCAACTACGTGGCCCAGCCCGAAGACAAGATTTCGGAGAAAGGCCTTTTCCCCCGCATCAACGACTACGACAAGTGGGCCATCAAGTGGGGCTACCAGTGGCGGCCGGAGTTCAAGGACGAGTATGAGGAGAAAGAGGCCCTGATGGCCGAGACTACCAAGACCCTCAAGGCCAACAAGCGCCTGTGGTTCGGTGGCGAAGGACTGGGCGAAGACCCGCGCTCACAATCGGAAGACCTGGGCGACAACAGCGTGAAGGCCTCTGACTACGGCATCAAGAACCTGCAGCGCGTGATGGAGGCCCTGCCCCAATGGACCCGCGAAGACAACGAGCAGTACGACGACCTGAGAGAGATGTTCCGCGCTGTGCACAACCAGTTCGGGCGCTATCTGGGCCACGTGATGAAGAACATCGGCTCGCGCTATACCGACAATATCCCCGGCGAGGAACCTTACGTTGATGTGCCTGTGGAGCGGCAGCGTGAGGCCGTGGACTATGTGGGCCGCCAGTTGTTCGACGCCCCGGAGTGGCTCTACCCCGCCGCCATTCTCTCGAAGACGGGCGAATCGGCCTCGAAGATGCAGGCGCAGACGCAAGCCAATACGCTGTCAAGGCTTATGTCGGCACAGATGCTCACTTCCGTCGACAACAGCAGCGTCTATCCCGTCACCACCTATCTCGACGACGTGTTTGCCACCGTGTGGAAACCCCTTGACAGCACCAACGAGTGGAAGGCCAAGATGCGCCGGCAGTTGCAACGCAACTACGTGCAGAGCCTCGCCACGCTGCTGTGTCCCACCGAGGCCGACCTGAAAGGCAACGGCCCGCGCAACTACAACAGCGACGCCGCTCTCTGCGCCCTGCAGCAGTTGGCCAAGGCCGAGCGCTTCTGCCAGCAGCAGAAGGAGGCCGCCAGCGAGGGTTCGCTCAATGCACTCCATTACGACGACCTGCTGCGCGAACTGAAACTCATACGCGACCGCCGCGTGAAACCCTAACCCAGACCTATGAAGAAACTGCTCTCTCTGCCACCCAACCTGGCCAGGGCCGACGGCAATGGCTGTACCGTCTTTCACCAAATAACCGGGCTGTCGGCAGACGAGTTCTTCTGCACCTGCGACCCCGAGGGCCACCGCATCGGCAGCGGAGGTGGCACGGCCTGGCTGCTTATGCAGGCTTTCCTCTCGGAAAAAGGAGAAATGAAAGATGAGAAATATGAGAACATTCCGTCTGCCGATTCCATAGAAAAAACTAATCATATTTCTCATTCCTCATCCGTCATTTCTCATTTTGAATCGTGGCTGGCCAGCGAGAAGCGCATCTTATTGCACGCCGGCGGACAGAGCCGGAGACTGCCTTCATACGCCCCGTCGGGCAAGATTCTCACGCCCGTGCCTGTGTTCCGCTGGGAGCGCGGGCAGCGACTCTCCCAGGACTTGCTCTCGCTGCAACTGCCCCTCTATGAGCAAATGATGCAGATGGCCCCCGACAGGCTTCACACGATGGTGGTGAGCGGCGACGTGCTCATACGCACATCGCAACCGCTTCCGCCCGTCCCCGATGCCGATGTGGTGTGCTGCGGCCTGTGGCTCGATGCCTCTGTGGCCCGCAACCACGGCGTTTTCGTGGCCAGCAGGCGCACGCCCAATGTGCTCAAGCAGATGCTGCAAAAGCCTTCGGTGGAGCAGTTACAGCACTTGCAGCGCGACCACTACTACCTCACCGACATCGGCGTGTGGATGCTCAGCGACCGCGCCGTCAGCCTGCTTATGAAGCGGTGTCAAGACGAAAAAGGAGGAATGAGAAACTACGACCTCTACTCTGAGTTCGGCTGCACGCTGGGCACCCATCCCACCATCGACGACCCGGAGTTACGGCAACTCTCTGTGGCCATCGTACCGCTTCCGGGCGGCGAGTTCTACCACTTTGGCACCTCCCGCGAAATGATTGGCTCGACTTTGGCCCTGCAAAACCGCGTCTCCGACCAGCGGCAGATTATGCACCTCGACCGCAAGCCGCATCCGTCCATCTTCGTGCAGAACGCTATCACGGAAATCACGTTCACCGCCGCTAATACCAACATCTGGGTAGAGAACAGCCATATCGGCCCGCATTGGACGCTCACCCACGACAACATCGTCACTGGCGTGCCCCGCAACGACTGGCACATCAGTCTGCAGCCAGGCCAGTGCCTCGACATCGTGCCCATCGGCGATGACCACTACGCCGTGCGCCCATACCGCATTGACGATCGCTTCGATGGCGCGGAGCAGCAGCGGCAACAGTTCCCCGTGCTCCCCCTCGACGAGATAGAGCGTTGGCTGGTAAGCCAAAAGCCCCCGTTGGAAGGGATTTGCAATCCCCGACTTTTGAGTGCCGAGGAAATTTCGGCGCAAGCCAACCTGGCACGGCTCTTCGACCAGCGGCAACAGTTCCGCCTCCAGAATCTGCCAGTACTGGCGGCCAACTGGGAGCACAGCGTGTTCTACCAACTTGACCTCGACGATACCGCCCGCCAATTCCGCGACAATGACGTCCCTATGCCACCGCCATTGCCCGACGATGCGCCGCTGATGACCCGCATACACGATGCGATGTTCCACGGCGACAGCCAGAAAGCCTTCCAACTGCTGCGCGACGGTCTTACAGAGCAGGCGCGGGAAAAGAAGCAACTGCCACAGTTGGCCGTTCAGGCCGACCAGATTGTGTGGGCGCGAAGTCCGGTTCGCATCGACATTGCCGGCGGATGGACCGACACGCCGCCCTACTGCCTGCTGGAAGGCGGCAATGTGGTGAACCTGGCCATCGAACTGAACGGACAGCAGCCCCTGCAGGCCTACGTCAAGCCATCCAAGGAGCCGCGTATCACGTTGCGCAGCATCGACCTGGGAGCCACCGAAGTGGTGGAAACCTACGAAGAACTTGGGCAGTTCAACCGCGTTGGCTCGCCCTTCTCCATCCCCAAAGCGGCACTCGCGCTGGCGGGCTTCCTGCCAGAGTTTTCGGCAGAGCGCTTCCCCAGCCTGCGGGCACAATTAGAGGCCTTCGGCACAGGCATTGAACTGACGCTGCTTTCCGCCATTCCGGCAGGCAGCGGACTGGGCACAAGCAGCATCCTGGCCGCCACCGTACTCGGAGCCATCAGCGACTTCTGCGGCCTCGCCTGGGACAAGAACGAACTGGGGCACCGCACGCTCGTTTTGGAGCAATTACTCACCACTGGCGGCGGCTGGCAGGACCAGTTCGGCGGCCTATTGGGCGGTGTCAAACTGTTGCAGACGCAAAGCGGATTCCATCAGGCGCCCCTCGTCAGATGGCTGCCCACCGACCTCTTCACCGCTCCCGATTACCACCCCTGCCATCTGCTCTACTACACAGGCATCACGCGCACCGCCAAGCAGATACTGGCCGAGATAGTGCGCCGTATGTTCCTCAACCACCACACCCAATTGGCACTACTTCGCCAGATGGGCTATCACGCCCACGATATGTTCGAGGCCATCCAACGGCAGGACTTCACCCAAATGGGCCTGCTCATACGCAAGACGTGGCAGCAAAACCAGATGCTCGACAGCGGTACGAACCCAGAGCCAGTAGCCCGACTGACAGCCCTCGTCGACGACCTCTGCCTGGGCTACAAACTGCCCGGCGCCGGCGGTGGCGGCTACCTCTATATGGTGGCCAAAGACCCCGAGGCTGCCGCCCGCATCCGCCACACGCTGAACGCCAACCACCTCAACCCCAACGCCCGCTTCGTCGATATGGCCCTCTCCCGCACCGGCCTCCAAGTAAGCCGCAGTTGACAAATACCGGCCCTTTCCTAACTCCATTCCAAAACAACGTAAACCGTGAAGGAATAAGGCTATGAACAACGGCCTGACTGAAGAAAACTATTATTGGGGGGTTAGCCCTAGCAGACCCACCAGCAGGGGGATGGTGAGCATGGAAAGGAGGGTGGTGACGAAAGTGACTTCGGTGATAAAGGTGGTGTCGCGCCCGTACTTCAGGCAGAGGATGGTGCCGTAGGTGGCCACGGGCATGGCGATGACCACCATATTGATGGCAATCTCGAAGTGGGAGAAGCCTATGAACAAGGTAATAAAATAGACGGCCAGAGGCAGGACGATGAGCCGGAAGAGCGTGGTGGCATAGACGGTAGTGTTGCCCAGCATAGTGCGCGGCGCAAGTTGCGACATCGACGAACCGATGATGAGCAGCGCTGCCGGCACGGTGATGTTGCCGATGAGCGTCAGCGGCTGGCTCACCCAACTGGGAATGGCGGTCACCTCCAAGGCCACAATGCCCATCGTCACGTAGGCGGCCAGCATAGGCGTGCTGTAGAGTACTTTCTTCTGGAACCGCTCTCCGCCCATCTGGCCACGTCCGGTAATGAGGATGGTGCCGATGGTGAAGACAGTAAATGTGTTCACAACGTTAAGGACGGCGGCATAGAAGACGGCTTCGTGGCCGAAGATGGAGGCCACAACGGGATAGCCCATAAAGCCGACGTTTCCGAACATCAGGGCAAAACCAATGACGCCCTCTTCCTCCTTATGCCGTGTGAGCCAGCGTGGCAGCAGGAAGGCCGCCGCCGTGAGCACAGCGTATGTGACAACGCTGATGAGCAGCAGGGGCAGAATGAAGCGGCGGTCAGGCAGTTCGCCCGTCATGGCCGACGAAAGGATGAGAGCCGGACAAGTGATGTTGATGACCAGCCGGGAGAGTTGGCGGTCGAACTCGCCGCCAAGGTAGCCCAACTTGCCTGCCACGTAACCTACGACAACGATGGCAAACAGGGTCAGCATTACTACGAGCATAGGGAGTCTATTTTGTTTCCACAATCTTGGTCTTGGGCTGCTCCTTGTTGCGGCGGTTCACCACCGTCACCACGGCCTGTGCCAAGTTGATGAAGGCCTGGCCCGTGGCGGTATCTACCTTGGTGGCGGCAGGGGCGCCCTCGTCGCCGCTCTCGCAGATGCTCTGCACCAGCGGAATCTGGGCCAGCAGCGGCAGTCCCATCTCCTCGGCCAGTTGCTTGCAGCCCTCACGACCGAAGATGTAATAGCGGTTCTGGGGCAGTTCGGCGGGCGTGAACCACGCCATGTTCTCCACCAGTCCCAGGATGGGCACGTCGACTTTCTCGTTGCGGTACATGTCAATGCCTTTGCGGGCGTCGGCCAGGGCCACCTGCTGTGGCGTGCTGACGATGATGGCACCCGTGATGGCCAGCGTCTGCAACAGCGTCAGATGGATGTCGCTGGTGCCCGGCGGCGTGTCGAGGATGAAGTAGTCCAGTTCGCCCCAGTCGGCATCGGCAATGAGTTGCTTCAGGGCGTTGGTAGCCATGCCGCCGCGCCAGAGCGTCGCCGTGGTGGGCGATACGAAGAAGCCTATCGAAAGCAGTTTCACACCGTATTGCTCGATGGGTTCTATCAGGTCGCGCCCGTCCACTTTCACGGCGTAGGGGCGGGCATCCTCGCAGTGGAACATCTTGGGAACGGAAGGGCCGAAGATGTCGGTGTCGAGCAGGCCTACACGGTAGCCCAGGCAGGCCAGCGCAATGGCCAGGTTGGCAGCCACAGTACTCTTGCCCACGCCGCCCTTGCCGCTGCTCACGGCCACGATGTTCTTGACACCGGGCAGCAGATGGCCCACTTCGGGGCGTGGTTTCGACTTGAACTCGGTGGCAATCTTTACCACCACGTCCTGTCCGCAGTGGTATTTGATGGCGGCCTCGGCGGCCTTCACGGTAGATTTCAGGAACGGATCCGTATCGCGGGGGAAGAGCAGCGTCACGCTCACTTGCCACGGCTCGCCCTCCGACTGTGGTGCTGCCACTACGGGCGTGTCGGCCAACATCTGGCTTTCCACCAGGTTCTTTTTCGTGCCGGCATAAGTCACGGTGGCCAGCGCATCGACTATCAATTTCGGGTAAAGCGTCATACTATCTATTGTTAAAATGAGGTGGCAAAATTAAGCAAAATCACCCAAACGGCCAAACATAAAGCCATAATTTCGCACACTTTAGGAAGAAAAAAGAAAAAAAATTTGGATAATCCATTTTTTCATTGTAATTTTGCACCCGCTTTTACATCCCCCTCCTTCGGGATGTCCCCCATAAGCAGGACTTGTAGCTCAGTTGGTCAGAGCAACAGACTCATAATCTGGAGGTCCCAGGTTCAAGCCCTGGCTGGTCCACACTGAAAATCAGCAACTTACGAGCAATTGAAGGTTGCTGATTTCTCTTTTTGCGAACAAATTGCGAACAAAATGGTATTTCATGGAACATTGTGCATACCTCCTGAAGGCTCTGGTATCTGCATTTTGTTCGCAAAATCCTCGATTTTTGTTCGCAAAGCGTAAAAAACTCCTTTTTTGTATCTTATTTCTCTAATATTTTCGTACCTTTGTCGCTGGATTTCGCATTCGTGTGACACCCAAAGACATTGTGGACAAGAGAAATGGCGTTCGCTATCTCATTCAAAGACCTCGAAATGTAGGAAGTTTCAAGGAATAATTGTCAGAGAATGGATAAGGTGAGCGTTCACGTTATAGCGTGGACGAAACTTATCTGACAATTATGGCACTTCCTACAGCCACGAGGGAAAGATATGGGTTGTTCACGCTTTCTTTATGCCCTGCGGTTAAGAAGATTTAACGCCCGACGATGCAGGATTTCCCGCTTCACGGCGTTTATATAGACAGAAACATTAACAACAAAC
>JAGCZA010000062.1 GCA_017960525.1 Prevotella sp.
TCGACGGTCCGCGGCAGATTCTGGGCCAGGTCTACGACAGCATCGGCTTCAACTGCATAAAGGACGAAGTCCTCCGTCATCTTGTCATCACGCGCATCTGCCAGCCTTCGAGCAAGGTTGCCACCGTAGAGTACCTTAAATTTCACCACAACGGCCTCACCAGAGAACACAACATAGCATGCTTCTATCATACCATTGACAAAATCGGTCTTACGGCGTGATATGTACTTTGAAAGTTCGAAGGACCGTACCTGAAGGATATGCTCATCAAGGTCAATGACTACAATCTTACAACCTTGTTTCTTTGCAGCTTTGAATCCTGCTATTACACCTTTTTCGCCCATAATACCTTTTCGGTCACCAACTTTGCCAGAAATAGTGTATCCGGGATTCTTATGCCCAAACGTCATTGTGTGCGATTAGTCCATGCGGTCGCGGTAGTCTGCGTAAGTGTAGTGGCGGAGGGTCTCGAGGGTGCCGTCGAGGTGGCGGATGGCGATGTCGGGATGGGTGATGCCGTTGAACATGTTGGTCTTGACGGTGGTGTAGTGAATCATATCCTCAAAGATGACCTCGTCGCCGACGGCCAATGGGTGTCCGAAGTCCCAGGAGGCAAGGAAGTCGCCGCTCAGGCAACTGTTGCCGCCAAGACGGTAGACGAATGGGGCATTGAACATTGAACATTTACCGTTGACGATTTTTGCGCCTCGCACTTCGGGCATATAGGGCATTTCGAGGCAGTCGGGCATGTGGCAGGTGAAACTGACGTCGAGGATGGCCGTGCGTATGCCTTTGTCCTCCACGATGTCGACAACGTGGCTCACCAACGGACCTGTCTGCCAGGCGAAGGCGCTACCTGGTTCGAGAATGATTTTGAGCCAGGGGTATCGCTCGTGCAGGCCCTGCATAAGGCTGATGAGCAGTTCAACATCGTAGTCCTTGCGGGTCATCAGATGGCCGCCGCCGAGGTTAAGCCATTTCAGTTGGGGGAACCAGGGTGAGAACTTCTGTTCGATGTGCACCAAAGTGCGCTGGAGCACGTCGGCACCACTCTCGCAATGGCAATGACAATGGAAGCCCTCGATGTCTGGGGGCAACTGGGCGGGCAGTTGGTCGCACGAGACGCCAAAGCGAGTGCCTGGTGCGCAAGGGTTGTAAAGCAGGGTCTCAACTTCGGAGTATTCGGGATTGACGCGCAGGCCCATTGAACATTGGCCATTGACCATTGAACATTGGCTGTGGAAACGCTCATACTGGGTGAGCGAGTTGAACGTGAGGTGGCTGCTGCATCGGGCAATCTCCTCGATGTTGTCGTCGGTATAGGCGGGCGAATAGGTGTGGGCGGGTGCGCCGAACTCCTCCAGGGCCAGTCGTGCCTCGGAGAGCGAACTGGCAGTAGTGCTGTTGATATACTCGCGGAAGATGGGGAACGTCTTCCATAGGGCGAAGGCCTTGAAGGCGAGGATTATCTCGACATTGGCACGTCGGGCCACGTTGGCTATGAGTTGGAGGTTGCGCCGCAACTTCTCTTCTTCTATGATATAAACAGGAGTCATTGTTTTTACGACCACTTATTACACGAATTTTACTGATTATGGATTACGACCACGAATTGCACGAATTACGAGGTGGGTATTCGGAATTGTAAGCAGAATTTTTCTCCTTCGCTGAACCCTTCCTCATAGAGGCGCTCCAACTTTTCGGGGTCTCGGCAGACGCGGTCGACCTCCATTGGCTTCTGGGGGCGGATGGCGATAATCTCGCCCCAGTCCTCCATACGCTCCACCATTTCCAACTGCTTGTTATAGACCTCGACGCGATGGCTCAAGGCTACGCGCAGGCGCGGGTACCCTTTATAAATTACGGGAGGTATTTTGCGGTCACGCTCTGTGGAGCGGTAACCTCTGTTACGGGTGAGCACAACGACGTTGAAGGGGTGGCCGTTGTCGATGGAGTGTTGGACGGGGATGCTGTCGACAATGCCTCCGTCGAGCATCGGAATGCCGTCCACGGGGGTAATCTGCGCCACGTAAGGCAGGGAACTGCTGGCTTTGGCAATGGCGATGAGGCGGCGATGGTCGTAGCGCTCAGTCAGATACTCGGCCAAGCCCGTCTGGCAATTGGTGGTGACCATCTCGAAGGTGCCGGGGTTCTGGGAATAGGCGTCGTAGTCGAAGGGCACAATCTCGTTGGGGAACCGCTCGTAGAGCAGATTGGGGTCGAAGATGCTGCCTTTCACAATGAGACTCTTCAGTGAGATATAGCCGTAGCGTCGCAGAAGGTCGATGTTGGAGTAGCGTGCCCGTCGTGGCTGCCGGCTCATATAGGAGAGACCATTGCAGGCTCCTGCCGAGACGGCCACGACATAGTTGAACCAGAAGTTATGCTTCATCAGGGCATCGAGCACGCCGCTGGTGAAGACGCCGCGCATACCGCCGCCCTCCAATACAAGGCCTGTGTCTGGTCGTAACCGTTCCATTTTGTGAACTACGAATTATGAATAATAACCACGAATTAAACGAATTTCACGAACTACGAATATATTTTGGCTGCAAACTTACAACTTTTTTTTCATATAGTCAAATAATTTAGTAACTTTGCACCAAAATAATATACACAGAGACTATGACTACGAACCAAGAGACCCAAAATGTAACCGCCAAGATGAACATCTGGGGCCTGTTGCGCAACATTTTGCCCTTTGTACTGCCCTACCGTTGGCTTATTTTCATCACGTTGGCCCTCACGCTTGCCGCCTCGCTTATGGCGCAGGTGAACGCGGTAGTGCTCGACCGTACCGTCGATGCCATCAATGACCTGACTAAGGGAGAGGGCGATTTCGACTGGGGTGCCGCCGTGCGCATCCTTACTGTCATCACCATCATCTTGTTGGGCAAGGAGGTGGTGGGGGCGATTGTCACCTTCTTCCAACGCTATTATGGCGAAAGAATGCGCATCCTGGTGAGCCGCGACCTGTCGTTGCGCGTGGTCGACCGCATCCTTTCGTTCCGAATGGCCTTCTTCAGCAGCGAGGGCAACGAGACGGGCAAGTTGCAGTCGCGCATAGACCGAGGCATTATGAGCCTGAGCAATACGGTCAACAACTTCTTCATCGAAATACTGCCGTTGTTCACGAGTGCCGTGCTGGCCCTTGGCCTGATGTTCGCCGCCAACTTCTACGTGGGCCTGGTTGCCCTCTGCATCGTGCCCATCTATTTCTGGGTGACCTATGTGCAGGCCAGCCGCATGAAGGGAGGCCGCAGGGGCATCTTCGGCACGCACCAGCAGGTGAGCCAGGGTATCCTCAACATTCTGGAGAGCATCAACGTCATCAAGTCGTTCAATCGCGAGCAAATAGAGGCCGACCGCCAGGCGGGCATCCAATGCAATATGACGGAGTTGCAACTCAACACGCGCAAGCAGAGTTACTTCTTCAACGGTCTGAAGAGTTTTCTGGAGCAGATTGGTACCGTGCTCATCATCATCCTGACGGCCTATCTCGTGCTCATCGACTATCCTGGTATGTCTATCGGAAAAATTATGTACCACGTCATGCTCTTCGCCAACGTGAGTGCTCCCATCCGGCAGTTGCATCGCATTTACGACGACATGAACGACGCGCTCATCTATGCCGAGGGCTTCTTCGGCATCCTCCATGCCGACGGCGAGGTGGAGGAAACGGGCAGTCATCGTCCTGCCGAGGTGAAGGGCGATTTCGTCCTCTCAGACGTCACTTTCACCTATCCTGGCGGCACGCAGGCCCTCACCAACGTGTCGATGCACATTCCCAGCGGCAAGATTACGGCCCTTGTGGGACTGAGCGGGGCAGGCAAAAGCACGGTCGTGAACTTGCTCGACAAGTTCTACAACCCCCAGCATGGCTCCATCACCCTCGATGGCGTGGAATTGCGGGAGTGGGACACGCAAAGCCTGCGCGAAAACGTGGGGCTGGTGTTGCAGAAGAACCACATCTTCGACGGCACCATCGAGGAGAACATACGCTACGGCAATCCTTCGGCCACTCACGACGATGTGGTGAAGGCGGCCAAACAGGCTTACATCTACGACCAAATCATGCAGTTGCCGCATCAGTTCGACACGCAGGCCCTGCAACTGAGCGGCGGACAGCAGCAACGCATCGCCATAGCCAGAATGTTCCTGAAGAACCCGCCCATCATCTTCCTCGACGAGCCGACGGCCAGCCTCGACGCCATTGCCACCGAGCAGATAAAGGCCAGCATCGACGCCATCAAGCAAGGGCGGACGGTCATCATCATCTCGCACAACATTGGCCAGATTATCGACGCCGACCAAATCTACGTCCTCCAGCAAGGTCGCGTGGTGCAAGGTGGCACGCCCGACGAGGTCTACCGCCAGGGCGGTCTCTATAAGGACATCTTCGATGCCAGCGCACGCAGTATGAACATCGACAAGATTGCCTCGACAATGGACTTGTGAGGCGTGATGCGGAAAGCGTAACGGCATTTGAAGCAAGACATTACGGCTTTTCAGCGAGCATGGCCAGCAGTTGGTCGATGTGTTCGCGGCTGTTGCTCAGACGGGGCACCTTGTTCTGACCGCCCAACTTGCCACGCTGCTTCATCCATTCGGTAAAGAGTCCCTCACGGGCGACCACAATCTCCAAGGGCTGCAGGGTGATGTTCTTGTAGCGTTTGGCCTCATAGTCGCTGTTCAGTTCCTGTAGTTTGCGGTCAAGGGTGAGGGCAAATTGCTGGAGGTCGGCAGGCGGGCGGCTGAACTCGATGAGCCATTGGTGGCGGCAACGCGCATTCTGGTCCATAAATACTGGCGCGGCAGTATATTCCAGCACTTGTGCGCCGGTCATTTCGCAAGCGTAGGCCAGTCCTTGCTCGGCATTGTCGACAATCAGTTCCTCGCCGAAGGCATTGATAAACGACTTCGTGCGCCCTGAAATGACAAACTTGTAGGGGTTGGTGGAGGTGAAGCGGATGGTGTCGCCTATCATATAGCGCCACAGGCCGCAAGAAGTGGAGATAATCATGGCGTAGTTCTTGCCAGTCTCCACGCCCCAAAGCGGCACTATCGTCTTGGTGTCCATCTCCTGGAACTCGTAGAACACATCGTAGTCGAGCATAAGCAGCATCGACTTGTCGGCGGGGTCGTCTTGTATGCCGAAGAAGCCTTCCGAAGCGTTGTACGTCTCCATATAGTGCATACGCGGGCTGGTGATAAGCCGCTCGTACTGTTCACGGTATGGGGTGAAGGCCACGCCTCCGTGGAAGAACACTTCCAGGTTGGGCCACACTTCCTCCAGGTGCTCCTTGCCCGAAAGTTCCATCACGCGGTTGAGTACCGACAGCATCCACGACGGCACGCCTGAGAGGTTGGTCACGTTCTTCGTCATGGCCTCGCGGGCAATTCGGTCGCGCTTCACCTCAAAGTCGGCCAGCAGGGCAGTCTCCTTCGAGGGCACGCGGATGAGGTTCACCACGGGATTGATGTTCTCAATAAGAATGGCACTCAGGTCGCCCACCAACGAGCCAGGCAGATTGTAGTTGGGGGCGTGGCTGCCGCCCAGAATGAGCCCGCGTCCGTCGAAAAGACGGCTCTTGGGATTGTTGCGCAGATAGATGGCCACCACGTCGGAGCCGCCGCGATAGTGCAGGCGATGCAGACCGTCGGGCGAGACGGGGATGAACTTCGACTTGTCGTTAGTCGTACCGCTCGACTTGGCGTACCACTTCACCCTCCCGGGCCACAACAAATCTGGCTCCCCCTGGCGCATACGGTCAATGTCGCCCTTCAGTTCCTCGTAAGAGCAGACGGGGGTGTTGCGGACAAAGTCGTCGTAGGAATTGGTGGCGGCAAACAGATGCTGACGTCCAAAGGCAGTATCCTTGGCCTTGGCCACGAGGCGGGCCAGCACCTCTTGTTGCAGTTCTCCGCCTTGCGTCTGGTGGCGCTCCAATTCGCGCCAACGCGGCGCAAACAGGTTTCTTGCTATGCTTGTAATGCTCATAGTTCTGTTTCCACAAGGCTGGAAGCCTCGTTTTTGAAGTGCAAAGTTACTGCAAACTTTTCTAATACAAGCAAGTTTCACTTTTTTTAGCATCTTGGCGGGTAAATGATAAAAAAAGAAGCCAAAAAGTTTTGTACTTTTGTTTTTTTTCGTATCTTTGCAAACAGAATTGAAAACCACAGATGGATCTTGATCAGATATTAGACCTTGACCGGCAACTGTTGCTTGCCTTTAATGGGAGCGACTCGTTGTTTCTCGACGGCCTGGTGAAGACACTCACCACGGCTGCAACTTGGATTCCGCTCTATGTGTCGCTGCTCTATGTGGTGCTGAAAAACAACGACAATCTGCAGAAAGTGCTGCTCATCGTGGTCTGTGCCGGCTTGTGTGTCTTCTTTGCCGGTTCGCTCAACGACATGATTGTGAAGCCCCTTGTGGAGCGTTGGCGCCCCAGCCACGACGACCAGATAGGCATGGCTGTCGATGTGGTGAACGGCTATCGGGGAGGCGACTACGGCTTCTTTTCATCGCATGCTTCCAACACGTTCAGCATCGCCATTTTCTTTGCCTTGCTGGTGCGCAGCCGTGTGCTGACGGTGGCGCTGGTTGTGTGGTCGCTGGCCAACTGCTGGACGCGGCTCTACCTGGGCGTCCATTTCCCTGGCGACATCCTCTGCGGTCTGCTTTGGGGCGGACTTGTGGGCACGGGCGTGTGGCTGCTGCACTACAAGATGAGCAGGCGTTTTTCGGGTTGCTGCAATTACATTTCCTCCCACTATACCCCGACTGGGTACGACATGGACGATGTCGACGTGGTGATAAGCGTGCTTGTGATGACTTTGCTCTATGCCATTTTCAGAGCCTGTTTGTATCTCTATTCCTAAACGAAACAGCAATCAGACTATGGGATTGATAAGGTGGAAACGGTTGTCGGAGAGACTGAGTGTGAAGGTGGTGTCGGCTATGGCTGTGCTGCTCCTGGCCTCTCTTGCGGTAATGCTCATCTATGCCAGGAAGACCGTGAAGGAAGAGGCTATCCTGAAGGCTTCGCAGACGCTGGAAGGCACTATGCTTCGCATCGACGACATCATGCTGAGTGTGGAGCAGACGGCAGGCAATCTCTATTTCCATATGCTACCTTACCTGAAGAGTGAGGAGCGTATGCTCAAGTACAGCCGCGAGCTGGTGGAGGCAAACTCCTACGTGGACGGCTGCGCCATCGCATTTGCACCAGGCTTTTTCAAGGAGGACGAGCCGTTTATGGCCTATTACCATCGGGCTGGCGACACTATCGTGAGGTCTGAATCCTTCGCAAGCAGTCCCTACACGGAGCAAGCCTGGTTCACAGAACCTATGACATCGGGCAAGATAGGCTGGATGAGACCCATCAAGGAGAATGTGGAAGAAGCGAAAACGCTGGTTACGTTTTGCCTGCCCATCTACAGCAGAGACGCTAAGCCTATTGGGGTGATGGGTGTCGACTTGTCGTTGGGGATGCTCTCACAGATTCTGTTGGGGGCCAAGCCGTCGGCCAACTCCTACTGCACGTTGCTCGATGCTGACGGCACATACATCATACACCCCGACAGCGACAAGCTGTTCCACCAAACGATATTCACACAGTTGGAGCATGGGGCAGACCCTTCGGTGAAGGTGGCTGGCGAAGCCATGTTGTCAGGGGGTTCGGGCTACAAGGAGTTCCAGATGGACGGTACCGACTACTATGTGTTCTACAAGCCGTTCAAGCGGAATATGATGAGAGAGCGCACAATGGACAACCTGAAGTGGAGCACAGGTGTCATATACCCTGAAGAGGACATCTTTGGCGACTACAACAGCCTGTCTTACTATGTGATGGCCATTGCCTTCGTAGGCCTTCTGTTGCTCTTTGTGCTCTGCCGTATGTTCCTCCACCGCCATCTGAAGCCGCTCCGCGCATTGTCAGCCGCTGCCCAACGCATTGCCGAAGGGCATTACGACGAGACCATTCCCGACAGCCGGTACAACGACGAGATAGGCCGTCTGCAAGACAACTTCAGGCAGATGCAGCAGGCGCTGGCAATACATATCGGCGAACTGGAGCAGCTGAAGACTACGCTCAGAGAGCGTGGCGAGGTGCTGAAAAATGCCTACAAACGGGCCCAGAAGGCAGACCGCCTGAAGATGACCTTCCTGCACAATATGACCAACCAGATGGTAGGCCCCGCTGAGACCATCGACAGAGACGTCATAGCCTTGTCGGAAATTCAGTTGGCCCATTCTGCCGAATGTACCAGACTGGCAGAAGACATCCAGGAGAACGGCAAGACCATCACCGAACTGCTGGACAACCTGATTGTCCTTTCGGACGAAGACAACAGAAAGGAGGAAGACCATGAATAGTTTCACCAAGCCTTTCCTTTCAGCACTCAGCTTGCGCTCCCGCAGCCTTTCAACGAAGCTCAGCCTCGTTATCTTGCTGCTGGCGGCGCCCATTTTCCTCCTCTCGATGGGGATGCTCTTCACCCAGTCGCGCAACATCATACGCAAGGAAGCTGTGGGCCATGCCAATAGCGTCCTGAACACCACCATGCAACGTATGAGGAACGTGCTGGGAGCCGTCGAGACTGCGACCGATGCCTATTGCTGGCTCATTTCCGAGAACCTGCAGCCCGACTCTCTGCTGAAGTTCACACGGCTCGTCGTCGCTCTCAATTCGAGCATCGATGGCTGCAGCATTAGTATGGAACCCTATGCTTTCCCAAAATATGGCCGCTATTTCTCGGCCTATACCATCCGTCAGGGAGACTCCATCATTACAACCATCGAGGAACCATACGAGTATTTCAACAGAGTGTGGTACAAACTGCCACACGACCTGAACGGCACCTGCTGGGTGGATTTCTATGACGATGCTGACTCGCTGTATGTCTATCTGCCCAATATGATTGCGTCATACGGCAAGCCCATCTATGATGCAAAAGGGAAGCTGGCAGCCATCATCTCAACCGACGTCACACTGGGCCATCTCCATAATGTTGTCAATCCTGCCAACGACTCCACCACCTCCCAGGTGAACCCCTATCGCCATTCCTATATGATGATGATTGACGGCGAGGGACGATACATCATACACCCCGACTCGGCACGAATGTTCAAGCAGACCATCTTCAGCGGAGCCGACCCCAGACAGCAGTCTGACCTCATTGTCTTGGGCCACGAGATGACGAAAGGAAAATCGGGCAGTATGGGGGTGATGATTGACGGCGAGCCTTGCCTGGTCGTTTACCAGCCGGTACCCGGCACCAGCTGGAGTATGGCTTTTGTCTGCTCCGACAACGACATCCTCGCCGACTATCACAAACTGACGTACATCCTTTTGCCCCTTGTGGTTTTCGGCATACTGTTCATCCTTCTCTTGTGCCACCACGTGGTGGCAAAAGCCATCAGCCCACTCAACCAATTGCTGGTCAAGACGCAAAGCATTGCTGCCGGAAACATGGAAGTCTACATCCCGCGCAGCAAGCGTGAAGATGCTGTCGGAAGACTGCAGAACAGCTTCGCCTCCATGCTACAAAGGCTCAACTTCCACATGGGCATTGTGCGCTATACCTCAGACCAGGCACAACGGCACAACGACGAGCTGGCCAAGGCCACGAGAATGGCTGAGGGGGCTGACCGCCAGAAGACCATCTTTATGCAGAACGTCACCCACCAGATACGCACCCCGCTCAACATCATTATGGGCTTCGCCCAGGTGCTGGGAGGAAAAGAGGATGAGTCGCTTTCAAACGAGGAGCTGAAGAACATATCCGGCATCATGGACTACAATTCTAAGCTGCTCAACCGCCTGGTGCTGATGCTCTTCGACAGTTCAGACATCGGGCTTTCAGAGGAGCTTGAAAACCTTACGGGCGATCAGGTGGCCTGCAACGACGTGGCTCGCGAGTGCATCAGCTATGTCAAGATGCACTATCCCAACGTCAACATCAGGCTGCAGTCGGAGGTGGCCGATGATTTCTGTTTGCAGACCAGCCGACTCTATCTCTTACGCAGCCTGCGCGAAATGCTCTACAATTCGGCCAAGTATTCCGACCAGCAGCACATCGTGTTGCGCATTTTCATTGACGACGGGTTCTTGAACTTCATCATCGAAGATACCGGCAAGGGCGTCGACCCCGCAGACCTCAAACACATATTCACGTTCTTCGGCAAAGGCGATGACCTCTCCGAAGGTCTCGGCCTTGGCCTCCCATTGGCCAAGCGGCATATTGACAACCTCGGAGGCACCCTCACCATCGACGAAGACTATCACGACGGTGCACGTTTCATCATCCGGCTCCCGCTCACGCGAGGCGAATAAATGTCTTATCCCCTCACGCAATATGCGACTACTGACCACTCTTCTGCTTGTCTTTCTAACCACCACAACGTTTGCCCAAGCCGACGGTTTCGGCAATGCCAAGTGGATTGCCCTCGAAACTGACTCCACCATTCTTTTCCCCCACGTCCACCTGTTGAAGGCCAAGTCGGAAAAGGGCCAGTCGCTGAAGCAATACAGGTTGCCCGTGCTGGAACGGCAGTTCAAACTGAAGCGCGGCAAGATTGTACGCGCCTGGGCCAACGTCTGCGGAATGGGGCAATACGAGTTGTTCGTCAACGGCAGTAGGGTAGGGCGGCATTTCCTCGACCCAGGCTGGACGATGTACAACAAGCGCCTGCTCTACAATACCTTCGACTTGACAGAACATTTCGCCACCCACCACTCGCCACTCACTACCATAAAGGTGATGCTTGGCGGCGGTATGTACGACATTCCCCTGAAGGGCTACCACAAGATGGCAGGCTCGTGCGGGGCACCCAAACTGCTCTTCGCCCTCCACATAGAATATGCCAACGGCAAGCGGCAGACCATCGTCAGCGACGGCTCCTGGACGGCCTGCGAAAGTCCTGTCACCTATAGCAGCATCTATGGCGGAGAGAGTTTCGACGCCACGCTCGAATCCGCCAAGAAGCCCGTCGTCGTCACCCGCCCGCATTGGGATGTGCCTCTCGTCAAACAAGGCGACCACACGCGCCTCGTTGTGAAGCGGGAACTGCCTGCCAACCCCCTCCGCTCCTCCCTCTACGATACGGGGCAGAACTGCTCAGGCATCGTCCGCCTTACCGTCCGTGGGGCGCGAGGTTCGCGTGTGACGCTCCGCCCTGCGGAACTGCTGAAGGATGGCAAGGTCTATCAGAGGTGTATGCCCAACTATGCGTGGACTTATACCCTTCGTGGCGACAAGGAGGGCGAGACCTGGCAGCCCCAGTTCTCCTATACCGGCTTCCGATATGTCGAGGTTGAGGCCGACGAGGGCGTCGAGATTCTCCAACTTACTGGCCTGCACACCTCTGCCGACGTGGCCGAGACAGGCCATTTCGAGTGTTCCGACACCTTGCTCAACCGCATCTATACGCTCATCGACTGGGCCGTCAGCAGCAACTTGGCCAGCATCACTACCGACTGCCCCACACGCGAAAAACTGGGCTGGCAGGAGCAGAACCACCTGATGGCCTACTCGATGATGTACCGCTACGATGTGCAGGCGTTGATGAACAAGATTGCCGACGACCTGGCCGACTCGCAGCACGCCGACGGGGCCATCCCCACGATAGCCCCCGAATATGTGTTGTTCGACAAGGGAAGTGGTTTCGAGGACACTCCCGAATGGGGCGCCTCCTTCATCCTTTGCCCTTATTATAATTATATGTGGTATGGTGACGATACCGCCTTGCGCCGACACTACGACGCTATGAAGCGCTATATCAACTATCTGCAAGGCCGCACCTCGGACGGTATTCTGGACTATGGTCTTGGTGATTGGTACGACATAGGCCCCGACCGCCCAGGCTTCGCCCAACTGACGTCGGTGGCCCTCTCCGCTACTGCCATATATTACTACGAACTTTGCACTATGAGCCGCGTGGCGGATTTGTTGGGAAAGGCTGACGATTCCCGGCAGTTCAGTCAGATGGCCGATGATGTCAAGCGGGCTTTCAACGCCCGTTTCTGGAATCCAGACCGCCAACAGTATGAGCGGGGCAGTCAGACGGCAGCCGCTATGGCTCTCTATATGAACCTCACCACCGACGAGAACCGCAGCCAAGTGCTGAAAGGTCTGGTAGACGACATCACCACTCGCATAGATACCGTAACGGCGGGCGGGGCCTTGGTGACCGCTGGCGACGTGGGTTTCCGCTATGTCCTTCAGGCTCTTCGCGAAGGCGGACGTTCCGATGTGGTGTGGCAGGTGAACCGCCGCGACGACATTCCGGGCTACCCTTGGCAGTTGCGTCAGGGAGCCACGGCCCTTACCGAGAGTTGGCAGGCTTACGACAATGTGTCGAACAACCACCTGATGCTTGGCCACCTGATGGAATGGCTGTTCCAGGCTCCTGGCGGCATTCGTCAGGCTGAGGGCAGCATCGCCTGGCGGCACATCGTCATCGAGCCGCAGATGCTGGGCGACCTCACTTGGGCCAAATGCTCCTACCAGTCGCCCAAGGGGTTGATTGCCTGCCATTGGACTGCCTCGCCCGACCATAAGCAATGGACAGTACGTGTTACTGTTCCACAAGAGGCCGACGCCGAAGTGCGCCTCCCCGACGGCACGCATCGGCAAACAGGCCCAGGCAAGCATACGTTTACTTCAGCACAATAAACCATCCGCACAAACTATGAAACGACTACTCAACTATTTCCGCTTTGTCGCCGCACTCCTGCTGGTAAGTACGGGTGCGGAGGCGCAAAGGGTTCCTTCCGTGACGTGGGACAGCCAGAGCCTCATCATCGACGGGCGGCGTGTCTGCCCTGTGATGGGCGAGGTGCACTATTCGCGCATCCCTGCCCGCGAGTGGGCCGGCGAGGTCAGGAAAATGAAGGAGGGCGGCGTGACCATCATTGCCACCTACGTGTTCTGGAGCCATATAGAGGAGCAGGAAGGCATCTTCCGTTGGGATGGCCAACGCTCGTTGCGCGACTTCCTGGAGGTGTGCAAGAAGGAAGATATGCCTGTGGTGTTGCGCCTTGGCCCGTTCTGTCACGGAGAGGTGCGCAACGGCGGTATTCCCGACAGGATGTTTGCGAAAGGCTGTAAGTTGCGGGAGCAGAACCCCGTGTTTATGGCGTATGCCGAAAGGCTCTACCGTCAGATTTTCACCCAGGTGCAAGGCTTGCAATGGAAAGACGGAGGCCCGGTCATAGCCGCACAGTTCGACAATGAGTATCGTGGGCGGGGCGAATACCTGGTGGCCCTGAAGCGCATCGCCCAGCAGATAGGCTTCGACCTGCCTTTCTACACCCGCACGGGATGGCCCGAACTGCGCACGCCCGTGCCTTACGGCGAGATGCTGCCACTCTATGGCGACTATGCCGATGGCTTCTGGGACAAGGAGACGAAGGAGGGAGCCGGCAACTACTATAAGGCGTTCAACTTCAAAGGCTTCCGCTCGTCGACGGCTATTGGTACCGACCTGTTGGGCAAGCAGGAAGAGAAGGTCAACAAGGGCGACGACCAGTACCCCTACTTCACGTGTGAACTGGGAGGCGGTATGGCGACGGCCTATCATCGCCGCCCGTATGTCTATCCTGAAGATGCCTACTCGATGGCTTTGGTCAAGTTGGGGAGCGGCTCCAACCTTCTGGGCTACTATATGTATCACGGCGGCACGAACCCGGAAGGCGTGCTCCACACGATGAACGAGTGCCAGACGTCGCCAGGAACGGCCAACAACGACCTGCCCGTGATGACCTACGACTTCCAGGCCCCTCTCGGCGAGTTTGGCCAGGCTTATCCGCAGTACTATATGTTGCGCCCCCTTCACCTCTTTATGCACGACTGGGGCGAGACGCTGGCCCCGATGGAGGCCTCGTTTCCTGCGCCACAGGATTTAAAGAAGGGCGAGGACACGCAGTTGCGTTGGGCTGTTCGCAGCAAAGGCCAGTCGGGCTTTATCTTCATCAACAACTACGAGCGTTTCTGCCAGTTGTCGGCCAAGAAAGACGTGCAGCTGGAGGCTTGTGGTGTGAAGCTGCCGCGTCTCACCATTCCCAGCGGCTGTATGGCCATTTTCCCGGTCAATGTCGGCGGCATCCGCTTTGCCACAGCCCAACTTGTGGCCTGTCGCGACGGCAAAACCTATATGATGCAGATACCAGGCATACCCACCACCATCAGCTTGGCCAACGGCAAGACACTCAAGAACGTGAAGCCACGCGGCACGGAGAAGCCCGTCTGCGGCAACATCTACCTGGTGACAAAGGAGCAGGCGGAAAGGCTGTTCCTGAATGAAAAGATGGCCCAATCTTCAATCTCTAGTCTTCAATTTACAAAAGTGAAGGAGGCTGGCCCCCTGCGCACTATCGTGAAAGGCAAGGCCAAGGTGGCAGAGGCTCCGTCGGAACAGGACTGGCAGCAGGCCGCCGTCTATCGAATCGAACTGCCAGCCGATACCCTCCACTCTTCATTATTAACCATCAACTATCGTGGCGACTGCGCCCGGCTGTATGCCGATGGCCGGCTGGTGGCCGACAATTTCTACTACGGTCGCCCATTCCTCTACGGCCTGTGGCGTCTGCCGGTTGGCTGTACAGAACTGGAGTTGCGCGTCCTGCCCCTACAGCCCGACGCTCCCATCTATCTGCCCCGCGAGGCCGACAAAACTCTAGGCGAACAAGTAAACTCTATCGAAATATGTATGAACTGAATTTCAATTCCCCTCCCCACAAGGGGAGGAGCAGGGATGGGGTCTCCTGCCTCTTCCTCCTGCTCCTGTTCCTGATAACATTTGCTACTCCCGCCAGAAGCCAGAACGACAGCCTGTTCGTAGAAAAAGTGCTGAACGAGGCCCCTGCCGATGCCGATGTACTCTACTTCGCACGCCAGTTCTTGGGCCTCCAATACGTGGCCCACACCCTGGAGGTGAACGACAAGGAGCAACTCGTGGTGAACACGCGCCAACTGGACTGTACCACGCTCGTGGAGAACGCGGCAGCCTTAGCCCTTTGCCACAAGAACCAGGCCGACAACTATGCCTCCTTCTGCCACTACCTCTGCCAGTTGCGCTATAGGCAAGGGAAACTCGACGGCTACACGAGCCGCCTCCACTATTTCAGCGACTGGATTGCCGACAATGTCCAGATGGGCTATGTGGAAGAGAAACAGACGGACGATGCCCCCTATACGGCTGTCCAGACCTTGAAACTCGACTATATGAGCAAGCATCCCCAGCAATACAAGGCCCTCAAAGCAAACCCAGAGTTGGTGAAGACCATAGCCCGTCAGGAGAAGAACCTTACGGGGCGCAAGTACAGGTATATCCCGAAGCAGCAGATTGGCAATACCGCCACACTCCGCAAAGCCGTGGCCGACGGCGACATCATCGCCATCACCTGTTCAAAGCCAGGCCTCGACATCGCCCACCTGGGTTTTGCCGTATGGCACAAAGACGGCCTGCATCTGCTCAACGCCTCTCAATTGCACAAGAAAGTGGTCGAGGAGCCGATGACCTTGGAGCAATATCTGTCGCGCCATCCGTCGTTTACCGGCATCCGCGTGGTGCAACTACTCTGATGGGTATTAAAACAAGGTACTGCATTTTTTACTCATTTCGTCTGCAATTTGTCGGAAAGCGATGCCCCAATTGCCGTAATGTCTTACTGAAATTGCCGTAA
>JAGCZA010000063.1 GCA_017960525.1 Prevotella sp.
GTTTGTTGTTAATGTTTCTGTCTATATAAACGCCGTGAAGCGGGAAATCCTGCATCGTCGGGCGTTAAATCTTCTTAACCGCAGGGCATAAAGAAAGCGTGAACAACCCATATCTTTCCCTCGTGGCTGTAGGAAGTGCCAAAATAGTCAGATAAGTTTCGCCCACGCTATAACGTGAACGCTCACCTTATCTATTCTCTGACTATTATTCCTTGAAACTTCCTACATTTCGAGGTCTTTGAATGAGATAGCGAACGCCATTTCTCTTGTCCACAATGTCTTTGGGTATCGCACAAATGCGAAATCCAGCGACAAAGGTACTCATTTCTCGTGAATTAGAACGCGGAAATTTCGTATTTTTTTCATTTTTACCTATCTAATAATATATAAATTGCAGATTTATGGCCGAAAATTGTTGTTTTTCCCCAAAAAGTTAGTATCTTTGCCAGCGCAAAGAAGCAAATGAGAATAGATAATAAGTTTGTCGAACTCGCCAGCGAATCGCCTTTGATAGTCTTAGACCGCGCGGTTTGTTTGGCTAAAAATAGTTAATTATGATGCAACTAATTGAAAATCAGTATAGAATCGTCGGAAACCAAGTTTTCAACGAGGATGAGTATTAAGGCTCTAATTTAGGTCTAACAAGTTAAGAATTAGCGAGATAAGCAAATTTTATTTGTTTGTCTCGCTGGTGTTTTATCACTATTATATTATCTGGCTTTGCTTTGTTTTTAACTTTCAAAAGTAAAAAATGAGCAAAAAGTTTGTTTTTTCAAAGTAAAAAATGTATCTTTGCACGCAAAAGCGTGCGAAATGGATAGATTGTATAAGACTTATGGCCGCCTGCTTGCGGAAACGAATTTGAGTTTTACCAGATATCTTTATGAAAAGATAAACTGGGATAATAAGTTAATTGTGATTAAAGGTGCAAAAGGTGTCGGTAAGACGACGATGCTCCTTCAGCATATCCTACGGACTTTTGAGGACAAGCAGAAGGCTCTTTATGCATCACTTGATCATATTTGGTTTGCCAGCCATTCAATTCTTGACTTGGCAGAATACCACTATACGCATGGTGGTTCTCACTTGTTTCTGGATGAGGTACATAAGTACAAAGGGTGGCAGCAGGAAATCAAAAACATCTATGATTCCTATCCACAGTTACATGTCGTAGTGACGGGCTCGTCGATGCTGAAGTTGGAGGAGTCGCTGATGGGTGATCTTTCACGCCGTCATCGCCAATACACGCTAGAGGGAATGTCGTTCAGGGAATACCTGCAGTTAGAGCAGGTGATTCAGTTGCCCGTTCTCTCTTTAGAAACAATACTGACCGACCATTTCATGCAGGCATCGCAGATTACGTCGAAGGTTAAGGTGCTGCAACATTTCGAGAAATATCTTGAGACGGGTTATTATCCCTTTTATCGCGAGGAAGGTGACGGCTTTGCAGACCGTCTCCAGCAGGTGATAGAAACCATCGTCACCAGCGAGATTCCATCGGTGAGCCATATAGAGTACGACTCTGTCTATAAGGCCAAGCAGTTGTTGGCAGTGTTGGCAGAAAGTTCGCCTTATACATTGAATATCTCCGGACTCTGTGTCACGCTACAAGCTTCGCGTAACAATGTTCTAAAGCTTATCGACCTGATGGATAAGGCTGCCTTGGTGCGTCGACTTTACTCTGTTGATAGCGGGATGAACATGCTGACGAAGCCCGAAAAGGTTCTGTTCTACAACACCAACTTGATGTACTGTCTGACTCCACATGTCGAAGAGGGGACAATGCGTGAGACTTATTTTGCATCACAGGTGGGTGTTGGCCACAGACTCTCAATGCCAAACCAAGGTGATTTAGTTGTAGATGGGAGATGGCTTTTCGAAGTAGGAGGAAAGAATAAAGGTTTCAAACAGATAAAAGGAATTGAAGACAGCTACGTTGTTAGCGATTGCATCGATATAGGTCACGGAAAGAAGATTCCGCTTTGGCTTTTTGGTTTGCTTTATTAATAACTAGTGCAAAAAATGCACAAGTTCGTCAGTATAAGAGTTGCTTAAACAAAGTAAACTGTTCGGAATCTTCCGAACAGTTTTATGAATATCGTGAACGACTTGGGCATTATCTGTCAACCTTATCTAAACTGCTGAGAGGTGCTGTAAAGGCCGTTATCAATTATGTTCAGTCCGGCTATCGCAGTTTCAGTTATCGTCAGGATTGCGATGTTAGGCGATACATGAATAGCCAGCCCGATATGGAGAAAGCAGCAGACACTGTACTCAATGCTTCGCTTCCCTTCTTGAAGAGCGATGAACACGAACGAGTGAAGGGACAACTTTCCTACATTGTTCAAGACATGAAGGAAGAACTACAGCAAAGTCAAAGCCGTGGATACCATATGTAATACTCTGTACAAGCCAGTCAGCCGTTAATTACTACCGGCAGACTCGGAATTCATCAAGGTGTTTATCTACCGCCTTGCCCACCGCCTCCAGGCTGATTACCATCGTCGCCTGTATATGAGGAGAGACTAACGGAAGTTTCTCGTCCACGGGTTTCAGGGAAAAATAAAAAGATGACAGCACAGAGTGTGTCACCTTTTAGTGGTTTGTGAGGATAAACGTCATCTCTTCCGCTTAAACGAAGCCAAGAAAGTCTCGAAGTCGGCTTTGATTTGCTCTTGTTTCTGCTGAATCTTATCCTTTAACTCCTGTTTCTTCTCAGCATGCAGTTGGGCACGGACCTGCTGTTGCATGTCCTCCTCCATGCGCCTGGCCTCTGCCACTTCTTCGGCCACGAGGATAGCACTGCGACGAATGACAACGGCATCGAACTTCTTCAGGATATTGTCCAGATAGGTCTCGTTCTCCTCACGGGTCAGGGCGACGATGGCCACGGTGTTGTCCTCGAGCTTGTCGCAAACAATCTCAAGCAGCGACGATGCTGCTTCGCTGTCGGCTCGGCTTGAAGCCATTCCTATCATTGCTCCTGTAGTGCCACAGAGCAGCATACCGACAGGACCGCCCAGAATGCCAAGCAGACTACCGAAAAGTCCTCCGCTGAAAGTCTTTCCGTTCTCCAATGCGGGTGACTCATAGCTGCCCAGTGTCCGGAGATAGCCTAAGTGGTACTTTACCAATGCCATCTGAGGCACAAAGAAGAGTTCACCCTTCAGTTCCTCTTGAATCTCGGCGAAAGCCTGGAAACCCTCGCTCTCCACTTTGAAAATCGCGGTTAATACGTTGTCCATAATTCTTGTTTTAATGGGTTATACTTATAATGCTGGGTTCATGAATGTGTTCAGGAAAATAATAATCTCTTCCGTGTACTCAGAAGAGTTGAACAGGCGCGGCTCCATGTGGTTGGCGCCCTCCACAGTGATGAGTACGCTGGGAACGGTTGCGGCCTGCAATCGCTCCAGATAAGTCACCGACTGGGAGTAGGCTATCACCTTGTCGCCCGTGCCATGGAGCAGCAGCGTAGGCGGAGTCCTGTCTGACACGCGGTAAGCAGGACTGACGGCCTTGGCTTTCTCGCGGAACGCTTCTGTGCCGATGCGCTCTTGCAGCAGCATCTCCTCCATCTTCTCTCCGTCGGGCAGCACACCAGGCATGGCTGCACTGAGGATGTCCATGAAGTTCACGTCCTTACCGCTATGCTCCACGTCGTTCTGTTCACTGAGCGTCGCCAGGTCCGACGGACTATAGAAGGCTACACAGGCTCGCAGATAGTCTGTGCCTAAGGTCGTTGCCGCAAACTCTGTAAGAAATCCCCCTGCACTCTCGCCCATGATCGCCATGCGGCTGGCATCCAGCCCATACTCAGCGGCATGGTTGCAGACGAACTTGACTGCAGCCACTACATCGTCGGTCTGGGCTGGGTAGCGGTACTGCGGCATCAGTCGATAGTTGACAGCGGCAATGGCAAAGCCGCTGTTCAGAAGGTTGTCTGCCAGCACATGCACGTCGTAACTGTTCTGTTGCACATCGGCCTTGCTGCCCACCGTCCAGGCTCCACCATGAATATATACGATGACGGGTGACGGCCCATCCGACTGTTTCGGCAGATAGATGTCGAGCGACTGGCGTTCATCTTTTGCTTCCGTGTAATAAACATCGGCATACGCCGGTTTGTTCTTCGGCACAGGCGTCTCGCCCGTCTGGACAGGCATCGCCATGTTGAGTGCATGGATAGTCTCCTCAAGTGTCATTTTCTGTTTCATTGTCAAATTTGTTTTGTTGTTATGTTTGTTTTTTACTGTCCCGTAGCTTGGCAGTACTTCAGCAGATTCTGCTGATAGTCAATGTAGGCATCGACATATTTGTCGCGGCTCTGCTGATAGCTGTTCTGTGCGTCGAGCAGGTCGCTCATGGTCGTGGTGCCGGCACGGTAGTAGTCGTTGTTCAGGCGTAGGTTCTCCTCGCTCTGCATGATCGACTTGCGGCGGGTGGCGAGTTGCTTATGGCTGGTCTCGACGTTGGCCCAGCAGTTGTTCATGTTGATGACGAGTTTCTGGCTGACATCGACCATCTGGTCGCGGGCTTGCTCGTAGGCCAGTTTTTGCTTCTTGATAGCATGCGAGCCGCCCCACCAGCCGCTGATGGGTACGCTGACGGTGGCTATAAGCATGCCCACGCCACGTCCTTCGCCCACCAGATTGTTATAGGTATAGACGGCACCGCCGCTGACGGTCGGCAGGCGTTCACCCACCTTCATCTTGTGCTGTAGGCGGTTAGCCTCTACATTCTTTTCTAAAAGACGATACTGCGTGGTGGAAGCGAGGGAAGCCTGATGATCCTGCTTCAGACGGGCATCCAGCAACGGTATGGTATTTACATCGATTGTGCAGGCGACGTCGAACTCATCGCTCTTTCCGATATACTGTCCTAACAGTTGTTTGCTGATGGCAAGGCCGTTCTCCACCTGCAACACTTGGCTCTCTATCTCGTTCACCTTCAGTTGCACCTGCAGCAGGTCGTTGCGGGTGGTCACGCCGGCATTGACGCTGACGGTCACGTCCTTCTCCAACTGCTCCAGCATCTTGTGAATAGTGCCCAGCGTGACGAGCTTCTCCTTCAGCGACACCACCTGCCAGAAATACTGCTCGGCGGTCAGTTCCACCTCGTCCTCCGAGGCTTCCAGTTGGATGCGGCTGGCCTCCACGCCCACCTTCGCCAGTCGGTTGCCGTTGACAATCTGTCCTCCGGCAAAGATGGGCTGCATGGCCATCACGTTGCCCACGACACCATTCTTAATCATCCCCATGCTCGTAGGCATCGAGGCCCCGGCGGGCAGCATGGCCGACATCTCTGTGGGGAAGTTCATGTCCATCTGCACCAAGTGCTTGTTGGCCGTCAGTCCGGCCCCCATGGCCGACACCTGCGGGAAGTAGTTGGTGAACGCCTGCTTCTGCTGCTGTTCAGCCTGCTGGATGTCATTCTTTGCCGAGAGCAGGGCGATATTGTTCTCACGGGCCAGTTGCTTGCACTGGTCGAGTGTGAGGGAGGTCTGGGCTGCGATGGGCCCACAACATACCCAGCCAAAGAGGAATATCATTATATTTTTCATTGCTTGTCTTTTTTCTTTTCGTATAACTTCCAATAAATAACGGGCAGCATGACGACTACCATGATGAGAGAGCCGATACCTCCAGCGCAGATGGAGACACCCACGGGCATCCAGAAGCTGGTGGCCTCGATAATCATCGGGACGACACCCATGGCCGTGGTGGCAGTGGTGAGGAAGATGGGCACCATGCGGCGGCTGCCCGCATCGTAGGCTGCGTCTCGTGCTATCCAGCCTGATTTAC
This sequence comes from Prevotella sp., assembly GCA_017960525.1. GTDB lineage: Bacteria > Bacteroidota > Bacteroidia > Bacteroidales > Bacteroidaceae > Prevotella. The sequence goes on from JAGCZA010000063.1 coordinate 5,805, forward strand.
GCAGGCCGTCGGCATGCTGTAAATGATAACGTAAAAGTATACCAAAAAATAATTCAAAAGTATACCATTTCGACTGAGTGCTGCAAAGGTACAAAAAGTTTGTTATACATTACTTATTGCTGATATATTTTTTTGTTTCTTTAATACGATATGACGTA
>JAGCZA010000064.1 GCA_017960525.1 Prevotella sp.
CGGCTGCGTGAACTCGAAGCAGACGGAAATACGCCCTGTCAGCGACGACGGCATCTACGAAATCTTCACCCTGCCCCACACAGATGACGATGTGCTGACCAAGCTCACCGTCATCGCCCTCGACCAGGACGACAACATCATCAAGGAGAAGGTCTTCGAGAACGTCCCCGTCACCCGCAACCAGGTGACCCGCTACACCGGCAGTTTTTTCGGTAGCGGCGGCAGCGGTGGCTCGTCCGACGGCACCATCCGCCTGACCGCCGACCCCGACTGGGACAGCGTGAACGGCTACACGTTCTAACAGCACTATCAACTCCGAGAGCCGAGGCACAGTAGCCTCGGTTCTCGTTATACTTCCATCATATCTTACACTATCCACTTGAAGTACACATAGAAAGCTATCTCTATGGCGATCGTTATGATTGACAGTAGGGAAAGAGAGCCGACAATGATATGACAGGCACCATGTACCTGTCATATTGCAAGATATTAGATGCTCGTGAGTAATTAATCGGGGATGATTTGCGACGACTTCCTTTGCTATGACGCAGATTTGTCGCAAAACAGGGCAGCTGTCGTAACAAACTCAGACGAAAAACAGGATGGCGGCCATCATCCAATAGAAACTCTTCTTTTGCATAATTGTGATTGTTTGTTATAGACAATAATACTTGGTCAGGAAATAGGTGCGGTCCCAATCGAGGATATTCCGCTGCGATTCCTTCTCGGGGTGGATGTTGAACTCGTCGAAGATCATCAGCTGCTTGTTCTCCAGGTCATAGAGTGGCCACTCCTTGGCCTTGCCGTCGGGCGACTCGGATGCGCTGAGCGACGGATTGCCCGTCTTGGCAAACTGCACCCACATGCGGCGCAGGGTCTTCGAGAAGGTCGCGTCGAATGTGCGTCCCGTTACAAAGGTTTGTTCCGGATGATTGAACACTGTAGAAAGCTCTACGGCATGTCCGCTTTTCATCAGCGGAACAGATGACTCAACCGTGAAGTAATAGTTGTAGGTCTTGCCGCCGGCCTTGGTCTGGTTCTCCGCCTGCCGGAACACAGGCGCAATAAACCATATCTGATTGTATAGGCGGCAGAGGGGATCGTAAGCCTCTCCCTTGACATCCTTGTAGAAGCTCTCCACCAGCGCTCTCTCTTCTGCCGTCAGCCGGGTGAGATTCGTTGTCAGACGTTCATTCAGGAAGTCCATAAAGGGCTCCGGACCTCCTGCACAGACCAAGAAATAGTTCATTTCGTCCTTGTTGCAGCCCTGCATGAAGTCAAGGTCCTTCGCTGCTCCGTTGGCGTAGGCCTCATAAGCATCCAGGGGCAGGAATTTGCCATCTCTTTCAGGGAATACTCGCAGTGTAATCGCATCAGCAGCCTCCACCAACTTCTCAATATCGACCTTCTGAAGGTCGGCAACGGTTTTGCAACCCAATGCGCTCATCACTTCATTCGTGCAAGCAATTGCCTCTGCCTCCGACCTTGAAAAACAAACAGAACCGCTCTGTGCTATCACTCGTTGGAAATAGTTGTGAGAGCCCTCGATGAGCGGAAGCAGGGATACGCTACCTCCGCCTGCAGACTCACCGAAGATGGTCACATTATCCGGATCGCCGCCAAATGCCGCAATGTTGTTGTGTATCCACTTCAGCGCCATCATCTGGTCCATCAGTCCGAGGTTCTGAGCATCGGGGTAGTCGGCTCCGTCGGGCAGGTGCGACAGGTGGAAGAAGCCGAAGACGCCCAGTCTATACTCGATGTAAACAAGTATGACGTCAGGATTCTCTCTGACGAAATTGGTTCCTTCTTCGCGAGGTTCTACCGTGCCGCCTACCTCAAAAGCCCCTCCGTGAATCCAAACCATGACCGGCTTTTTTACGGCTCCGTCATCTGCCTTCCATACATTCAGATACAGGCAGTCTTCGCCTCGCGGATAAAGGGAAGCCCTTTGCCATTCGTCGTCAACCTGACAGGGACTCTTCGCATTGTAATAAGCCTCGTATATGCCATCGTCGGGAACAATGTCAATCGGAGCTTTCCAGCGATGTTCGCCTACAGGCTGTTCGCCCACGAATGGGATACCCTTATAGGCGATGACATTATCGGTCTTTCTACCGACGAAGGTGCCGTTGATGCACTTCACGGCCAGCGACTTGTCGTAATTGCCGTCGGTAATTTTCCTGTTCTCGCCGTACAAGGCTTGCAGCTGCGCCCTTTCCTCAGCAAGCGGATCGTTCTCCGTAACAGGGTTATCGGTGGTGTCGGAGCATGAAGTGAGCACGCTTGTGGCGCAAACGAGGATGGCGGCCATCACGGCAAACAATAGTCTTCTATTCATTATCAGATTGTTTTAAGTTATCAGATGCAATAATACTTGGTCAGGAAATAGGTGCGGTCCCAGTCGAGGATTTTCCGCTGCGATTCCTTCTCGGGGTGGATGTTGAACTCGTCGAAGATCATCAGCTGTTTGTTCTCTAGGTCGTAGAGCGGCCACTCCTTGGCCTTGCCATCGGGCGACTGATCGGCGCTGAGCGACGGGTTGCCGGTCTTGGCAAACTGTACCCACATGCGGCGCATGGTCTTTGAGAAGGTGGCGTCGAAGGTCCACCCCATCTCCAAGGTTATTTCCTGATGATTAAATATTACCGGAAGCTCCACCGAATGTCCGCATCTCAACAGCGGCAAAGAAGATTCTGGGGTGAAAAAATAGGTGTACGACTTGCCGCCGCTCTTGGTCTGGTTCTCCGACAGACGGATAAGCGGCGCGATGAATGTTATCTGGTCGAACAGACGGCTGGTGGCAGAATATTCGGCGGTAGCGTCCTTGACGTCCCGACAATAACTCTCGACCAGAGCCTTCTCCTCGTTCGTCAACTGTGCCAGTTTCTTCGCCTTGCGGTCAGCAGCCCATGGATTCCAGTAATCCAGTCCGAAGCCGTAAATGAAATAGCCCATCTCATCCTTGTTGCAGCCATGCAAGAGGTCGATGTCCTTTGCCGCGCCGTTAGCGTAAGCCTCGTATGGGTCCAGAGGCAAGATGCGTCCGTCTCGTTCTGCCCATACGCGTAGTCCGACCGCAACCGTTGCCTGCAAAAACTTGTCAATATCAACTTTCTGTAGGTCGGAAACGGTCTTGCAGCCGAGCGCCGCCATTATCTCATCCGTACAGGCGATGGCCTGTTCAGGAGAACGTGTGAAGACGGGAGCGCCGCTTTGGGCAATGACGCGCTTGAAATATTGTTGGGAGCCTTCCATCAGCGGCAGCAGGGTCACGCTACCTGCACCGGCGGATTCGCCGAAGATGGTCACGTTGTCAGGATTGCCGCCGAAGCCTGCAATGTTCTCATGCACCCACTTCAGCGCCATCAGCTGGTCTAGGAGTCCCAAGTTCTGCGCATCGGGATAGTCAGCACCATCGGGCAGGTGAGACAGATGGAGGAAACCGAAAATACCAAGCCTGTACTCGATGGAAACAAGAATGACTTCTGGATTTTCCTGTATGAAATTGTGGCCCTCATACAGCGGGTCAACCGTTCCACCCATTTCGAAAGCTCCACCGTGAATCCATACCATGACTGGCTTCGTGGCGGCAGACGAGCCTTCAGCCTTCCAGATGTTCAGGCACAGGCAGTCCTCGCCCTGAACGTAAAGGGAGGCCTTTTCGCTGAGATCCTCCCTCTGATAGGGACTTTTCGCATTATAATAAGCCTCGTACACACTCTCATCTGCAACATAGTCCACTGGCGCCTTCCAGCGCAGTTCGCCCACGGGCTGCTGGCCCACGAACGGGATTCCCTTGTAAGCAACGATGCCTCCTGACCTTTTCCCCACAAAGGTGCCGTTGATGCACTTCACGGCCAGCGACTTGTCGTAGTTGCCGTCGGTGATCTTTTTGTTCTCACCATACAGAGTCATCAGCATCTCTTTGTCACTCAGCGGTTGCTCGGGCTCTGCTACTGCGTTGTCTGCATTGTCCGTGCATGAAGTGAACACCATTGTTACGGTGCATATGATAAGGATGGCGGCCATCATCCAAAGATACTTCTTCTTCATAATTGTTATAGTTTTAATTAATAATATGTGTAGTTATCTTTGCTATTTTCTGGCCGTTTCTACTTCCGTCACGAAGCACGCCACGAGGCCGTAGGTGATGGTGGGACGGATCCAGATCTCCGTGAGCATGTAGTTGGTGTACTCGCTGGTGGGTTCCAGGTAGATGTCCAGGTTGTAGAGCGCGGCAATGATCATGTCGATGATGCAGATGAGCCACAGGTTGCGCTTGGTATAGCTCTTCCAGTTCTTGCGCGCGTAGAAAAAAGTGAGTGCGCAGAGCAGCAGCACAGAGAGGGTGAGGCATGCCAGATGAAGACCATAATAGGCCAGAGGCGGCGCGAAGAGGATGTCGCGCAGCAGCACCGTCATGCCCACCGAGATGGAGCACCAGTAGTTAAACTGCTGTGTGGTGATGTGGGGCGAATTGAAGAAGTACATCCAAATCATCACCAGACAGGCAATGTAGAACATATTGAGCACCAGCTCAGGCCACGCCTCGGCCAATCCAAAATGGGCAATGCCGTAGAGCATGACGCCCACCGACACCATCCCTGCCACGGCGTTGCGGCCGTCGAGGGAGTACCACGTATCGGCGTCATTTTCAATTTTCAATTTTCCATTTTCAATTGATATGATGCCCGTGGCCTCGTCGTCGCCGAAGTCGATGTTGAACACGCTGGCGCCGCAAAAGACCATGGTGAGCACCAATGGTCGGATGGCAGCGGAGAGCATCCAATGCATCATCTTTCTCATCTTGTTTTGTTTTTGGAAATAAAAATGTCTATAATGCTTATTCTTGAATCAGGCACTTGCCTGTCATCTCCTCGGGTTGCTGTAGCCCCATGATGTGGAGGATGCTGGGAGCCACGTCGGAGAGGGCGCCGCCCTGCACCTTCGCGTTTTTGTTCTCTGTCACGTAGATGAAGGGGACGGGGTTGACGGAGTGTGCCGTGTTGGGCGTACCGTCGTCATTGATGGCATGGTCGGCGTTGCCGTGGTCGGCGGTGATGATGGTCTCGTAGCCCATCTTCCTGGCCGTCTCCACCACCTCGCCGAGGCACTGGTCAATGGTCTTCACGGCAGACTCGATGGCTGTATAGACGCCGGTGTGGCCCACCATGTCGCTGTTGGCGAAGTTCACCACTATCCAGTCGTACTTGCCGGTCTTGAGCGCCTCGACCAGCCGGTCCTTCACTTCGAGGGCCGACATCTCGGGCTTCAGGTCGTAGGTGGCCACCTGAGGTAAGGCTACCAGGATGCGGTCTTCACCCTCGAAGGGCTCTTCGCGGCCGCCGTTGATGAACGAGGTGACGTGGGCATACTTCTCCGTCTCGGCGATGTGCAGCTGACTGAGTCCCTTCGAAGCGATGTATTCGCCCAGGGTGTTCGTCAGGTTCTCCTTGGGGAAGAGGATGTGTACGCCAGTGAAGGTGTCGTCGTAGGGCGTCATGCAGTAGTACTGCAGGTTGGGGATGGTCGTCATGCCCTGTTCAGACATGTCCTGTTGCGTGAGCACGATGGTCAACTCCTTGGCTCGGTCGCTGCGGAAGTTGTAGAAGATGACCACGTCGCCCTCCTTGATGCGCCCGTCCACGTTGCTGTTCACCAGCGGCTCCATGAACTCGTCGGTGTTCTTGTGCTCCTCGGTGTGAGCGTCGTAGCACGACTGCACGCCCGCCACCATGTCGGTCACCTTGCGGCCCTTGCCGTTTACCAGCAGGTCGTAAGCCAACTTGATGCGGTCCCAGTGCTTGTCGCGGTCCATGGCGTAGTAGCGGCCGATAATCGTGGCGATAGCGCCCACGCCTGCCTCGTCAACGTACTTCTGCAGGTCGGCAATGAAGCCCTTGCCCGCCCGTGGGTCGGTGTCGCGGCCGTCCATGAAGCAGTGTAGGTAGCAGTTGCCGATGCCATACTCCTTGGCGATGTCGATGAGTTTCAGCAGGTGGCCGAACGACGAATGAACGCCGCCAGTGGACGTCAGGCCCATCAGGTGGACGCTCTTGCCGCTCTGTTTGGCATAGCCGAAAGCCGACTTCACCTCCGAGTTCTCCAGGATGGAGTTGTCGGCACAGGCTCGGTTGATCCTCACCAGGTCCTGATACACGATGCGTCCGGCGCCGATGTTCAGGTGGCCCGTCTCCGAGTTGCCCATCTGTCCGTCGGGCAGCCCCACGTACTCGCCCGAGGCCTGCAATTCGGAGTGCGGATAGTTGGCATACAGATAGTCCATATAAGGTGTCGCCGTCTGATAGATCACGTCCCCCTTGCTCTTGTCGCCGATTCCCCAGCCGTCGAGAATGACCAGCAGCGCCTTCTTCGCATGGCCGTCACCCTGCGAGGTCGGGTCGTCCTCGTTCGACGAGCACGCCGTGAACACGCTGGCGCCGCAAAAGACCATGGTGAGCACCAATGGTCGGATGGCAGCGGAGAGCATCCAATGTATAATCTTTTTCATTTTATAGATCGTTTTAAATTATGTTCTTGGTTATGTAGTTACGGCTGCAAATTTAAATAAAATATCACAAAAAACAAAACATATAGGAACATTTTCTTCAACTTTTGTAAATTTTGAGGCTCCTTTTTACGATTTTGAAACTCTAAAGACCGAAGGTCAAAGA
>JAGCZA010000065.1 GCA_017960525.1 Prevotella sp.
ACATCATCGTCAGGCAGAGGCTTCCCATCAGTTCACGATAGAATAGAAGATGGCGGTCATCCATGCGGTCACGCAGGCGGTGGAAATCTGCCAGCAGGATGGCGGCCTGTTCATCCGTCAGGGAAATGACAGGATTGTGGTTTAGCGAGATACTGCCTCCGATACTGTAGTTGTTCGATGGCAGCAGATTCTGCAGGAACTTATAGTCGGCGGCAAACCACTCTACTTGAAGGTCCGGGTGTCCCGCAAGGTTCTTCATCCGGTCCGGCATAGGAATAACCACAAGATCATTCCGTCCGACGTGGTAACACTTTTCGTTGAACACAAAACTCCCTTCGCCCGCCGTACACAGCAGGTGCATGCAGGTGTGGCTCAACTCTTTCGCGTTAATCGCGTAGAAGTCAGTGGAAAAGATGAAGTCAATCTTCGTCATGCATCAAAGATACAACAAAAAGCATATTTGTGCAAATTGTGAAAACATTGATGCTTTTAGTGAAACCGACGATTGGGATAAACTTTGCAACTTTGCAGTGTCAAACAGAACACACACCATGAAAATTATGACTATCCTTGCTTCTTCCATCGTCATCTTCTTCTCCCACGCAGGCGATAACTACAGTGTGGGCAATATCGAGGTCGGAAACACCAAGATCGTGGCCGACTACATCTCCGAAATCACCGGTGCTGACCAGTACGAGATTGTCACCCACAAATACGACGGAATGGCCTACACGCCGCTGATCAACCTGGCCAAGGAAGAAGCCAACAAAGGTGAGCTGCCTCCTTACGAAGGCGAGGCTCCGGATCTCTCCAAGTACGACACCGTCTTCATCGGCGGTCCCATCTGGTGGGGCACCTATCCGCAAGTGATGTTCACCTTGTTTAAGGATATCAACCTCGACGGAAAAACGGTAATCCCGTTCACTACGCACGAAGGCAGCGGCCTTGCCAACACTGTGCAGGACGTCAAGAAAGCCTTCCCAAAGGCCAACGTCAAGCACGGCTTTGCCATCTATGGCCACGAGGTCCGCACCGGCAGGGCCAAGGTGGAGAAGTGGTTGAAAGGTTTAGGATATTAACAATAATAGAAATATGGAATACATTAAATTATCAAACGGAGTCGAGATGCCGTTGCTGGGCTACGGCGTGTTTCAGGTGAGCCCGGACGAGTGTGAACGTTGCGTGTCGGATGCGCTGAACGTGGGCTACAGGCTCATCGATACGGCTCAGGCTTACGCTAACGAAGAGGGTGTGGGCAATGCTTGGCGCAAGAGCGGCATCAAGCGCGAAGACCTGTTCCTCGTGACGAAGGTGTGGATTTCGAACGCTGGCGAGGAGAAAGCCTATAAGAGCATCGAGGAGAGCCTGCGTAAGTTGCAGACGGAGTACATCGACCTGCTGCTGATCCATCAGGCCTACGGCGACGTGTTCGGCACTTGGCGGGCGATGGAACGTGCCTATCGTGAGGGCAAGTTGCGCGCCATCGGCGTGAGCAACTTCCAGTCGGGCCGCTTCTTCGACTTTGCGCACTATGTGGAGCTGAAGCCGATGGTGAACCAGTTGCAGTGCAATGCGCTGGCGCAGCAGACGGGCATAGAGCCGATTCACGCAGAGTTCGGCACGAAGGTGATGGCGTGGGGACCGCTTGGCGGACAGGGTGCTGAAGGTATCGTAAAGAGCGAACTACTGGCTGGCATCGGAGCAAAGTATGGTAAGACAGCCGCACAAGTCGCCCTCCGCTGGCTCACTCAGCGTGGCATCGTGGCCATCCCCAAGAGCACCCACAAGGAACGCATGGCGCAGAACTTCGACATCTTCGACTTCACTTTGAATGCCGACGATATGGCGCAGATCGCCGCTCTCAACCAACAGGACGCCGGCTTCGTCAATTTCGGCGACCCGCAGTTTGTGAAGTATCTTATCGAGAACTATGGATAAGATTATGAGAAGAATCGTAACAGTTTTAATAGCAATACTGACAATGTCAACATTGAACGGACAGACGCTGTCAGAGCGTCAGAAGGGATTGGCGGCATGTGCCTGCTTGATGGCACAGGGTGACCTGGAGCGGCTGGAACCTGCCGTGCGACAGGCGTTGGACAACGGCGTGACCATCAACGAACTGAAGGAGGCCTTTTCACAGCTTTATGCTTATACGGGATTCCCGCGAAGCTTGAATGCGCTGGGTGTATTGAGCAAGGTGCTGGAGAACCGGCAGCAGAATTGGCTGGAGGGCAAGCCCTGGACGCGCCCCGCCGAGTGGGACGATGCCCGTAAGGCATACGAATTGGGCGTGAATAACCAGACACAACTATCTGGCCGTCCGTTTGACTACGCTTTCTGTCCGCAGGACGACTACTACCTGAAGTCGCACCTTTTCGGCGACATCTTTGCCGGCGATCAACTCTCTGCCGCTGACCGCGAGATCGTGACAGTTGCGGCCCTGAGCGGACTTGAAGGTGTTTCTCCACAGCTGGCGGCCCACAAGCAGGGTGCGGTGAACATGGGCAATGCGCAGGAACTCGTCGATGAACTCTGTGCCTGGCTCGACAGCGAGGGCTATACCCTACGTAGTAAATGGCCGAAAGGTGAGCCCAATACGGGTTATGCGCAGTATTTCATCGGCAACAGCTACCTGGCCCCTATGGACGGAGGAGTTGTAAACGTTACATTCGAGCCTCGCTGCCGCAACAACTGGCATATCCATCACAAGCAGGTGCAGGTCTTGATCTGCGTCGCAGGCCGCGGCTGGTATCAGGAGTGGGGCAAGGAGCCGCAGGTGATGACTCCCGGCACCGTCATTGCCATTCCCGCCGAAGTGAAGCACTGGCACGGTGCCGCCAAGGACAGCTGGTTCCAGCATTTGACGTACCATAAAGATGTGCAGGAAGGAGCGAGCAACGAGTGGCTTGAAGCAGTGACTAACGAGGTATACGACAAACTGTAAACATAACTTCACATTATGAAACGCATCCTTATAAACCTGACCGCGGTCGTGCTGCTACCCTTGCTCGTGGCAGCCTCCTGCGGAACAAGCAAGAAAACAACGCCGGCCATCGAAACAAGTGAGGTAACGGAAGGCGCTCCGGTGGTCTATTTCACCAAGGACATTTCCCCTGATGGGCTGGTGAAACTCTATGAAGCCCTGGGCGTGGAAGCGAGTGGCAAGGTTGCCGTCAAGATTTCCACCGGCGAGTCGGAGAAATCCAACCATCTGCGGCCGGAACTCATTGGCCAGCTCGTTAAAAAAGTGAACGGGACCCTGGTGGAATGCAATACCGCCTATGAAGGGAGCCGTTCTTCCACCGCCTCCCATCGCAAGGAAATCGAGAAACGCGGCTACAACCGTATTGCCACTGTGGACATCATGGACGAAGAAGGAGAAATCAAGATTCCTGTTGCCGACGACAAGTGGATCAAGTACGACATCGTAGGCTCGCACCTGCAGAACTACGATTTCATGATCAACCTGGCCCATTTCAAAGGGCACGCGATGGGCGGCTTCGGCGGCGTGCTGAAGAACGCTTCCATCGGCGTGGCCTCCCAGAACGGCAAGGCCTATATCCATTCGGCTGGAAAGACGGAAGACTATCACCAGATGTGGCAGAACCTGCCCGAGGGCTGGATGTCTTCGCCGGAGAACAACACTCCCTTCATCGAGTCCATGTCCGCCGCCGCCCAGGCCGTGCATAATTACTTCAAAGCAAAGAACGGAATCGTCTATATCAACGTGATGAACAACATCTCCATCGACTGCGACTGTGACGGCAATCCCCACAAGCCCACCATCGCCGATATCGGCATGGCCGCTTCGCTGGATCCCGTTGCCCTGGACAAGTTCTGCCTGGACCAGGTGTTCACGCTTCCGAATGACGAAAACAATGACACCAAGGCTCTTCTGGAGCGCATCAACCAGCGTCACGGCACCCGCATCGTATACCGGGCCGAAGAGGCCGGGCTGGGCACTACTAAGTATGAAGTAATCAATCTTGATAAATAGAAACGCATAGTTCTTTCGGCGGCTGTCGTATTCGCTGCCATTTTTTTCGCCACAGATGCAAATGCCCAGAATCAGTTCCCGCCGATGTTCAGCAACCAGACCCATTCGGCAGAGGCCCAGCCTTTCGCTGACCTGAGCCAGCAAATCTGGGATCTGATGGCGGCCAAGGATGCCGATGCCCTAAAAGAAATCTTCCACCCCAATGCCATGTTCGTCCATATGGGCGGCTACTGGGACTGCGCCCAGGAGCTGATGATTATTGGCCAGGGATTCATCCATTACAAGCATGCAGAAGTGTATGGCGTGGATGTGAAGCAAATTAACGAGGACAACTGGGCGGTGTACAGCACCATCAAACTGGACGCTGCGCTGGGCGGAGCAGACAATATCGTGACCACCCCCTTCTTTGTGACGCAGACTTTTACCCGCGAAGACGGCAAATGGTGGATGACTGCCATGGTATTCACCACGCGCACAGCCGGACCGGGCATTGATCCCAATGCGCCTTCGGCACATTAGGTAAATTCAACACCCAGGAAGACGGCAAGTATCCGGATGCCTACAAGGATAGTCACCATTGTCATATCCTCTGCCGAAGCGGTCAGATGAATTTTGCTGCCGTCGGAAAGGAATTTACCGCTGGCCCGGGAGACCTCGTTATCTG
>JAGCZA010000066.1 GCA_017960525.1 Prevotella sp.
ATTCATTCTTAGAGTTTTAGCTATGCCTTAGAAAACCCAATAGTAAAGATAGTTCACAACTCAAGGTAGCTTGATTTCTGAAAACGCCAATGTTTATCATACTTTGAGAGTTGTTTCAGCCTGCAAAATGAGCTATAGGTCTGATTTCATCCTGCAAGTTGTCCAAGAAACGGCAGGTATGAGCACCATCCATCTGAGCGTGGTGAAACTGAAGACTGATAGGCAATGTGGTTTTGAACAGCCCTTTGCGATACCTGCCCCAAGCAAGGAACGGATTGTTCCAACGGCCAGAAAAACTGATTGACGATGCAGTCAAGTTCTGTCTGGGGCAACGCAGATGTTCCAATGATCATATAGTCTTCCAAAGAGGTATTCCTGCAAGTTTCCGAAGCACGACAGGTCAATTCCAGGTAGTCTGTATTGAACTGACTGATATTGTCAGAATAAGGTACGTCGCACAAGCAGATACCCCCTTTCACGTTCTGCACGACAACATTAACGGCCAACTTGTCGTAGCGTAACAGTTTGTCGTTTTGTGGCAAAAGAAAGAACTCGTCTATCTGGCTGGCTGCCTTGGCGATACACCAACACAACAGTACGTTAAACTTCACGCCGCTCTTTTTGCAGACTTTTACCAAGCGAGTGACATCAAATGTCTTCACCAATGTCACCATCGGCATAGGTGATGACATCCACATACTGAATGCTTCAGCACGGTTACTCTCTTGGGGATTGATTTCCTGTTTCATTATTCTCTATTTACCAGATCTTGATACGCTTTTTCTTCGGGATGAACAACTTACCGTTCTTGATGCCGAAAGCGTCGTACCACTCGTCAATCTGGGGGAGGGCACCGTTTACGCGCACCACGTTTGGAGAGTGGACGTCCTGATTGAGGAGCATGTCCATATACTGCTCGCGATTGTTGCTGGCCCACACGCGGGCCCAGCCGAGGAAGAAACGCTGGTCGGCAGTCTGGCCGTCGATCACGCGGTCGTTGCCCGTATTGTGCAGGGCCTGCAAGGCAATCTGAAGACCGCCGTTGTCGCCGATGTTCTCGCCGAGCGTCAGTTTGCCGTTCACCTTCTTGCCGTTCACCACCTCAATCGTTGAGAAATAGTCGGCCAGACGTGCGGCGCGCTTGTCGAAAGCGGCCTTGTCGGCAGCCGTCCACCAGTTGCGCTGGTTGCCCGTGACGTCAAACTGGCAGCCCTGGTCGTCGAAGCCGTGACTCATTTCGTGGCCAATCACGCCACCGATGGCACCGTAGTTCTGGGCATCGTCGGCCTCAACGTCGAAGAACGGCGGCTGGAGAATGCCGGCGGGGAAGCAAATCTCGTTGGTGGTGGGGTTGTAGTAGGCGTTGATGGTCTGGGGCGTCATGTGCCACTCCTCCTTGTCCACAGGCTTGTTCACCTTGCGATTCAGGCCGTCAATCCATTTCCATTCGCTCACGTTGGCCAGGTTCTCATAGAGTGAGAGTTGGTCGTCAATTTGCATTTGGCTATAATCCTTCCACTTGTCGGGATAACCAATCTTGATGTGGAAGTCGGCCAGTTTCTTCTTGGCCTCGGCCTTCGTGGCATCGTCCATCCAGTCGAGGGCGTCGATACGCTGGCCAAGTGCTGTCTGCAGGTTGCGAACCATCGTAAGCACGCGCTGCTTGCTGGTCTCAGGGAAATATTTCTCGCAGTACATCTTGCCGATAGCCTCACCCAGGATGCCGTTGACCAGGGCCGTAGCCTGCTTCCACAGCGGGTCGTCCTCAGGCTGTCCTGTCAGTGACTGTACAAAGGTGAAATAGGAGCGGCGCAGGTCTTGCGTCAGACACGAGGCGGCACCAGAGATGATGCGCACTTCGGCGTAGGCCTTCAGGTCGTCGAGCGGCGTGTCGGCCAGAATCTTCTCCACCTCGTGCAGCGGTTCGGGCTGTTCCACCACAAGTTGTTTGAAAGCGGGGAATCCCGTCACCCAGAACACGGTTGGCCAGTCGATGCCAGGGAAGTCGCGTACCAGTTCGTCGTAGGACATCTTGTGGTAGTTAGCGTCGATGTCGCGCAACTTCACCTTGTCGTAACTGGCCTCGGCAATGCGCTTCTCAATGGCATACACCTTCTCCACGCGCTCCTGGGCAGTCGCCTCGTCATAGCCCAATACCACGAACAAGCGCTTGCCGTATGCCTTGTAGGCCTCGCGCACCGCCAGCGTCTGCGGGTCGTCGTTGAAGTAGTAGTCGCGATTGCCCAGTCCCAGTCCTGACTGCGAGATGCTGACGATGTTGTTGTCGGCATCGCGGAGGTCGGCACCAGCACCCCAGGCAAACATCATTGTGGCCTCGCCCCGGCGGTCAATCTCGGCGGTGACGCGCTGGTATTCCTTGCGGTCCTTGATGGCACGAATCCGCTCGATGTAGGGCATAATAGGCTTCAGCCCCTGCTCGTTGCGCTTCAGCGTGTCCATCATCTGGTTGTAGAGCGTACCTATTTTATAGCCTAATGAACCCTTCTCCTGTGGTTTGGTTGAGAACTCCAGAATCATCTCCTGAATCTGATTCTGGTTCTGCTCATAAAGGTCAAAGAAGGCTCCGTTGGTCATCTGGTCGTCGCGTAGCGGGTGCGCCTTGAGCCAGTTGCCACAGGCATATTCCACGAAGTTGTCACCTGGTTTCACGGCGAGGTTCATGTTGTCCTTGTCGTATCCCTTGTTTTGTGCAGAGGCTGTTGCTCCGCAAATCAGCAACATTGAGAGGCTGATGATTTTGATTGCTTTGTTCATACAAATATTCATTATATTCATCGTTTTTTATCTGTTAGACGCTGCAAAAGTACAAATAACTACAAAGTCCGCCAAATTTTTGGGATAATTTGCACATCTTTGTGATGGATGGTCTATTTGCTTCGAATAAAATGCCCTTCTTGTATGGCTGCGAAGAGGGCGATGCAAGCAATTGCCCATACAACCGGGACGAAGTATGACTGTCCAATCGCCATCATGCCGATAAAGAGCAGGAAACCTGTTAATTTGTTGGCTTTGGTGTGTAGGAATTTTACCATCGAACTGACAGCATTACTGACCTTGACCATTGCGATAAGCCCTATCATCGTCCACAACGCTGTTGGAAGGTTCAGATACGGAAACAACTTATATCCTACTGCAATGACAAACACGAAGTCTGCCAAGCTATCTAATCTGGCCCCAAACTTACTCTCCACGCCCCATCGCCTTGCCAAGAAACCGTCGAGCATGTCAGTTATTCCTGCTATCAGATAAAGCACCCAGAAAAGCACAGTCATTGCATCCACCAAGAGCAAAGGCAGACACAATGCAATTCGTGATGTTGACAAGAGATTTGGGATTCGCTTCATTTATCTATTGACCTCTATTCTCATTTCACAATCTGTCCCACCACCCAAGATGGAATGACAAAGCGTTACGGTGAAATGCTTGTCTTTCCACAAACTGTGCAGCGAATAAATCACACTTTGGCGTGAACATTCACAGAGCAAAGGCGTAGTGACAAATCCCTTTTTACACAACTCACAGGTGCATTTTAAGAAGATAAGTCGATAAACACGACCTTTCTCAACAACCTCACCTTTTACTCCTGGCAAATCATTAGCCATCTGAAAGAACGCATCCATATTCCCTTTGGCATCCTCATAGAGTTTCTTGTAAACAGAAAGCGTGCCGCCATTTACACAGTTTTTCCCACATTCCGAGAAGAATGCAGACCGCTCCTCTGGAGAGAGCCGTGCTATACC
>JAGCZA010000067.1 GCA_017960525.1 Prevotella sp.
AGAACGATAAGAAAGAACAGCAGAAGCAGCAACAGCAAAAACAAGAGCAGCAGAAGCAGCACGAGCAACAGCAGAAGCAGCAAGAACCCAAGATGAGCAAGGAGAATGCCGAACAGTTGCTCAATGCCGCCATGCAGCAGGAGAAGCAGACGCAGGAGCGTATGCAGCAACAGCAGCAGGGCCAGCGCCGGCAGAATGAGAAAAACTGGTGATTAACAATAGAACGATTTTCACGAATTGGACGAACTATGAATAACTTGAGAAGATTAGGAAACTTAGGGAGGGTATTGATGTTTGTGGCCCTGTGGGTTGCATCTTCAGTCTTCAATCTTCCATCTTCAATCTGTCTGGCGCAGTCTTTCCGGGCCAATGCTCCGCAGCAGGTCGCCGTGGGCCAGCAGTTCAGACTCACCTACACCGTCAGTACCCAGGATGTGTCGGGCTTCCGCGTCGGGCAGATTCCCGAAGACGCCTTCGATGTCCTGATGGGTCCCAGCACCAGCACCCAGTCGAGCTTTACTATTGTGAATGGCAAGACATCGCAATCGTCAACCATCACCTATACTTATATTCTCAGTGCCCTCAAGGAAGGGTCGTTCACCATTCCGCCTGCAACAGTCAATGCGGAGGGCAACCAACTGCAGTCAAACTCGGTCAAAATCACTGTCAGTGGCAGTGTGCCCTCTGGTGGTGGCGGTGGCGGCCGCAGCCGTTCACAGCAGCCGCAGACGGAGACGCGCTCTGCCGGCACGCCCATCTCCGGCAGCGACCTCTTCATCAAGGTCAGTGCCTCGAAGAAGCGCGTGGTCGAACAGGAGCCAGTGCTGCTTACCTACAAAGTCTACACCCTCGTCAGTCTGACGCAGTTGGAGGGCAAGATGCCCGATCTGAAGGGTTTCCATACGCAGGAAATCCCATTGCCGCAGGAGAAGAGCTTCAAGGTGGAGCAGTTCAACGGACGCAACTATAAGACCGTCACGTGGAGCCAGTACGTCATGTTCCCCCAGATGACGGGCAAGCTGCAGGTGCCGCCAATCACCTTCAACGGCATAGTGGTGCAGCAGAACCGCAACATCGACCCCTTCGAGGCTTTCTTCAACGGCGGCTCCAGCTATGTCGAGGTGAAGAAACAGATACAGGCCCCCGGTGTGGAGATTGAGGTGGACCCGCTGCCTGCCCGTCCCGACGGTTTCTCTGGTGGTGTGGGACGCTTCTCGATGAAGGCTGAGATAGACAAGGAAGAGCTGAAGGCCAACGACCCCTTCACCATCAAGGTGACCGTCAGCGGCACGGGCAACCTGAAGCTGATCAAGCAGCCCGTGGTCAAGTTCCCCAAGGACTTCGACACCTACGACGCCCGCCAGACCGACAAGACGCGTCTGACCACCAGCGGCGTGGAGGGGACGATGACCTACGAGTTCCTGGCTGTGCCCCGCCATCAGGGGCAATACGACATTCCCCCCATCGAGTTCATCTACTACGACACGCAGGAGAAGGCCTACCGCACGCTCACTTCGCAGCCCTTCCACCTCAGCGTGGCCAAGGGCGAGGGCGGAGAGAGCCATATACAGGACTTCACCGAACAGGAAGACATCCAACTCCTGGCCAGCGACATACGCCACATCAAACTGGGCAATGCGCGGCTGCAGAGTTCTGCCGGCAGTTTCTTTGCCTCTCCCACCTACTGGGTGGCACTGGCTCTGTTGGCCCTGACATTTATCTCGCTCTTTATTATCTTCCGCAAGCGGGCTATCGAAAACGCCGATCTCGTGCGCCACGCCTCCAAGCGTGCAGGCAAGGTGGCCCGGAAACGTCTGAAGAAGGCAGCCAAACTGATGGCCGACAACAAGCCCGGCGAGTTCTATGATGAGGCCCTGCGCGCCCTCTGGGGCTATGTGGGCGACAAACTCAACATCCCTGTGGAGCAACTCTCACGCGAGAACATCACCGACCGCCTGAAAGAGCGTGGTATCGACGAAACCACCATCGCACCGTTCATCGAAGCCATCGACGAGTGTGAGTTCGAGCGCTATGCCCCGGGCGACCCGAAAGGCAATATGAGCAAAGTCTATGAACAGGCAATGAAAGGAATCACCTCACTAAACGAAAAACTATGATGAAATACTTGATACTGACACTTGTCACTTTTCATTTGTCACTTTTCACTTCTTTGGCTGCAACCAAGGCCGAGGCCGACAGTAGTTATGTGAACGGTGATTACCAGAAGGCCATTGCCCAGTACAACCAGTTGCTTGCGGAGGGGAAGAGTGCCGAAGTCTACTACAATCTGGGCAATGCCTACTACCGCACAGAGGAAATCACACAGGCCATACTCGCCTACGAGCGGGCACTCCTGCTTTCGCCTGGCGACCCTGATATACGTTTCAATTTGCAACTTGCACGCTCGAAAACCGTCGACAGGATTGTGCCGCAGTCACAGTTCTTCGCCGTCACCTGGTACCGTTCCCTTGTCAACAGTTTCAGTGCCGACGGTTGGGCATACGCCTCACTTCTGGCTCTTGCGCTCGCCATCGTACTTGCCCTGCTCTACCTTTTTTCTTCGCCCTTGTGGTTGCGCAAGATTGGTTTCTTCGGGGCCGCTCTGATGCTCATTGCGTTCCTGCTGGCCAATCTCTTCGCCTGGCAGCAGAAGCACGACTTCACCAACCGTCACGGTGCCATCATCATCCAGTCGGCTGTGCCCGTGAAGAGCACCCCCGCCGCCAACGGTACCGACCTCTTTATCCTGCACGAGGGCACGAAGGTCGAAGTGACCGACGACACGATGCAGGATTGGAAGGAAATCACCGTCCCCGACGGCAATCAGGGCTGGGTGCAGACCAACCAGATAGAATTGATTTAGGAAGGGAACCCCAGGGGGGAAGGGTAGGGGCTATATGCGCTCCACTTGCTTGACGCCCTTCACCGTGCGGAGTTTCTTGATGAGCGATTCGAGGCGCGTGTTGTCGTTAATCATAATGACCAGATTGCCTCGGAAAATGCCGTCGTTGGCATCGATGTTGATGCTGCGCAGCACCAGTTTTTCGTCTTTTGAAATGATGGAGGTGAGGTTATTTACGATGCCCAGGTCGTCGTTGCCGATGACGCGCAGCGTAATCTGGTATTGCGACGAACCTTTGCCGCTCCATTTTGCCTTCACGATACGGTAGCCGAAGCGCCGCCGCATTTCGGGCGCGTTGGGACAGTCCGTGCGGTGAATCTTGATGCCGCCGCCATTGGTGACGAAACCGAAGACGGAGTCGCCGTAGATGGGGTTGCAGCAGCGTGCCAACTGGTAGTCCAGGCCCTTGAGGTCCTGCCCGATGACGAGTACGTCGTCGGAAAGTTGGGGGCTGAGCGTCGAGAGTTTGGAGTTGTCGAGCGTAAACTCCTCAGCCGAGCGCGTCTGGCCTTCGCCGCTGTACTCGCCCTGTTGCATTTCCACATACTTGTCGATGACGGTCTGCACGTCGAGCGTGTCGTGGGCCAGGTCGCGGTAGAAGTCGCTGTTCTCCTTGTAGCCCAGTTTGCGGATGACGCGCATCATCTGGCTTTCCTCCAGTTCAATCTTGCGGTTCTTGAACTTGCGCTCCAGCATCTCCTTCACCAGCAGTGCATCCTTCTGTTGCGTCTCCTTGATGGCCAGACGTATTTTCGCACGGGCGCGGCTGGTCTTCACGATGTTGAGCCACTCCTGTTTGGGGTACTGCGTCGACGAGGTCAGAATCTCCACCTGGTCGCCGCTGTGCAGTTCCTGGCGGAAGGTCACCACCTTGTTGTTGATGCGTGCGCCTGTGCAGGCCGAACCCACTTTCGAGTGGATGTGGTAGGCCATATCGAGCACCGTGGCCCCCTTCGGGAATTTCAGCAGGTCGCCCTTCGGGGTGAACACATACACCTCGTCGTCGTAGAGGTCCATGCGGAACTCGTCCATTGCCTCCATTCCGCTGCTGTTTTCCAGCATCTGGCGGATGCCGTTCAGCCACTCGTCCATTCCGCCCTCGCCCTGCTTCACGCCCTTGTAGCGCCAATGGGCGGCAACGCCACGCTCCGCCACCTCGTCCATGCGCTCAGTGCGTATCTGCACCTCCACCCACTTCTTTTCCGGGCCGAGCACCGTGATATGCAGGCTCTCGTAGCCGTTTGATTTCGGCATCGACAGCCAGTCGCGCATACGCTTCGGGTTCGATGTGTACATGTCGGTGATGATGGCGAAAGTCTGCCAGCACAACTGCTTCTCTTTCTCCACAGGGCAGTCGATGATGATGCGGATGGCGAACAGGTCGTAGACGCCCTCGAAGCCGCATTTCTGCTTCTTCATCTTCTGCCAGATGCTGTGGATGGACTTCGTGCGGCCCTTCATGTGGAACTTTAGGCCAGCCTCCGTAAGTTTCTCATTGATAGGCTTGATGAAGCGCTCTATATAGGCGTCGCGTGCGGATTTGGTAGCGTTTAGTTTTTCCTTGATGAGATAGTAGGCGTCGTGCTCCAGGTACTTCAGCGACAAGTCTTCCAGTTCCGACTTCAGTTTGTAGAGACCCAACTTGTGCGCCAGCGGAGCATAGAGATAGGCCGCCTCTTCGCTGACACGTCTGCCGTAGTTGAGTGTTGAGAGTTGATCGTTAAGCGACTTTACTTTTGCATCAGCAGAACTAATGTCTCTCAACTCTGAACCCTCATCTCTCAACCCTAAACTCTCAACCTTCAACCCTTCCGCCATCGCATCACGAATCTGCCGCATCAAGTTCACACGGTCGGCAATCATAATGAGGATGACACGCATATCCTCGGCAAACGACAGCAGCAGATTGCGGAAGTTTTCGCTCTCGATGGCAGGGTTTTTCTTGTACAACTCCTGTATGCGCTGCAGGCCGTGCAGGATACGACTCACTTGTTGGCCGTACTGCGCGCCCACCTCGTCGATACTGATGTAGCCCGCGTCAATGCTCGGGCGCAGCATGATGGCCATTACCGCATCGCGGCGTAGCCCAATCTCGTCGACCACCAGCAATGCCGTCTGAAGGCTGGTGACGATGGGATTGAGGCCGAAGAGGTCGCGGTGCACCTGGTTCTGCTCCAGCGACTGCAACAGGTGCTGCCGGATGTGCACCTCGTCGCCAGGCTCCAATGTGGAACCCACTTTCTCCTTCAGTTCGGCATAGAGAGCCAGAATCTGCTCCCGCTCCTTGGCAGTGAAGTCCAGTCGTTCCGTCATACAGGTATTTTGTCGATGCGCTTCTGGTGGCGTCCGCCCTCAAACTCGGTGGCGAAGAACTCGTCCATAATCTTGCGGGCCATCTCCTCGTCGATGAAGCGGCCGGGCATCACCAGCACATTGGCGTTGTTGTGCTGACGGATAAGATGTGCAATTTCGGGAATCCAGCACAGGCCGGCGCGGATGCTCTGGTGCTTGTTCAGCGTCATGTTGATGCCCTCGCCGCTGCCGCAGATGGCAATGCCGGGGAACACCTCGCCAGCCTCGATGCCGCGTGCCAGCGCATGGCCGAAGTCACTGTAGTCGCACGAGTCCTCGGTGTAGGTGCCGTAGTCCTTGTAGGCCAGGCCACGCTCGTCCAGGTATTTCTTCACAAACTGTTTCAGTTGAAAGCCGGCATGGTCGCTTGCCAGTCCAATCAGCCCATTCTTCTGTTGTTCATTCATGTTGTCCATAATGTTTTGTTCTTTATACGTGGCAAATGTACGAAAACTTTATCGTAATTGCTTCATTTCAACTTGATACACATCTTCGTGAGGTCATCACTCGGTTCGGCATCGCCTACGAAATCCTCTACGGCCTTATGGATGGTCTCTGAAGTTTGGCGGGCATCGCCCCAGTCTTTCTGCAACAAGGCTTTCAGGCGGGCATTGCCAAACTGCTCTTTGTTGATGTTCTCGGCCTCATTGATGCCGTCGGTATAGACAAAGAGGGTCTTGCCATGCATATCGTCCACCTCCTCGCCTTCAAACTTCACTTCTGACCAGAGACCGATGGGTGCGTTAGACTCGACTTTCATATATTCGCCGTTGAGCAGTGGAGGGTTATGGCCTGCGTTGCAGAATTCCATGTGACCCGTCTTGAGGTGGATGAGTCCGATGAACATGGTGACAAACATCCCCTGTTCGTTGTCCTCCACCAGCGCATGGTTCAGGCGTGTGGCAATGGTGTCGGGGGTGAGACGGCCATCGACCAGCGTGCGGAACATACGTGTCACCTCGGCCATAAAGAGGGCTGCGGGTACTCCCTTTCCGCTGACGTCGCCCACGCAGAAGTAGAGCATATCGTCGAGTAAGGCATAGCCGTACAGGTCGCCGCCAACCTCCTTGGCAGGAGTCATCATGGCATAGATGTCGACATCGCGGCGACGGGGGAACACACGGGGCAGCATACGCTTCTGTATCTCGCGGGCAATGCGCAATTCGCTCTCGATCCGTTCCTTGGCGGCAGTTGTCTCCTCTAACTTGTCGTAGGCCTCTTTCAAATGGTTGTGGACAGTCTTCAAGTTATTCATGTGCTTCTTGCGGCGAATAGCAATGAAGGCGAGAAATGCTATGACGACAGCAGCTATGATACCACCTGCTATCATCATCGTGCGCTCCTTGGCCAGCATTTGCTCCTTCGCGTCGTTTTCTGCGTATGTCAGCGAGAGTTCTGAATCGAACTCACTCATCTGTGCCCGGCCTTCTGATGCCTGAACGGAGTCAATCACCTCGCGGGTCCGTTTCTGCCAGTAGAGTGCCTGCTTCAAGTCACCCATGTCTTCATAGATAGAGGCTCTCTGTGCACATTTATTGAGCATGTGAATCAGCTTGTCAGTACGCTTCAAGGCCAGTGCCCACTGTTTGCGGTTCTTGGCCTGGTAGACATTAATCAGCTCGCCAAACAAACCACCCTGGCCTCCATTCTCTGCTATCAGCTGTGCACGCTCCTTGTAGGCTTCCTCGAAACCAAGACTGTCACCTAGGTTATAGCGTACCAGACATTTGTAGCTCCATGCCGTAATTTGGTTCATTGGGATAATGCCTGGCTCGTCGAGTGCTTTTCGGGCATACTCCTGCACTTTGTTATAGTCTTTCTGGCGCAATGCTATCTCGCAGAGTCCAAGATAGCAGGGATCCGCACTCTCGTTGGGCAGGTATTTGCTTTTCAACTCCAATGCCTGCATAAAACTCTTTTGGGCCATATCGTTGTTACCCGATGTCTCACGGATGGAACCCAGGGTGAAGGTGGCGAAATACATGCCAACGTTGCTGTTGTATTCCTTGGCGTGATGGTAGATGGCGTGTGATAACCCTACGCCCTTCTTACGGTCGACAAACTCAAACGTATAGATGGCTTCATAGCTGCACGCCCGGTAATAGGTCTCCTGGTATTCGGAGAACTCAGTGGCATCTTTGAGTTTCTGCACAGCCTCAAAAAACTGGTCTGTCTCACGGGAACTATAATGACGGTAGGTCTCTTCGGTGAGCTTCTGGAGCTTGGTCGGCAGCTGCTCTTCAGCGCAAACACGGGTGGCACCTGTTGCCAGCAACAGGAGCGTCATCAATATATTACAAGCGATTTTCTTCATAGACAATCAATTTGAACTCTGTTATAATAGCGGTTTAGCCGTCATTCTGGCTGCAAAGTTACAATTTTTTTTTTTACTCCACAAAAAAAATGATAAGCTACTATGAAAAGTCTTTATATATGTTTTCGCCCTGATTTCATTCAAGCAACAGATGCCTGTTATTTAGTTTATTGCTTGTTTCCTGCCATGATGGTGAGGACGGTGGAAATGTCGGCTACGTCGACTATGCCGTCTTCGTTCACGTCTGCTTTCTGGTCTTTGTCGCCGGCCATTTCGGTGAGGATGGCGGAGATGTCGGCTACGTCGACGGTTTTGTCGTCATTGACATCGCCTTTGAGTCCTCCTGTGCTGGGATATATCACTTTGCCGGTGATGACGACGTTGCCAACGGCAATTGCTTTCCCTGCGTTGAGTCCGTAGATGTTAATGAGAAGCGTACTGGTGCCAGAGTTGGGATCTATGTCGGTGAGGACTTTTTCATACTGGGTGTAGTTGTTGCGCTCAGGCTGTAGGTTCGCCTCTATGGCTGTTGGCGTCGCTCCCTGCCAGGTGACGCTCTCGTAGCCAGAGTCGGTGCCTGCCCGTTCAGTATAGAAGGCCACTTTGGTGGGCTGGAACTGGCATCCCTCTTGCGTTGTGATGGTGAAAGTGAGGGCGTTGGTGGCCGCTGGGCCGCCTTCTTTTTGTACGGCCTTGAAGTCGACCATCAGGTCTCGGCGCGCTTTGTCCATTGTGAGGTTGGAGCCGACCGTCACTTCCGAGGCGCTGAGGTATGGTGACAACTCGCTACTGACCTCCCCCTGGGTGGCGGTCAAGGCGTTGAGTGTCCAGGTGATGGTGCCTGTAGCCGAGGTACCGTCTGAAGGGTCGTCGTTAGGGTCATCTGGCTTTATCGTAGGGTTGATGGCTTCAACTGGGGTTCCGTCTTCGGTCTTGTATGCGGGATAATATTCTTTCACGGCCTGCTCCTCGATGGCGTTGGCGTTGCCGTCGAGCATAATGTCTTGTACGAGGGAATTGCAATAGACCTCGATGTTGGTGTAGTATTGCTGTGGGTCGAGCGTGTAGAGCGTGGCGTCGTTGGCATTGCTGGGGTTCAGGCCGTTGGCTGTTTCCCATTCGTCGGGTATACCGTCCTTATCGGTGTCGAAGTTGGATGGGCGGCTGCCTGTGCCGAAGTTGGCCTCGGTATAGCCTTGTACGTCGCTGACGAGGTCGATGCGTCCGGGCTTGCCTGTGACGGAGCCTTTGTAGGTGGCTGTTCCCTTTTTGGCCTCTTCCATATAGCGCTCGTCCACGTTGTCGCGGCAGAGTGAGGCGCCTGCATAGTTCGTCACTTTCTGGAAGGCGGTGGCGGCCTCGTGTGTGGTCACGTCGCCGATGGGAGCCGGTTCGTCGAGTTGCATACAGATGTAGTCGGTTCCGCTCACGGTGATATACTCCTCGTTGGCGCCGTTGTAGTGGTTGGGGTCTTTCGACCAGCGCTTGCCGTTGCGGCTGATGGTGCCGTCGTCGTAGGCGAAGGTCTCCCATCCGGCAGCCTTGTTGTCGATGGTGTTTCCGTCGACGAAGTATCGGCTGGTCATATCCCAGTAGATGGGGTAGCCCTCAGCGTTGCCACTGGCGCCTACGGTGACCTGGGTGAGTCGGGTGGTGCTGCCGGCGGGGCCGCTCTTGTAGTAATTGCCCACCATATTGATTTTGCCACCACCAGGACCGCCGTAGCAGCCGTTGCCGCAGTTGTAGACCACGCAGTTACGGAAGTCAACGTTTTCGGCCTGCACGGCGTTTTCCCATTGATACTGGGTGTAGAGCGAGTTTGCGGTGTAGCCCGTCCAGTTGTAGCGTGCGCCGTTGAAACGGGGTGAGCGGTTGTTCACGTGGCAGATGAGGTTGTGGTGGAAGGAGGCCAGTTTGCCGCCCCAGATGCCTCCGTAGCCGTGAGCACCCTTTCCGTGTCCGGCGTTACAGAGGCTTTCGCCGATGGTGCACCATTGCATCGTGAAGTTGTTGTTGTCGTAGAACGATGCCACCTCGTCGATGCTCCACGACAGCGAGCAGTGGTCGAGCATCAGGTTGGTGAAATGGCGTGCCGTGGAGGCGTCGGCACCGTCGTTTATGTCTTTCTCCTGTCCTCGGCGGAAGCGGACGAAACGGATGATGATGTTGTTGCCGTTGGGATTCACGGTGTAGTAGCGCAGGGTGATGCCCGGAGCGGGTGCCGTCTGACCCATAATGGTGGTATTGGCCCCGATGCTGACATTGCTCTTCAAGGCAATGACACCGCCCACGTCGAAGACGACAATTTTCTTGGTAGAGCCGCTGACGGCAGAGCGGAACGAGCCTGTGCCGCTGTCGTTGAGGTTGGTGACGTGGCGAACTACGCCGCCGCGTCCGCCGTTGGCATAGCGTCCGTGACCTTCGGCGCCTGGGAAGGCGGGGGTCTGAGCAGTAATACTGCTAATGAATAATGCAGAAAAAATAAAGAATAGACTTGTAAGATAGCGTTTCATTCTTGTTAGTTGGTTTTAGTTTTGTTAAAGTGTTATATTTGTTTTTTGTTGTCTCAATTTTTGGTTCGTCCAAACTTGTAGTTTGGTCCGTCCAAAGTGTGAGTTTGCTCCGTCCAAACTCTTAGTTTGGTTCGTCCAAATTTTCGCCTTGGTCTGTATGGGTTTTTATTGCATCCGCTGTAGGCCTTCCCATCTCACGTTCCACTGGCCATTCTGGGGAAAGCCGGGGTTGCTGGGTACGGGGCAGCCGTCCCATCCGGCGCACATCATAGCGATGGCAGTGAGCAGGGCACCATTGCCAGGCAGGTAGATGCGCAGGCGGTCGGCGGTCTGGAAGTTGTGGCCGTTTTTCAGATAGGTGTTCTTCTGTGTGTCGATGAGCAGGGCCTGAAGGGCGGTCTCAGGCTGTCCGAGGCGGGCGGCGGCCATGGCCGTCATACCGTAGTCCCAGCCCCAGGTGGTGGGCCAGTTCCAATTTTGCATCACCCAGTCGAGGGTCTTGTGTGCTGCGATAGTATCGCAACTTACGGAACTGGTGGGGAGAAGACCGAAGGGGCCGAGCACAGCGGGATGGTCGTTGCGGCATTTCTCTTCAAAGGTCTCGGTGGAGACGACGGGCTTGGCACCGCTGGCGACAGCATCAAACGGGTCGAAACTCTTCAGCCCGTCGGTCTTGCCTTTGGGCTGGCCGGCGGTGTAGATGCCGTCCTTGGTCTGGGGCAGGGGGGAGAGGTTGGTGATGATGGCATCCCACAGTTTGTTGCGCTCCTTGCCCATACG
This sequence comes from Prevotella sp., assembly GCA_017960525.1. Lineage (GTDB taxonomy): Bacteria > Bacteroidota > Bacteroidia > Bacteroidales > Bacteroidaceae > Prevotella. The sequence goes on from JAGCZA010000067.1 coordinate 10,862, forward strand.
CTCCCGCCATTGCTGTGCGACATTCAGGCCGTACTGCCAGTAGGCCAGTTCAAATGGGTGGTTATAGGAAAAGTCCTTCGACATCGACTCCTGCATGGCCGTCTCGCCTTGCAGGAAGTAACGTTTCGTCTTCTTGTCGAAGTTCACGAAGTCTGCCATAAACTCTGCAGTTGCCTCCACCTGTTCCCCGTATTTCTTCAGGGTTTCAGCGGTGGGGTTGGCACGGTAGAGTTCTTCGGCCATATAAATATAATGTGGCTGTTGCCAGACGAGGAATGAGCCTGTATTCGATGGAGCTTCGCCAGCCCAGAGGTCGGTCATCTTCATCCATCGCACGCCCTTGAAGCCCTGCCGCTGGGCAATCTTCTTGGCTTCGGGGTAGGCAACGTCGTTGTACCAGTTCATGACGGTGGCGAGAGTCTTCGGACGGTTCCAGAGGGCAAAGTCAACAAGATGCCACCAGGCCATCTCCAAGTGTGGGCGGCCGAACCAGGAGTTGTATGTCAGGCCAGTCTCCTGTGGTGGTAAACTGTTGGCACAGTTCACTTGCGTCAAGTATTGTGAGAGCACCACGCGCCGCTCCAGTTCCTTGGCACGCGGGTCGGTGCACTGGCCGAAGTCGACGATGGCACCTTCGTTCCACCAGCGGTTCCAGGCACGGATGACGCCCTTGAGGCTCTGGTCAAAATAGAATGCGTCGGGAACGGCAACAGGGTCTTCTCCCCGTGGAAATTGTTGGTACTCAGCCTGAAAAGACAACACGTCGCCGCAGGTGGATAGACAGAAATAATGCTGGCCGACCTCGCGCAAAACGGCATCGCCCTCCCAACTAAGGGTCAGCAAATAGTCTGTTCCGTTAATTGCAGACTCTCCGTCAATTGTATGCTCAATGATAGCATAGTTCTTGTCAGAATCAATAATGCGCGAGGTATGTTGTTCCGGGTGGGTGAAGTCGGCGGCATCGTCGGCGTGCTTGCCAGTAGGGTAAGGGAAGCGGATGCTGACGCTGGCACAACCATCCTTCAGCAACGGCGACTTGATGCGGTAGATGACAGCATCGCGGTCCTGAAGGGCGGCGGTGGTTACTTCCACAGGCTGATCATTGGCTTTGAACGATGACTCAATGACACCGTCGTAGAGTTTCAGTTCCTGACGAATATCGGTGAGTTCAGAGAGATGGGTAGATATATTTGTGATTTCAGAGGAAAGAATAGACTTGGCATCATGGGGGGCATTGGATTCTGCAACCTCTTTCGTCATTGTTAGCCCAATAACACCGAGGTTCAGACGGTGGGGGTTCACGCGGAAATACTCTGTGGCGGCGACATTGCGGGCGGCATCGCTCTTGGAGGCTTTATACTCCACGGCGTAGACTTCGGAGTGTCCGTGCCCTAAGTCCATCGTCTTGTAGGAGTCCTCGGGCGTCAGGCCATCGGTGTTTTTGAACTTATGCCATCCCCAGTCGGACATGGCTGTCAGGGGAACACCGCCCCTATACTCAAAAGGGTATGACTGCAGGCCCGTGACGTCGACCGTAGTGGCAAAGTGGCCGTTGCCCACGGTGAGCGAGGCTAGCGGGTCGGCCTCGGTGATGACGGGGTTGTTGCGCGAAACGACAGCCTGGCGGTCGATGGGCTGCATGACATTGTCGGTGTCGAAGCCCATCTGCTCCATCTCCAATGATGCCCAGATGAACGGGCCGAGGCCCTTGGCGTCGTTGTCGCGGATGGGTTCGCTGAGGTAGTAGGCGTAACCACCGTCACGGCGGCGGTTCTCCTTCACGCTGCCTTTAGGATTGACGCGCTTCATCGCTTCGATGACCTGTGGCGTGGCGGCAGGGCCGAGACCTGCCACCGAGCAGCAGTTTGTCAGCGAAATGGTCTCGTCGTCGTTTACGCGGATGAAATTGTTGATGATGCCTCGGTAGGCACGGATGCCGGCATCACGGTATTTTGTTCCCACATAGCCCTTGCAGTAAGCCTTCAGCAAGACGTATGTGAACATAGCCGAACACGTGGATTCCAAGTAGTTGCCTTCACGACCAGGTGAGTCCATTACCTGATACCATACGCCAGTTTTCTTGTCCTGCCATTTCAGGATGGCGTCGAGGTCTTTCTGCAAAAGGTCGATGACTTCGGCACGACGGCTGTAACTTTCGGGAAGGGCGTCGAGCACCTCGATGAGGGCCATCGAATACCAGCCTTGGGCGCGGCCCCAACAGTGCTGTGAAAGGCCCGTCTCCTTGTCGCTCCAGAAAGCATCGCGTGTCTCGTCGTAGGCGTGACGGTTCAGGCCGGTCTTTGGGTCGAGGGTGCGCTGGTATGTAATCTTCAACTGGTCGACGGCATCGTCGTAAATCTTGGTGACAGCATCGCCTCCTTTTGCTGCTTTGGCTCTTTTTGCTCCTTTATTGCCTGTTTCCGTGATGGGAGCGGTGAGCACGCGGTAGGGCAGACCCATAAAGATGCCGTCGAGCCACACCTGGTAGGCGTAGATGGCCTTGTGCCAGTAGACTTTGTCGGCAACGGTGCGTGGCTGGTCTTGCAGTTGCTTCATCATCGTCTTCATTGCCAAGAGGTTCTTCGCCTCTGGCCATTGCTGGTACATACGGGTGACAAAGTGGCCTGTGCGGATGTTGTCGAGGTTGTAGTCAAGAATGTTATAGCCCCGGATGTCGCCCTGTGCGTTGATCATCGTGTCAGTGTACATCTGGCAGTAGTCCTTGATTTTCTCCCCGCCGTAACGCAGATAGGTGTCGAGCATACCCTCCAGTTCGATGCCCATCACGTAACTCCACTTGGGTTTCGTCGCGAAATCGAGCATGTAACTTTCCTGCACGCGCTTCATCTCGCTATAGGTCATCCATTCGGAGTAGTGCTTATAAGGCTTCTTTTGCAGGGCCAGTCCGCCGTTGATGTAGAGACGGTCGAAGTTCACATTGCGCACCTTTCCGCTCTGGAAGTTGCCCTGCTGCACACCGTCGAAGCGGCAGTTGCGCACGGTGATGTCGTAGACATAGGTGTCTTCCTCCAGACCGATGATTTGCACGCCGTATTTCGATTTCTGGCTGGTGACGTTCTCCATATAGACGTTGCGCACGGTGGGATAATTGCCACGGCAGCAAATCTCGTTGTGTTCGTAGTCGAGGTTGATTTTCAGCACCGACTCCTTGCAGACACCCACCTTGACATCTTTCATATTGATGTTCTCGATGATGCCGCCGCGACACGAGTTGGTCTTGATGCGGAGCACGCGCTCCAGTTCGGGAGAGTCCATCACGCAGTCGTGGGCGAAGACGTTCTTGCAGCCGCCGCTGATTTCCGAGCCGATGACCACGCCGCCGTGCCCGTTCTTCATCTCGCAGTTGCGGATGATGATATTCTGCGAGGGCATATTGCGCTCGCGACCGTCGCGGTTGCGCCCGCTCTTGATGGCGATGCAGTCGTCGCCGGTGTTGAAGAAGCAGTCCTCGATGAGCACGCGGTTGCAGCACTCAGGGTCGCAACCGTCGCCGTTGGGGCCGTCGTTTATCATCTTTACGCGGCGGACAGTAATGTCGGTGGAATGTAGGGGATGGATGACCCAGAAGGGGGAGCGCAGCAGTGTGATGTCTTCAAGAAGGATGCGCTCACACTTGTTGAAACTCACCAGTTGTGGACGAAGACCGTCAGTGGGGCCAAAGACGCGTTCTGGTGAGCGCTGCCCCTGCTCGTCGTACATAGGAATGCCATCCTCGCCCGCTTTCAGCAGTCGGGCGCGGGCACCTTTGTTTTGGGCTATGCCGCCCTCTTTGGCACCAAAGCGGCCACTGCCGCACCACGGCCACCAAGTCTCGTTGCTGCCACCGCCGTCGATGATGCCCTTGCCAGTAATGGCAATATCAGTCTGCTTAAAGGCATTGATGCAGGGTGAAAGATTGAAACACTCAAGCCCCTCCCACGAGGTTTCCACGATGGGATAAAGTTCTGGCTCGAAAGCAAACTCCAGAACAGCCCCTTCTTCAATGTGAAGGTTCACGTGGCTCTTCATCTGGATGGCTGCCGTGAGAAACTTCTGTCCGGCAGGCACGATGACGCGGCCCCCGCCTTTCTTCGAGCAGCGGTCGATGGCTTTCTGAATGGCTTTCTGATTGTCAGCAGCAGGGGCCGACGGACTGGCCCCGAACTTGGTGATGACATAGTCTTTGCCACTGATTTGTGGCGCTTGGATACTCTGTTCAATCTGTTTGTAGACATTGTCGTCCCACTGGTTTGCCATACAAAGGATAGGGCACAGGAAAACGACCAAAAAGAAGGTTAGTTTTTTATTCATTTAGTTATGGTTATTATGTAGGGGCAGGCCCCGTGCCAGCCCGTAGGAGTTGCAAAGTTACTATTATTTTATGAAGTTTGGGCGAAAAATCATCCCCTTTAACTCCCTTTAACGACTTGTTATGCCTTTAACTCCCAAAATTGTCGTACCTTTGTATCTAAATACAACAAATCGAAAATCGAAAATCCGTAAATCGAAAATTATATAGGTTTGCTTATGGACGACATTATTCTGAACGAGCACAACAAGGATGAGTTTCCGCCTGCGCATACGGCAGAGCATCTCCTGAACCAGACCATGATTCGCCTGTTTGGCTGTGGTCGCAGTTTTAATGCCCATGTGGAGCGTAAGAAGAGCAAGATGAGTTTCCGCCTGGACAAGAAACCGGGCCGCTCAGAGGAAAGAGAGATAGAGCGGAGGATGAACGAGTTGATTGCCGAGGATTTGCCCGTCACTTTTGAGTTTGTCACCCAAGACAACTTGCCCGACGGTGTGGAACTGGACCGCCTGCCGGAAAATGCTAGCGATACTATCAGGCTGGTGAGAATAGGCGACTACGACGTGTGTCCTTGCATCGGCAAGCACGTGCGCTCAACGGCGCAGATAGGCCGCTTCGAGTTGCTGGGCACCAATTGGGATGAAATGGAGCACTCTTTCCGCGTGAGGTTCAAGGTGCTTCCATAAGGAATGAAAATGAATCAGAAGGACACCTTCATAAAGACAGGATAGTGGTCGGAGTAGGCCAAGTCTTTTCGGTAGTAGGTCTCGCCTTTCAGACTTTCGTCGTGGAAGATGTAGTCAATACGCACTTGCTTCTTGCCGCTCATCGTGTACATAAAACCTTTGCCGCACTCCTTGAAACCATCAACTAAATCGCCCAAAACGGTTTTGTAGACGTATGAATAGGGCACGTCGTTGAAGTCGCCGCAGACAATGACGGAAATGTCGGAGTCGCTGATGGCGGCAGCCAGGGTGTCGGCCTGGTGGGCGCGGGCCACCATCCCCCTCATATAGGTTCCGTAAATGGAGCGCAGCAGGGCATTGTTCTCAATGTTCTGTCCTTCCAATTGCATTTTGGCGGCCTTGTGGAGGGTTCGGTTGTAACCAGTTGTCTCAAGATGTGCATTGAAGATTCTGATTGGCTTGCCGAAAACATCAATGTCGGCCCACATAGCACTGTTGTTGGTATTACCGCCAAAGCGTATTACATTATGGTTGTCAATGGGATATCGGCTGTAGATGACCATATCGCTTTTACCTACTGCCATATAGGGGAAATAGTCTTTGTAGCTGTCGGAGTTGCGTTTTTCCCCGCTGTCATCAAGGTATTCCTGCATACAGAGCACGTCGACACTCTGTTTCCTCATTTCTGCCAGAATGTCCTGTGCTTTGAAGCCTGTTGTCTCCCTTCCGAAAGCAGCCACGTTGTAGGAGGCAATCTTGATGCCGTTGCGCGAAGTCTGCTCACTGCCAAACCATCCCAGCTGGTAGATGGTTCCAATGTACGGAATGGAACAGAGAATTGTTACGACAGGTATAGCCATCCAATGCCAGCGGCGGCGGATGAGCCATATCAGGGCTGTCACCACATTTCCGATGATGAGGAAGGGAAGCACATAAACGAGCATGGCCAGTGCTGTGCTTTTCGCTGGGTTAGCGTGGCCTCCGAAGAGTCCGAAAATGGTGAAAATGGCCAGCAGCATAGTGATGACCAGCAGCATAAACGAGAAATACTTGTAGACGGCCAGCTTTCCCATATTATTTTCCTATGTATTTTTGAATGATTTCTATGAGGTCCTCCACCTTGAAGGGCTTGGCCATAAAGTCATCACAACCGGCTGCTTTCGCCTCACGGATGTTTTCGTCGAAGGCGTATGCACTAAGGGCAATGATGGGGGTGTCGTGGTTCACCTCCTTGATGATACGGGTGGCGTCGAGACCGTTCATTTCGGGCATACGAATGTCCATCAGAATGAGGTCGGGCTTCTCGTCTTCATTCATCATCACAGCTTCGATGCCGTTCTTGGCACGAAGCAGGTTGTAACGCTTTTGAAGCACGATACGCACCAGCTCAAAGTTGCTCTCTTCATCTTCAGCCACAAGCACGGTCTTCATAGTCTGCGCGTCGCGGGTGCTGCTAAGACGCAAGGTGCGCATGTTCTGTGTGTTGGTCCTGTTGCTGATGGCCAGGCCTCCTACGGTACCTTGGAAGGGTAAGGTGAAGGTGAAAGTGGAGCCCTTGCCCAGTTCCGACTCTACGGTGATGTGTCCACCCATCTTCTCGACGATGATACGGCATAGAGCCAGGCCTAAGCCGTAGCCCCTCTGTTGGTCAGCGTCTTTCGAGGCGTATGTATCAAAAATATGACTTACGAAGTTCGGGTCGATGCCTGCACCTGTGTCCGATACATAGAACTCGATATTGGTGTTGTCATTTATGAGGCGGTAGCCATAGCAGATATGGCCCTTAGGCGTGTGTTTAAGTGCGTTGGAAATGAGGTTGGAGAAGACCTGGGTGATGCGGTTCTCATCAGTAGTCATCATAATGGAGGACTCACCCTTCTCCAAAATCAACTCTACAGTTTCTGGACAGCGGAATTTGAACAACTGTTTGATGCTGGCCAGCAGATAGTTCAAGTCTGTTGGGGATTTCTTGATGACAATCTCGCCCGACTCCACTCTGGAAAGGTCGAGAATCTCATTGACAAGACTTAGAAGACGGCTATTATTGCTCTCAATAATCTCCATATAGTTCATCCGCTCTTCCTGTGAGTCGGTTTCAACCATGACACGCGAAAAACCCTCAATAGCATTTAGAGGAGTGCGTATTTCGTGAGACATATTAGCCAGGAACAAGGATTTCATTTGGCTGGCTTTTTCTGCCTTTGCCGTCTTTTCCTCATACTCCTTTAGCTTCTTGTTTGCTTGCTCCAGCTGGGCGTTGGCAACATTGAGGCGGTGCTTCACGTCAGCATATTTTTGGAACAATATTTCCTTCTCTTCTTGATCCATCATTAGTTGTCTACATACCTAAATGAGTTGCAAAAGTAATAATAATTCTTTGAATGGCGAAGAAAATTAAGAACTTTTTACAAATGTTCACCCTCTTCCTGCTTTTTCCCAAATTCCGCTTTGGCTATGAGTCATCAAGTAGCGTATGCCTAAGAATACGTTCATGTTCATAAAAAGGAAGTACACGGGGATGTTGAGTATCTTGACCTCATGGCCAGAACGAGCCAGCAGCCAGCCAGTCAGTGTGGCCATATAAAACAACAGCTGCAACACGCCGATGACAGTATAGATAATGCCTGCGTCGAGTGCCACGAGGATGATGTTGAGTGGTATGAGCAGCAACAAGGCAAGGGGCGTGATGCTCCAGCGCAATACACGGTGGGAAATGAACTGAAAAGCCACTTTGGTGTGGCTGAAGGGGTTCATCAGCGAGCGCAGCCACCAAATGCTCTGCAAGCCGCCGGCGGCAATTCGGCGTTTGCGCTTCGACTCCTCCTTCATATTTGCTGATCCGTATTCCATAGCGTATGCCCGGCTGGTGTAGGCAATGCGGTGGCCGTCCTTCAGGATGAGCATCGACATCATAAAGTCGTCGAGCAGAGCGTTCTGGGGGGCCTCTCTGTAGTGCTCCATACGGACGGCGAATAACTCGCCGGCAGCTCCCATAGCTGAGTAGAGGTCGCTGTCCCACTGCTTCAGTATGCTCTCATAGCGCCAGTAGACGCCTTCGCCCTCGGCGGCGGTTTGGCCCTTGTGGCGTGCGGCAACACGCTTTTCGCCAGAGACGCAGCTTACGTTCTCCTTCATAAACTGGCGCACAATCTCACGGAGGGCATCGCTATTCAGCATCGTGTTGGCATCGGTGAAAATCACGTAAGGGGCTTTGTTCTCACGCAAGCCGTGTTGCATGGCGGCAGCTTTGCCTCGTCTTTCGGGCGAGAACACCAGCTTCACCTCAGGGTATTCACCGAGCAGTTCGTTTGACTGGTCTGTGGAGCCGTCGGTAACCCACATCACGCAGAGTTTCCTTTGGGGGTAGTTTAGTGCACGTATGTTCTCCATCTTCTCACGAATAACCTCCTGCTCGTTGTAGGCACATATCATCAACGTCACCTCTGGCAGCAGTTCCTCGTTGAGGGGTAGTATGGGTTCCTGCTCACGATGCAGCAGGAGCCGCTTCACCTTCAGGATGATCCAAAGCACTACCCCATAGCCTACGTATGTATAGACTACGAGGAAGATGCAAATCCAGAATAATATTTTTAGTACCAGCATAATACGCTATTTTTATTTGACAAACACTTTCTTTCCTCCGAGAATGTAGAGACCTGTTGTGGGCGACTGCACTTTGCGGCCCTGCAAGTCATAGTACGTGTCCTTTTGGAGGGTGTTTGCAACAGGCGTGCTGATGGCGGTGATGTCGGCATTGGGATTGCCGAAGAAGTGGAGGCGGAAGTTGTCGAAGATGGTCCAGTAGTAGGAGGGCTGCGACGTGCTGCGCAGACCGATGCGAAGTGAGCCTCCGTCGGCTTCCATTTTGGCTTCGAGTGTGTTCTCGTAGAGGCCCTTGTCGAAATAGGCGCTGGCAGCCTCCATCGTGCTGGGCACATAGAGGTTGTTGCCCACTGCCGTTTCGTTGCCTTTGCCAATCTTGGTCTTTCTGGCTTCAGTACCGATGTGCGCCAGTTTGATGGAATTGTTGGTGGTGCCAGCATAGAAGTTGGCCGTCACATTGTCCACACCAGCGGCATAGTCGGCGTAGGCCTCGGCTGCGCTGCCTGGACGCTGGAAGCCCTGGACCAGTGCCATATAGTCGCCTGCAGGCAGGTTGTCGATGATTTGGTAGAAACTAAACGATGTCTCGTAAAACTCTGCACAAGAGAAGTTTATACTGGGCGAGCCAGTCCATCCGTCAAGGGCGTCCATACCAGCGTTCTGCACCATATAGGTAAGGTTGAAGGGCTGTTCGCGGTCAGTGACGATAGCGTGACTGAGGAGTTGGAAGGCGGCCTGTTTGGCCTCGGCCTGCAGGGTGGTCACGTCGGTGATGGCGGTGGCGTTCTGTGCTCTTTGTTCAATGTCGGCGATAGCGTCGGCGAAGGCTTGGTCAGTGCCAGCGGCTGTTTCTTGGTGGGGAACCAGGGCCAGTTTCTTGATATCCACCAGGATGTTGGCGACCTGTTGCTTGATGGAGGCGATGGCAGCCTGTTCCACCTTGTCCATCTCATCGGCTGTGAGAATGAGCCAGCGCTGTTTGGTGGCCGTGTTCTTCAGGTCGAAAGCGGCTTGGCCCACGGCGCCGTTGGCGTTGGCCTGCATGGCGTTGGGAGAGAGGTTGCCGGTGGGGTGTATGAGCCAATAGCCCCGCTTGGCGTCGCTGCCGCTGCCCACCTTGACACGTCCGCGCATAATGTGGATGTTGTCGTTGGCGGTCAACGAGGTGCGTGCCATTGTCTTGAATCCGGAGGAGTAGGTCAGGTACTGCCCTGTGGCGGCATTTCGGAACTGGTAGTACTGGTTCTCTGGGGTGAAGGTGATGTACCAGGCGGCCGAGTCGTTGGCCTGGGCCTCGGCGGAACTCATAGCCCTCCACTTCAGCGTGCCGGTATTCGTAGGAATGAGGTAACTGTCGTAGAGGCCACGGTTCTCATCTTCGTTCTTCAGATAGTACTTCGTGTTGTCGTCCTGGGTGAACACATAGCAAGGCTCGGCGAAGGTGTTCGAGCGGTGCTCCAGACCGTCCTCGCCCAGTGCCTGGCCTATCATGGCGTTGGCATAGTAGTCGGCTATGTTTCCGTGGTCTTCGCTGGCGCCGTTGACGCCGTAGGGCCACATGTGCTGCGTGTCGCCATGCAGGAACGAGCCAGTGGTGTTGTCCCAGAAGTCGAGGAAAGCTGAGACGCGCTCACCCAGCCAGTTGCCAGTGCCGTTGCCCTCACGCAGGATGTTGCCAGCCCACTGGGTGGAGTAGGAAATGACACCAAAGCCGTGCTGCATCTCGTGCATAATGGTGCCCGTGCGCTGGTAGGACGAGTTGGCTCCCATATTCATCCAGGGGTCGTCGGCATAGTAGCAGTCGGCGGTAGGCGTGCCTGCGCTGTAGCCAATACTGAAGTTCTTCACCATCTCCGTGAGGTTGCTGAAGATGTCACAGGCCTCGGCTGCGGCTGCGTTCACACGCTTGTTGGCAGCGTCGTCGCCACCGTTGTTATACCAGTAGGTGACATTGCCCTTGGGCAGTGTTGAGAACTTGATGGCCTCGCCGTAGCCCACCTTTCCGTAACTGTTCTTTGCGTATGCACGCAAATAATATATGGTGGCGGGCTTCAGGTTCTTCATCACGTAGATGTTGCCGTTGTTTGAGAGGTAGTCGGTTGTGGCGTTGTCGTAGATGGTTGGCTCGGGCGTCTCTCCCCAGCAGAATCCTTGCTCGGCGATGCTTTCGCCAGTGGCTTTCTTGATGCGACCGAAAGCCATCGTGGCTCCGCGTGCGAAGCGCGTGTCGGTCGTCACGGTGGGAGCAGGCACCAGATTGTCCTGCTCGCCGTAGGGCGTGTCGCGCAGCAGGCGCACGTTGTCCACGGCCAGCATGGCGTTCTTGGCGGTAGTACCTGATGACTTGGTGCCTATCTGCAGGCGTCCGCTTGTGACGTCGGTCAGCGTGAAGGCGATGGTGTCGGTGCGCCATTCGCCGAAGCCGAAGGTGGTTGTCTCAGAAATCACCTGGTCGTTGGCATTTACGAACCAGCCGTTCTGGCTGGTGGCCGTCTCCGAGGCGTCGTTGCAGTTGTAGTAGGTCACCAGCAGCAGATAGTTGCCTGCCGGCATCTTGGCCGACTGGTAGAAAGTCACGTGGTTGCCCAAGGCGGCGCTCAGGGTGAGGCAGGCGCCGTTGGCAGTTCCGTCAGGGCCTGTTGCAGGGATGGCTTTGTTGACAAAAGTGGCCTGCGTGCCATATTGGAAGGTGGCCACCACGGCGAGCGAGGCTTTCGACCCGCTTTCCAGCGTCCATCCCTGAGGCGTGTTCAGTGTGCCGTTCTTCACGTTTTCGGCTGCGGCGTCGGCGGCGTAGTCCACGCTGGCGGTGAAGTCATTGTTTTGCAGATAATACTGCGTCAGGTCATAATAGTTCTCGGCCCAGGTTCCCACCGTGGCCAAAGCAAGCGTCAAGGCTGCTGCAATCGTTCTTTTCATTGTCATATCGATGAAGTTTTAGGTGTTTAATCTTCAATAAGGTGCATTACGGTTGCAAAGTTACGAACTTTTTTCCGTAAACGGGTTGTTTTTGAAGAAAAAGTGACGATAAATGAATAAAATAAAGTAATTTTGCAGCCAAACTAAGCAAGAGAGCAATGAACATACAGGAATTACTCAATCGTACAGACCGATTTGCGGCTGGTGCAGGATGCCGTCTGACTGAGGTCGACGACCGTCACGCTGTGGCGGAGATGACCGTGACGGCAGAACATCTGAATGGCGGGAATGTGTGCCAGGGTGGGGCGTTGTTCACGTTGGCCGACCTGGCCATCGCCGCCCTGATGAACCACAGCGGCCAACTCACCTTCGGCATCGGCAACAGCAGTATGTTCGTGTCGAGTGCCAAGGAGGGAGACCATTTGCGTGCCGAGGCCGTCACCGTTGCCGACCACCCTAAAATCCCCTCTGTCGAAGTGCGTGTGACCGCCCAGGATGGCCGTCTCATCTGCCACGTTACAGGCATGGGCTATCGTAAGTCTTTGCCTTTGCCGGCAAAATGAGACGCAGCAGGTAGATGTCAGAAGAGCTGGCCCACTTGGCTTGTGACGGCTGAGACGAGCCAGGCCAGGGCCGTGGTGTAGCAGGCGGCAAAGAGGGCCCAGCGCCAACTGCCTGTCTCGTTTTTGATAGACACGATGGTGGCGATGCATGGGAAATAGAGGAGCACGAAGAGCAGATAGCAGTAGGCTGTGAGTGGTGTGATGCCCTCCTTCAGCATCTGCTGGTGCAAGTGTGTGTACTTTGACGTGTCGTCGCTGAACGCCTCGTCGTCGGCGAAGGAGTCGTCGCCGCTATAGAGTACGCCGATGGATGAGGCCACAATCTCCTTGGCTCCCATACCGGTAATCAGGCTCACGTCCAACTTCCAGTTGAAGCCTTGGGGGGCGAATACCGGCTCTACGGCCTTGCCCATGCGGCCGATATACGATTGTTCCTGTTGCTGCTCCTGTGTGAGCGTGTCGTTGTGGGGGAAGTAGCCCAGTGCCCACACGATGATGCTGGCCACCAGGATGACGCCGCCCATTTTTTTCAGGTATTCCTTTCCTTTCTCCCACGTGTGTCGTCCAATGGCCTTGGCCGTTGGCCAGCGGTAGGGCGGCAGTTCCATCACGAAGGGCGTGTCATCGCCCTTGATGAGGAACGTGGAGAACAGTTTGCTCATGATGACGGCGACGGCGATGCCCACCACGTAGAGCGAGATGAGCACCCAGGAACGGTATTGCAAGGAGAAGAATGTGCCGGCAATCATAATGTAGATGGGCAAGCGTGCCGAGCACGACATAAACGGCAGGATAAGCATAGTAATCAGTCGCGACCGTCGGCTCTCTATGGTGCGTGTGGCCATCACGGCAGGCACATTGCAGCCAAAGCCCATCACCAGCGGTATGAAGGACTTACCGTGAAGCCCCATCTTGTGCATCAGTCGGTCCATAATGAAGGCCGCACGTGCCATATAGCCCGAGTCCTCCATCAGCGAGATAAAGAAGTAGAGAATGAGGATTTGCGGCAGGAAGACGATGACGGACCCCACGCCGCCCACCACGCCGTCGACCAGCATAGAGCGCAGCGGCCCCTCTGCCAATGCCTGGCCCAGCCATTGGCCCAGCCAGTTGACACCAGCCTCTATCCAGTCCATAGGGTATTGCCCCAGTGAGAAAGTGGTCTGGAACATCACGAAGAGGATGAGGAAAAAGATGGGGAACCCCAAGTACTTGTGTGACAGCACGCTGTCGATAACGTGTGTCATGCGGTAAGTGTCCTTCCTTGTGCCCGTGGTGAAACCGGCCTCCTTCAGGGCGCCGTTGATGAAGCCGTATTTGGCGTCCATGACAGCTGTCTCTGAGTCGGTGTTGGTCTCTTCCTGCACACGCTCGGCGGCATGTCGCCGCGACGACAATATCTGCTGGTAGGTCTCAGGCAGCAGACAACTGGAGAGCAGTTTCTCCACCTCGGTGTCGTTCTCCAGCAGTTTGATGGACAGATAGCGGGTGCTCAGTCCCGGCGGTATGCCCGGGGCGCCTTCGGTTGGTTCTGCCGAACATTGACCATTGACCATTGACCATTGACCATTGAGTTTGTTGGCCTTCAGCCGCCGCTGTATGTGGTGTATGCCGTCCTCCAGTTCGTGTCCGTAGTTGATGTGTATGTGGCGGGCGTGGCGGCTGGCGTTCTCGTAGACCTGGATGACGGCACGGAACAACTCCTTGACGCCCATACCGCTCTTGAACGACGTGGGGACCATCGGCACGCCGAAAAGCGTCTGCAGCACATCGATGTCCAGGTGGTCGCCACGACGCTCAAATTCGTCGTACATGTTCAGGGCGCACACCATCCGAAGGTCCATGTCCACGAGTTGGGTGGTCAGATAGAGATTACGCTCCAGGTTGCTGGCGTCCAACACGTTGATGACCACGTCGGGCATCTGCTCCTTCAGGTGCTGGCGCACATAAAGTTCCTCTGGCGAGTAGCACGACAGCGAGTAGGTGCCGGGCAGGTCGACCAGCCGGAACTCGTATCCGAAGAGCGAGGCATGGGCCTCGCTGGCATCGACTGTGACGCCGCTGTAGTTGCCCACATGACCGTGGGCGCCGCTGGCATAGTTGAAGAGCGACGTCTTGCCGCAGTTGGGGTTGCCTATGAGAGCCACGTTGATGGTGCGCCGCTGTTGAAGGGCGAGGTGGCGGTAACTGGCCTCGTCGGCCTCCTGTGCCGGTGTGCTGGCGGCAGACAGTTTGATGACATCTTCCCCTACAGGTACGTCCTGCGGCCTCACAACCTCAATCATGGCGGCTTCCTGTCGGCGCAGGCTCACTTCATAGCCCATCAGTTTGTACTTCACGGGGTCATGCAGCGGTGCGTTGAGCAGTACCTCTATGGTCTTGCCCTTGATAAAGCCCATTTCCACGATACGCTTGCGGAAGCCCCCGTGGCCCATCACCTTTACGATGACGCCTTTCTCTCCTGTCTTCAGCTCTGATAGTCTCATAGCAAGTGCAAAGTTAGTCATTTTCTTCCAAACGACGGCCTCTCTGCCCTGTTTTTTTTGAACAGACACCTAAAAATGGGGATTATTCAACCTCACAGGTCGTTATTTTTAATGATTATCCGAAATCGTACCACCAAGACGGTGGAAACGGACTACGAGGGGGAGGTGGTCGCTGGTGCCGCCGGTATATCTGTAGCCGTTGTAGGTGCGGAGTGGTCGCTTGCCGCCGTATTTCGGCTCGTCCTCCAGGAGGAAAAGGGGGGCAAAGATGTAGGCAGTGTCAAGTTTTTCGGCCATTGAAGGCGATGCCAGCACGTGGTCCACTGAGCGCCATTCACCTTTGTATCGGTAGGTTCCTTTGGCTCCGTTGGAGCCGCGCTTGTCGGCAGTAAGGTTGTGCAGGCCGATATCGTTGAGGAAGCGCATGGCGGGGCTGTTGGCATAGTCGTTGAAATCGCCTGCAACGACGATGCGCGCCTCGCCGATGGCGGCAATGGCTTCCGCCAATTTGTGGGCCACCGCTAAGCGGTAGGGGCGCGACTCCTTCTCTCCGCCGTATCGACTTGGAGCGTGGACGACGAAAACGTGAAGGGTGCCGCTGAGTGTTTCGCCTTTGACGTAGAGAATGTCGCGTGTGGTACGCATATTCTTCTTTGGCGGCATTACGCTGATGTAGTCGTAGCAAACAGGCCTGAAGGCTGTGGGCTGGTAGAGCAGGGCCACGTCAATGCCTCGCACGTCGGACGACTCTGTCATCAGATAATGGTAGCCCGCATTGCGGAGTGGTGAACGGCGGCATAGGTCACGCATCACGCTGTCGTTCTCCACTTCTGTCAGTGCCACGAGGTCGGGTGGGGTGTCATCGCAGGCCAATAATGCCTGTGCGATGTCTCTCACTTTTCGCCAGTAGCGCATAGGTGTCCATCGTCGTGACCCTTCGGGCAAAAACTCGGTGTCCTGCTTCAGCGAGTCGTGGCGTGTGTTGAAGAAGTTCTCACAGTTCATTTCGACAAGCGTCAGCCTCTGTGCGGTGCAAACCGTAGGGAATAGCAGCAGGAGGAGCAGTGTCAGGAACATTTGCGTCGTATTTTCCATCCGAGTGCGGCAATGGTCACACTGGTAATGGGTGAAAGGAGATTGAAGAAACAATAGGGCAGATAGGTGAGTGTGGCTACGCCGAGCACGGTGCTCTGGGTAAGGCCGCAGGTGTTCCAGGGGACGAGCACGGAGGTGACGGTGGCGCTGTCTTCGCAACTGCGACTGAGCAGCCGCGACTCGTACCCGCGCTCACGGTAGGTGTCCTTGAATATCTGGCTACTAAGCATGATTGACAGATATTGGTCGGCCAGTGCGATATTGCAGAAGAGGGCTGTGCCCACAGTGGAAGCCACGAGCGAGGCTGTGCCCTTGACCAAGCGCAGGATGTAGCGCATGACGTCCTGCAACTGGCCTGTCGCCGTGAGGGTCCCGCCGAAAGTCTGTGCGCAGATGATGAGCCAGATGGTGGGCATCATGCCTCCCATGCCGCTGGTGCGCACCAGATCGTTGAGCATGGGCACGCCGGTCTCGATGTTGGTGCTTCCGTAGCACACTTGCATCATACCTTTGTAGGAGGCGAGAAAGCCTTGTCCGCCATCGCCCGAAATGCTGTGCACCAGTTGTGGCTGCACCATCAATCCTACCACGGCGGCGAGCAGTATGGCGAGGAAGAGCACCACCATCGACGGCCATCGGCGGGCAATCATCACTCCTGTGAGCAGCGGCACAATCATCAGCCAGGGAGAGATGACGAATGTATGCTGTAGGCCATCCATAAAGTCGGTCACATTGCCATGTCCTGACACGTTGATGGCAAAGCCGGCGAACAGGAAAATGAGGAGTGAGATGGTGAACGAGGGGACGGTGGTGTAGAGCATATAGCGGATGTGAGTGAACAGCGGCGTGCCTGAAACGCTGGAGGCCAGCACCGTTGTGTCGGAGAGCGGCGAGAGTTTGTCGCCGAAATAGGCTCCTGTGATGATGGAGCCTGCAATCCAGCCGTCGTCGAAGCCGTGCGCCTTGCCGATGCCCATTAGTGCCACACCAATGGTGGCTACCGTTGTCCACGACGAGCCAATCATCAGGCTTACCAAAGCGCAGAGCAGACTGCTGCTCACCAAGAACACTTCGGGCCTGATAATCTGCATACCATAGTAAATCATCGTGGGCACAATGCCCGACACCATCCACGTGCCGCCAATGGCACCGATGAGCAGAAGGATGATGATGGCCGGCGTGCAGGAAGCCACCTTGTTGGTGATTTCCGTTTCCAGGTTCTCCCATGTCAGCCGTTTTGAGAAATGGCCGATGACCACGCTGACCGCCGAGGCCGCCAGGAGCGAAACCTGACTGGCACCATCCAATGTTGCGTTGCCGAAGACGGCAACGCCACACGTGATGAGTACTATCAGTACCAGAAAGGGAATGAAACTCAAATCAGCAAACCTTTTCCAGTCGTTTCATCATTGCAAACATAAAGACGGCGGCAATGAGGCATATCACCAGGAACACGCTCCAGCACACCCAGAGGGGCACAGCACCCCAGAGCAGACCGCCGACAACGACGAGTTGGTTGCCGATGGCGGTGGCCACGAACCAGCCGCCCATCATCATACCCTTGTACTTCGGAGGAGCCACTTTCGACACGAAGGAGATACCCATAGGCGACAGCAACAACTCGCCGAAAGTGAGGACGAGATAGGTGAGGATGAGCAGGTTGGGCGTCACGTCGGCTACGTGCATAGCCACTGGTTCACCGTCGGGACCTGGCTCTGTCTGCGGCATAGGCAGTCCGAATGAGGCAAACATCATCAGGGCGTAGGCGATGGCGGCCACAATCATACCGTAGGCAATCTTGCGGGGAGGTGACGGTTCCTTGCCTTTGGCTGCCAGCGAACCGAAGATGGCCATCGACACAGGCGTCAGGGCCACCACATAGAAGGGGTTGAACTGCTGGAAGATGGGGGCGGTGAAACTCACTTCGCCCGTCAGGCTGTAGTACTTCCAGACCAGCAGACCGAGTGCCACAACAATAACCGCTGCCGAGATGGCCCGTGCTTTCGATGTCTTGCTCTGGAAGAAGGAGAAACCGGCATAGACGATGAAGATGATGAGCACCAGGTTCCAAACGTCGAAGGCCATAGCCTCAAGCCCCTCGGAGGTGTGGGCAGTAAACTCGTCGGCAAAGTAGGTGAGTGACAGGCCGTTCTGATGGAAGGCCATCCAGAAGAAGATGACTACGGCGAACACCAGGCAAAGGGCCACGATGCGCTGCTTTGTCTCCTCTTTCGTCAGTTCTGGCTCATTGGCGGCGGCAGCGGCCTTGCCGGCTGCTTTCTTGCCGCCCTCAGTGTGGCGGAATGTGCTGCGGAAGATGTAGTAGATGGCGATAGAGAGGATGAGCGAGGCACAGGCCACGGCAAACGAGAAGTGGTAGGCGTCGTTTGACGAGTAGCCTAATGAGTTCTCTGCCCACTCCTTGATCTTGATAGCTGCCGTGGGTGCAAAGAGTGCACCGATATTGATGGCCATATAGAAGATGGAGAAGCCTGAGTCGCGGCGGGCGGCATACTTCGGGTCGTTGTAGAGGTCGCCCACCATCACCTGCAAGTTACCCTTGAACAGACCGGTGCCGAAGCCGATAAGCAGCAGGGCTGCCAGCATCACAGCGAGGGCAGTGGTGTCGCCGCCAAGTGGTACTGACAGTAACAGGTAACCCACAAACATGATGATAATACCCGTCGTCACCATCTTGCCGAAACCGAACTTGTCGGCCAGCATACCGCCAAAGAGCGGGAAGAAATAGACGAACATGAGGAACGAACTGTAGATTGTGCCGGCCACGGCTGGCGATAGTCCATAGTTTGCCCTCAAAAACAATGCGAAAACGGCAAGCATGGTATAATAACCGAAACGCTCGCCTGTGTTGGCCAGTGCCAACGCGAATAGTCCTTTTGGCTGTCCTTCAAACATTTTTAATATGATAATTGGTTAATAATCAAATCGAGGGGCAAAGGTAAGCAATATTTCTTAAACGGCCAAACTTTTGGCGGTTTACTTGGTAATGGGGGAACAAAAAAGGCCAGGAAGCCTGTGCTTCCTGACCAGTTTATGTTTAAACTTGAATGTTTAGAGGGCGAAGGCAATGCCAGCCGAAATGACGGGACGGTCGTAATCTTTCACATACTGGTACTTGGCCTCGAAGTTCAGTTTGATAGTCTCGGTTATAGGATATTCTATACCTGCACCTACATTGAAACCGAAGTCTGAGTCGCTTGTGCTAACGTTAAGAACTTCAACTTTGTAGCCAAGCAGGGTAAGACCTGCCAGAGGATAAACGGTGAGTTTGTCGGCTACGGGAATCAGATAGTGAGCGTTCAGGTTCACATCCCACATTGTGCAATAGTCTTTCTTGAAGAAGTAGTTGCCGGAAGCCTCGGCACGGAAGTTGTCAATGAATTCATACTGGACTTTAGCACCAATACCGAAGTTCTTGTAGTTTTTGTGCAAACCGTAGTTCACGATGGCACCTACGTAAGTTGAACCCTGCTGGGCAAACATTGCTGTGCTGATGAGCATCATGCAAACAATCATCAAATACTTTTTCATACGCTTATAAGTTTAAAGTTAATTAAAACATAGGTTTTAGTGTGGGCAAATATACGGAATAATTCCAAAACAACCAAATTTTTATCTATAAAAATGCAGATTTAGCCCCATTTCCAGCCTTAAAAGAGGAAAATGGGGCTAAAATGTGTATAAAATTAGACTATTCTTCGGCTTTTACCGGCTTAATGGCAAATATGAAGTCGTAGTCCTTGTAGGGCAGGCGATACTCCTCACGGGGCCATGCTCCCCAACTGTTCACACATCCGAGGCCGAACTGTCGTTGGGTGATGTGTACTTGGGTGCGGCCAGAAGGGATGAGGTCGCCAGAGTGGCGGCCCCAGGCCTTGTCCTTGTGTGGGCCGTCGTCAAGTTGGTCGCGGGTGTAGGGTAGGGCGGAGGCTTCCATCGGCGCATTGCTGTAGAAACAGAGTCCAGTGCCGTCCTTGTCGGTCACTTGGAACCAGCGCACGTCAGTATGGTTGCCGCTCTCCTGCGGGCGCACATAGTCGAAATACTCCTTGAAGACAGAATTCTCGTAGACGCCGATGAACTCGGAGTCTTTACGGTCGATGTAGTTCTCCACGGGGCCACGGCCATAGTATTTCACTTGGCTGAATGTTTGTGGCATTTGCAACGTCATGCCGTAACGGAACAGGTCGCTGACCTTGGCCTCCTTGTCGGTGGTGAGTTGCTCACGGATGATTATCTCGCCTTCGTCAGTAAGGGAGTAGGTCATAGTCAGTTTGGCTTTCTGGTCAGGGAGGTCGAAGGTGGCGGTAACGACGGAACCGTCACTTACGGTAACGCCTTCCAACTTCATCTGCGGACTGCGCCATGTACCAAAGCGACGCTGGAGGCCTGCGCCATAGTCATTGTCGGTTGGGGCACGCCAGAGCTCTGGTACGATGCTCTCGCGGTTCTGCAACATCTCTTTGCCATTGACGGTGATGTAGTCAATCCAGCCCGTCCATTTGCCAACGTATAGATCAACACCGTTGGCTGAAAGTTTTACGTAACTATTGGTCTCCTCTTTGTCGAGAGTTGAGGGTTGCGAGTTGAGAGACTTTACTTTTGAAGCATTGGAACTAACATCGTTCAACTTTGAACTCTTAACGTTCAACAAGTCTGGGAACTGGTATTCGCTCAGACGGAATTGCTGTTTGGCCAGCACCTGACCTTTGTCGATAAGAGGCGCTCCGTTCTTGCTTTTGAAATAGAAGTTAAGGAACAGTTCTTGGTCGCCGTGGTGGCCCAATACCTTTGTGACGGTCTGTTGCAGTTTCTCGTCGGTGATGACCTTGCGCTGCTGCGGCTGTATGCCGCTGATGTCGATGGTGCCGCCGTGGCCGTAGGTCAGTCCTGCGGGCACACCGTCACGATGGTGTCCGTGGTTGCCCGCACCTCCTACAAACCAATGGAGTTCCATGTCGTCAAGGTTCTTGAAGAAGTATTCGTTGTAAACCTCCAACTTGCCATCCTTGAACCCCTTGTCGCTAATCCATGTGTTCTGGTAGTAATATTGCACCTCGTAAGCATGGGGATTGAGTCGTCGGTCGGGTGCGATGATGCCGTTGCAGTTGAAGTTGTAGTCGCTGGCGGGATATTTGCCGTAGTCGCCACCGTAAGTGAAGATTTCACGGCCTGTGATGGGGCTCTTGTCGCGCATACCCTGGTCAACGAAGTCCCAGATATAGCCGCCCTGGTATTTCGGGTACTTGCGGATGAGTTCCCAGTACTCCTTAAAGCCACCCATAGAGTTGCCCATAGCGTGGGCATACTCGCACTGGATAAGCGGACGGGGATTTTCGCCTTTGCAGTAACGCTCGCACCAGCCATAGTCAGCATACATGGGGCAGGTGATGTCGGTGAAGCCACTCTCCCAGGGGGCACGCTCGTACTGGACGGGGCGCGTCTTGTCGTATTCCTTAATCCACGTGTAGCATTTCTCGAAGTTGGGGCCGAAGCCTGCCTCGTTGCCGAGCGACCAGACGATGATGGAGGGGTGGTTCTTGAAGGTCTTCACATTGGCCTCGTTGCGCTCCAGGTGCATCTGCTCGAAGTCAGGACGCTTGGCCAGCGTGTGTTCACCGTAGCCCATACCGTGGCTTTCGAGGTTGGCCTCTGCCGTCACGTAGAGTCCGTACTCGTCGCAAAGGTCATACCAGCGCGGGTCGTCGGGGTAGTGGCAGGTGCGCACGGCGTTGATGTTCAGTTGCTTCATAATCTTAATGTCCTGAATCATACGCGCCACCGATACGATGTAACCGCCGTCGGGGTCGAGTTCGTGGCGGTCGGCACCTTTTATTAATATAGGCTGGCCGTTGATGAGCAACTGGCCTCCCTTGATCTCAATGTGGCGGAAACCTACGCGCTGACGAATGACTTCAAGCACTTGGTTGCCCTGCTTCAATGTCATCAAGAGGGTATAAAGATTGGGCGTTTCAGCCGTCCAAGGCTTCACGGTGCCTATAGATTCCAGTCTGAAAGTGAACGGGCCGTTGTTAAGCATCGTGGTGGTAGTCTGTTCCACCTGCTTGCCTTGCGAATCTATCAATTGCATTTCAAATGTCTTGCCTTTAGCTGCAACAATCGTGACTTCGCCTGATAGAACACCTTCCTTGAAATCGTTTTTCAGGTCGGCATTAATATGGAAGTCCTCGATATGCACCTTCGGACGGGCATAGAGGTACACTTCTCGGGCAATGCCGGTGAAGCGCCAGAAGTCCTGGTCTTCCAGCCAGGAACCGTCGCACCAGCGCATGACTTGCATAGCAATGAGGTTCTGGCCCTTCTTCAGGTACTTGGTGATGTTGAACTCGGCGGCCACCTTCGAGTCTTCGCTGTAACCCACGTACTTGCCGTTCACCCAAACCGAGAGGTTGCTCGTGGCCGAGCCAACGTGGAAATAGACATCCTGACCGTTCCAGTCGGCAGGCAGATCGAATGTGCGGCGGTAGGAGCCAGTGTAGTTGTTGGTCTCGCCAATGAAGGGCGGGTTGTTGTCGAAGGTGGTGCACCAGGCATAGCCAGCGTTCTTGTAGGTCTTGTCGCCGTAACCCTCGATTTCAAAGAGACCGGGCACGGGGAAATCCACCCACTTTGAGTCGTCGAACTTCAGCGAGAAGAAATCCTTCGGGGCCAGGTTGTGGTCTTTCACGAAGTTAAAACGCCACTTGCCTTCCATTGAGAGATAGCGGCTGGACTTTGTCTTGTCGCCGGCCTTTGCCTTGTCAGCGTCCTCGAAGGCAAAGAAATGTGCCCGCCGTGGCTCGCGGTTCTGCTGGTTTACAACGGTGTTCTGCCACACGGGCTTCACGTCGGCTGCCATAGCGGCCCCAGGGGCCAAAAGTGCCAATGGCAGAGAAAGCAATAATGATTTGAGCATAGCAGTTATTGGTATTGATTGTGATTTGTCAGTTGGCCATTTCCGAGATGAACTTGATGCGCACGAGCCTGATTTCGTTCTCGGAGATGTCGTTGCCAAACTCCTCGTAGGCAGCCTCTAAGTCGTCGTTCTCCTGTTCGCGGAAGAACTCGTAGATGTCGGCCACGTCGCCGGGGTCCATTATTTCGTCGAGGAAATAGTCGATGTTGATTTTGTTGCCGCTGTAGATGACGATGCCCTCCAGTTCGTCGAGCAGTTCCTCGAAGTCAATGCCCAGCGCGTTGGCTATGTCGTCGAGGGCGATGCGCCGGTCAATGTTCTGCAGAATCTTCAGTTTCCGCATAGAGTCCTTGGCCCTTGTGCGGATGCGGAGGTCGTATTGCCGCTCGATGTCGTTCTCCTCGCAGTACTTCTTGATGAGTTCCACGAAAGCCTTGGCGTAAGGCTGGCGTGTCTTGCCGTCGCCCACGCCCTGAATGTTTTTCAGTTCCTCCAGGGTGATGGGGAACTCGGTGGCCATTTGGTCGATAGACACGTCTTGGAAAATAACGTATGGCGGACGCTCTAATTTGCGCGACCACTGGCGTCTCAGGTCGTAGAGCATTGACGAAAGCGTGGTGTCGAGTGCGCTGGTGCCTCCCTCGCTTGGCCCGATATCATCGTCGTCGTTGAATTCGTGGTCTTCGGCCACCATAAATGTTTGCGGTTTCTTGATAAACTTCTTGCCCTCCGCCGTCACTTTCAGCAGTCCGTAGTTGTCCACGTCTTTCTTTAAGTAGCCTGTGATAAGTGCCTGACGGATAACAGGATTCCATATCTTCGGGTTCTCGTCTTCGCCAGAGCCGAACTCCTCCAGTTCGTGATGCTTGTGCGCCACAATCTCATTGGTGTCGCGACCCGTGATGAAGTCGATGACGTAGTCGCTGCGGAAATTCTCCTTGATGGCCAGAATGGCCTGCAAGGCAATCACCAACTGGTTCTTGGCGTCAACCTTTGTGCTGGGGTGCAGGCAGTTGTCGCAGTTTTGGCAGTTGTCCTTGTCGTATTGCTCGCCAAAGTAGTGGAGGAGCATCTTGCGGCGGCAGAGGCTTGTCTCTGCATAGGCTGCGGTCTCTTGGAGCAACTGTCGGCCAATGTCCTGCTCGGCCACAGGCTTTCCCTCCATAAACTTGTCGAGTTTCTGCAAGTCCTTGTAACTGTAGAAGGCCAGGCAGATGCCCTCGCCACCATCGCGTCCGGCACGTCCAGTCTCCTGGTAGTAGCCCTCCAGGCTCTTCGGTATGTCGTAGTGAATGACAAATCGCACGTCAGGCTTGTCGATGCCCATACCAAAGGCAATGGTGGCCACGATGACGTCAATGCGCTCCATAATAAAGTCGTCCTGCGTCTCCGAGCGCTTCGCCGACTCCAGGCCAGCGTGGTAAGCAGCCGCCTTGATGTCGTTGGCACGCAGCACTTCGGCCAAGTCTTCCACTTTTTTGCGCGAGAGGCAGTAGATGATGCCGCTCTTGCCCTGGTGCTGCTTGATGAAGCGCACGATGTCCTTGTCGATGTCACGGGTTTTTGGCCGCACTTCGTAGTAAAGGTTCGGCCTGTTAAACGACGACTTGAACTCAACGGCATCGGTGATGCAGAGGTTCTTCTTGATGTCGTTGCGCACCTTGTCGGTGGCGGTGGCCGTGAGGGCGATGACAGGAGCGTCGCCTATTTCGTTGATGATGGGGCGTATGCGCCGGTATTCAGGCCGGAAGTCGTGGCCCCACTCCGATATGCAGTGGGCCTCGTCAATGGCATAGAACGAGATCTTCACCGTGCGCAGGAACTCGATATTCTCCTCCTTGGTGAGCGATTCAGGTGCCACGTAGAGCAGTTTGGTGTGTCCGCTCTTGATATCATTCTTCACCTGGTCGATGGCCGACTTGGTGAGCGACGAGTTGAGGAAGTGGGCTGTGCCTTCGTGCTCACTGAGGTTGCTGATGAAGTCCACTTGGTTCTTCATCAGGGCAATGAGCGGCGAGATGACGATGGCCACGCCGTCCATCAGCAGCGACGGCAGTTGGTAGCAGAGTGACTTGCCGCCGCCTGTTGGCATGAGTACAAATGTATTCTTGCCATCCAGCACACTGCGGATGATAGCCTCCTGGTCGCCCTTGAAAGTGTCGAAGCCAAAATAGTGTTTCAAGGCTTCGTTCAGGTTAATTTTCTTTGTCATTATGCTCCTTTCATTGATGCTTAGTTATTCAATCTACTCCAGATGTGACTTTCCCAGTTGCTCCTTCACGTAGTCGGCAGTCACATCAAACTTGTCCATCTTCTTCGATGGCACTTCAAACATGGCGTCTATCATCACACTCTCCACGATGGAGCGCAGGCCTCGGGCACCCAACTTGTATTCCACGGCCTTGTCTACGATGAGGTTCAGAGCCTCTTTCGTGAACGTAAGTTCTATGCCATCCATCTGGAAAAGTTTCTGGTACTGCTTCACGATAGAGTTCTTCGGCTCCAGCAGGATGCGTTCCAGGGCGGCACGGTCGAGTGGGTTCAGATAGGTGAGCACAGGCAGGCGTCCGATGATTTCAGGTATGAGTCCAAACGACTTGAGGTCTTGCGGCTGCACATATTTCATCAGGTCGTCCTTGTCAATCTTGCGCACGTTCTGCACCGAGTTGTAGCCCACGGTGTGGGTGTTGAGCCGCTGTGCTATCTTGCGCTCAATGCCGTCGAAGGCACCGCCGCAGATGAACAGGATGTTGCGCGTGTCTACGGCAATATACTCCTGGTCGGGGTGCTTTCGCCCGCCTTTTGGCGGCACGTTCACCGATGTGCCTTCGAGCAGTTTGAGCAGCCCCTGCTGCACACCCTCGCCGCTGACGTCGCGTGTGATGGAGGGGTTGTCGCTCTTGCGGGCAATCTTGTCTATCTCGTCAATGAAGACGATGCCGCGCTGTGTGGACTCAACGTTGTAGTCGGCCACCTGCAGCAGGCGGGTGAGAATGCTCTCCACGTCTTCGCCCACATAGCCAGCCTCGGTGAATACCGTGGCATCGACGATGGTGAAAGGCACGTCGAGCATTTTGGCGATGGTGCGGGCCATAAGCGTCTTTCCCGTACCTGTCGGGCCCACCATAATGATGTTGCTCTTTTCTATTTCCACACCGTCTTTGTTGGCGGGCTGGCCCAGTCGCTTGTAATGGTTGTAGACAGCCACCGAGAGATAGCGCTTGGCCTCGTCCTGTCCAATGATGTACTGGTCCAGATAGGCTTTTATCTCCGTCGGCTTGGGCACATTCGTACCGTCGAAGTCGTGCGTGCCAGTTGCCTGCATACTGCCCTTTTTGTTGGCTTCAAGCCCTGACTCACGCACTATTTCGTAAGCCTGCTTGGCGCACTCTTCGCAGATAAAACCGTTGATGCCCGAAATGAGCAGTTTCACTTCGCGGTCGCTTCGGCCGCAAAAATTACATACCTTCTTCACTTGTCACTTCTTCTTCAGTACCTGGTCTATCATACCATATTCGCGTGCCTCTTCGGCAGTCATCCAGTAGTTGCGGTCACTGTCGGCCCACACCTTGTCGTAGTCGGTGTGCGAGTGCTGGGCGATGATGGTATAGAGTTCTTTCTTCAGTTTCTGTATCTCGCGGGCCTCGATCTCGATGTCGCTGGCCTGGCCTTGCACGCCTCCCAGCGGCTGGTGAATCATCACGCGGCTGTGGGTCAGCGCCGAGCGCTTGCCCTCCTTGCCGGCCACAAGCAGCACGGCGGCCATCGAGGCGGCCATACCTGTGCAGATGGTGGCCACGTCGCTGGAGATGAACTGCATGGTGTCGTAGATGCCCAGTCCGGCATAGACGCTGCCGCCGGGGGAGTTGATGTAGATGCTGATGTCCTTGCCTGGGTCTGTGCTGTCTAAATAGAGCAGCTGGGCCTGCAGCGTGTTGGCCGTATAGTCGTCAATCTGTGTGCCAAGGAAGATGATGCGGTCCATCATCAGGCGGCTGAAGACATCCATCTGGGTCACGTTCAACTGGCGTTCCTCCAGGATGTAGGGGTTGAGATACTGGGCTTGTGCCTTCATCACGTCGTCGAGTACAAGGCCGTTAAGGCCGATGTGCTGTGTGGCGTATTTTCTGAAATCGTTCATAGTCAATGATTTAATGATATGTTTTGCCACAAAGGAAAAAGTTATCCACTCTTTTCGCTTCCTTTGTAGATACAAAGTTACGAAAAAAAGTGGATAACCTTTGCTATTTTAAGATTTTTTTTGCTTAATCTTGCGCTTTCTTGATATTTTTATGATTTTACGCCTCCATCAGTTTGCGGAACTCGTCCAAGGTGACCTTTTTCTTCTTCAGTTTCACCATTTCTTTGAGGGCAGGAATCAGTTTCGTGTTCACGGCGTGCTCCACATAGTTGTTCACGGCGTTCTCCTCCTTGAGTTGCTTCTCGGCATACTGGTCGAGCAGGTCGTCGGGCACTTCGCCCATGCCGTAGCTGGCAAACTGGCGGCGCACGTCCTCACGGGCGATGGCCTTCAGGTCGGCGTCCTCAATTTTGACGCCAGCCTTGACGGCCAGTTGGTCTCTGACGAGTTGCCATTTCAGATCCTTGATAGCCTCGGCGAAGTTCTTGTCCACCAGTTCCTGTGCGTTCTCCTTCTCCTTGTTGTTGTGCAGCATGATGCGGCGCAGCAGGGCTTCAGGCATATCGCCCACGCGGGGCTCCAGATAGTTGCGCACATCGGTGAGGAACTTGAAGTCGCTGTTGGCGGCCATTTGCTGCTCCATACCCTTGGCAATGCGCTGGCGGAAGTCGGCCTCGTCCTTGACACCTTCGCCAAACACCTTCTCGAAGAGTTTAGCATCAACGGCTGCAGGCTCGAAGTGGCGGATGGCGGTTACCTGGAAACTGAAGTCGCTGTCCACGTCTTTAGCCTTCTCCTTGTCCATCTTCAGCAGTCCGGCCAGTTCGGCATCGTTGTCAGGATAGGCCTTGCGGGGGTTGAACACGATGATATCGCCGGGCTTGGCACCGTCGAACTTCTTCTTCTCGTCCTCGCCCTTGATGTACGAGGGCATGATGATGCCGCCCTCGGTAGTGATGCCGTCTTCCAGGGTGTTGCCATCAGCGTCCAACTGGCGCAGGTCGCCTGTCAGCGTGTCGTTGCCGCTCCACTCCTGGGCCTCGACCATTTCGCCATGCTGTGCGGCAATCATGCGCACCTGTTCGTCGATGGCCTTGTCGTCAGCCTTGATTTCGTAGTACTCTATGGTGTCTTTGTCAGTAAGGGTGGCGTCGAACTCGGGAGCCACAGCGATGTCGAACACAAACTCCAGGGGGCCGTCGCCCTGCAAGTCCTGGGGCTTCTGGCGCTCCTCGTTGGGCATAGGCTCGCCCAGCATGTGTATCTTGTTGTCGCGTATGTAGCCGTTGAGCTTGTCACTCAGCAGACGGTTCACCTCTTCCACTTTCACGGCTGTGCCATACTGCTTCTTGATGAGGCCCATAGGCACCATGCCTGGACGGAAACCGGGCATGCTGGCTTTCTTGCGAAACTCTTTCAATCTCTTGTCTACCGCTTCCTGGTAGTCTGCCTTATCAATGCTGATGGTCATCAGGCCATTGATTTTGTCGGCACATTCAAACTGGATATTCATCTTGTAATTTACTTTTTAACGATTTTCGTTTTCGATTTGAGCGTGCAAAATTACTCATTTCAGATGTAAAAGCCGCACGATTACCATTTTTTAACTACTCCGAATGTGCCCTTTTCTGTCTTTTCTGTTTAGAAGCTGACGCTCACGCCGCCCATAAACGTGGCACGGGGCATAGGATAGCCGAGATTGATTTCGTATTTCTGTGCCAGGAGGTTCTCGCCGCGTGCCCAGAGGCTCAGGTTGCGGGTGGCCGCGTAGCTGACGCTGGCATCGAGCAGCCAGAAGTTCTCCTTCGTCTCGTCATTGCCAACGGCAGTATAGAGGTCTTTGATATACTGAAGGCCGAGGGTGGCGGACCATTTGCCTTGGCGGTAGTCTATGCCTGCAAAGTTGGTCAAGACGGGAGCAGCCACCACCTTGTTCTTCATGTGCAGATAGGAAGCGTTGTATCTGACGTTGAAATGTTGGTCGATGAGATATTTGGCTTCCACCTCGAAGCCCCAGTTCTCAATCTCGCCTGTGTTGATGTTCTTTGGCGAACCGTCGATGGTAACAGTCTGAATCATATTGTCGCCCTTGATGTAGAACAGGTTTACACCATAAATCAGCTTTTCTATTCGATGACGCCACGACAGCTCGTAGTTCCACAGACGCTCTGGCTTCAGGTCTTCATTGGCCGACTTATAGAGGTACATCTCCTTAGGGTTGGCACGACGGAAGCCCTTGCCGGCCATTGCCTTCACCTCGCCAGTCTCGATAGGACGGACGACAACGCCTGCCTGGGGAATCCATTCGCCACCAGCCACAGAGTGATGGTCATAGCGCAGGCCGGCATCAATGGTGAGCCATTGGTTGAGATTCTGGCGAAGGTCCACATAGCCGGCCACATCGTCGGCATGAGAGTGGGCACTCTGCATGAGACGCTGAGGAGTGGTGACCACATCACCCGTCTCGCGATTTGTATAGTAGGCGCGACCGTAGATGTGCTGATAGTCGAAACCAACGGTGGTGCGGTTGCCCTCGAAGAGCTGTACACTCTGATAGGCTGACACGCCCGACACGGCATCCTTCGAGCGGAAAAGGTCGGTCTGGGGGTTACCGCCCACGTTATAGCCGTCGTTTATCTTATGGCGTCCGAAGTTTGAGTAGACGCTCAACGCACCGCTGGTGCATCCGTAGTCGTTTGCCAATGCTGCCGACACCTCGCCACGTGTGATGTACTGGTCGTTCTCGAGTTTCGGCTGAGCGATGGTGCCGGGGTTCGAGGCGTTCCAATGAGTGAGGTTGCCAGTCAGCGAGGTGCTCCAGTTGTCGTTGATGTCGTAGCCCAGTTTCACGAAGCCGCCGTACTGCTCGAAGCCCATACGCGGGCGGTGATTGTCTGTGCGGCCATATTGTGCGGCAACGGTACTGCTGAACTTGCCGCTGCGCACTTGGTTCGAGGCTTCTGTCTGGATGGTGCCATAACTGCCAGCGCCCACGTTGATGTTGGTTTTTACACCGTCCTGTTTGGCTTGGCGGGTCACAATATTCAGCACGCCGCCCATAGCGTTTGAGCCGTAGAGTACCGATGCCGGGCCGCGCAACACCTCAACGCGCTCGGCCATCAGCGTCTGATAGCTGTCGCTGAGGGGGTGGCCGTAGATGCCCTGATATTGTGGATGGCCGTCGATGAGCACCATCAGCTGGCCTGCGCCGCCCGTGATGCCGCGCAGGTTGATGCCTCCAGCCGCACCCGTCGACACGCCGTAGCCCATCATCGCACGCGATGTCACAAAGAGACCCGGCACCTCGCGCATTACCGTCGGCAGCACGCTTGCCTGGTGCTCCGCCGTCAGCATGTCGCGTCCGACGACCGTTACCGTCATCGGCAAATGGCGCACGTCGGTGGCGTTTCTGGTTCCTGTTACTACTACTTCTTCAAGTGCCAGCGAGTCGGCTGTCTCTGCACTGACTGTGAGGCATGCACCTGTGGCAATGGCCAATAAAAACTTGCGTATCATATTCTCTCTTTTTGGGTTTGGGTTGCAAAAATACTACATTTTCCTCATATTTTCCCTGCAATTACATTTTTTAACCGCAACACCCAAAAGCTGGCTCAAAGCGGCTTTTGAATTTGGACGAACCAAACCAGGAGTTTGGACGAACCAAACTACAAGTTTGGACGAACCAAATTTTCAGCCTCCAAATGCCTTGAAAAGCAACAAATGATGTTGATGCACTAAATATATATATATAATTATGGTGTAGAACGGAATAAAAATCGTACCTTTGCAGCCAACTTTTCGAATAAGACGAAAACAGATATGGATAATAACAATACTGACCCCACCCCCAACCTCTCCTCTACAAGGGAGGGGATTAGCTACCGTAGTGTGTATGCACAGCAACTCCCCTCCCTTCAAGGGGAGGGGCAGGGGTGGGGTCTGTATCCTTAGTTATATAGAAGCCCGATGAAGAAACACCACACATTGCTTTACCACCTGGCGGCCATCGTCACGGTGGCGATATGGGGTTCCACGTTTGTGAGTACCAAACTGTTGCTGCTGGGCGGCCTGACCGCAGCTCAGATTTTCACCGTGCGCTTCATCATCGCCTACGTCCTCATGCTGCTGTTCTCGCTGGCCAGAGGGCACCACCGCTGGCTGTCGCGCACATGGAAAGACGAGCTGACGATGGTGGGACTGGGCGTGACGGGCGGTTCGCTCTATTTCCTGACAGAGAACACGGCCCTCAACTACACCACTACCACCAACACGTCGCTCATCGTCTGCCTTTGCCCGCTTTTTGCCGCCCTGCTCATAGCTTTGGCCTACAAGTCGGAGCGGCTGGATAAAGTGCAGATCGTGGGGTCGCTGATGGCCGCCTTGGGTGTATCGGTGGTGGTGATGAACGGACGCTTCGTGCTGAACCTTTCGCCGCTGGGCGATGCACTGGCCTTCTGCGCCTGCCTCTGCTGGGCTGTCTACAGCCTGCTGATGATTCCCGCCAGCCAACGTTACAGTTCGATGTTCATTACGCGCAAAGTGTTCTTCTACGGACTGGTCACGATGTTGCCTTACTTTGCTTTCTATCCAGAGATGCCCTCGTTGTCGCTGCTGCTTCAGACCGACATCCTGGCAAACATCCTTTTCCTGGGATGTGTGGCCTCCATGTTGTGCTTCCTGGTGTGGAACTGGGCCATCAAGCGGCTGGGGGCTGTCACGGCCACCAACTATGTCTATCTGAACCCCGTCTTCACCATCATTGTAGCCTGGCTGGTGCTTTCCGAGCGCATCACGCCTTGGTTCCTCCTTGGAACTGTGCTCGTTCTGGTGGGCTTGTACCTGACGAGAAAGAAGTCCGCACCATAAATCTTCTGTAAAAATGAACACGTTTAACTCCTTTTAACAGCGATTTGTGGTCGCGAGTGCGCAAAAAGTCGTAACTTTGCAATAATTATTCACATACCAATCAAATTACCTAATCTATAAACTATGGGAAAAAAGAAAATCAAGTTTAGTCTTGTCTACCGCGATATGTGGCAGTCGAGCGGAAAATTCCAGCCTCGAAAGGACCAGTTGGAGCGCATTGCCCCCGCTATCATCGATATGGGCTGCTTCGACCGTGTGGAGACCAACGGCGGTGCATTTGAGCAGGTGAACCTGATGGCAGGCGAGAACCCCAACGCTGCCGTGCGGGCCTTCTGCAAGCCCTTCAACCAGGTGGGCATTCAGACCCACATGCTCGACCGTGGCCTCAATGCCCTCCGCATGTACCCCGTGCCCGACGATGTGCGCGAATTGATGTACAAGGTGAAGCACGCCCAGGGCGTCGACATCCCCCGCATCTTCTGCGGCCTGAACGACACGCGCAATATCATCCCCAGCATTAAGTGGGCAAAGGCCGCTGGCATGATTCCGCAGGCCACGCTCTGCATCACCACCTCGCCTGTGCACACTGTTGAGTACTACTCGAACATTGCCGATGAGGTGATTGCCGCCGGGGCCGAGGAAATCTGTCTGAAGGATATGGCCGGCATCGGTCAGCCCGCTATGCTTGGCGCCCTGACGAAGAGCATCAAGACGAAGCACCCCGACATCATCATACAGTATCACGGACACTCAGGCCCGGGCCTCTCTATGGCCTCCATCCTCGAAGTGTGCAACAACGGCGCCGACATTATCGACACCGCCATCGAGCCGCTCTCTTGGGGCAAGGTTCACCCAGACATCATCTCTGTCCAGTCGATGCTGAAGAACGAGGGATTCGAGGTGAAGGACATTAACATGAACGCCTATATGCAGGCCCGCACGCTGACGCAGGAGTTCATCGACGACTGGCTGGGCTACTTTATCAATCCCGCCAACAAGCACATGTCCAGCCTGCTCTTAGGCAGTGGTCTGCCTGGCGGTATGATGGGCTCGATGATGGCCGACCTGGGCCCCATCCAGACGATGATCAACAAACTTCGCGAGAAGAAGGGCGAACCGACGCTCACGATGGACGATATGCTGGTGAAACTGTTCAACGAAGTGGAATACGTCTGGCCGCGTGTCGGCTATCCCCCATTGGTTACGCCGTTCTCGCAGTACACGAAGAACATCGCCCTGATGAACCTCCTCACGATGGAGCAGGGCAAGGGTCGTTATGTGATGATGGACGATGCCATCTGGGGCATGATTCTCGGCAAGAGCGGCAAGGTGCCAGGCACCATCGCTCCCGAACTCATCGAACTGGCCAAGACGCAGGGCCGCGAGTTCACCGACGTTGACCCGCACACGCTGCTGCCCAACGCCCTTGAAGGCTTCAAGAAGGAAATGGACGAGAACGGCTGGGATTACGGTCAGGACAATGAGGAACTGTTCGAGTTGGCCATGCACCCTGAGCAGTACCGTCCGTTCAAGAGCGGCCAAGCCAAGAAACAGTTGCTGGCCGACATCCAGAAGGCCAAGGACGCCAAGTTGGGTGGCTCGAAGATAAGTCCCGAAGAGTTGGCTGCCTTCAAGCATGCCAAGGCTGACGCCCTCGTCTGTCCCTCTGCCGGACAGATTTTCTACGAGTTCAATGGCGACGGCGAGTGTGCTCCGTGCATCGAGCCGTTCATCGGCCAGAAGTACGAGGAAGGCCAGACCTTCTGCTATCTCGTTGAGAAGTGGGGCGAAATCGTTCCCATCCCCGCTGCCCTCGGCGGCAAACTGGTAGAGGTCAGCGCCAAGCAGGGCGCCAAGGTCCGCAAAGGTGACATCCTCGCTTGGATAGAGCGCGGATAGCGAATCTGTACGGAAACGAATTGCCCCCAAAAGTTTGACAAGGACTTTTGGGGGCAATTCGTTTGATATGAATTCCTGAATCTTACAACGGTCATGCTGCAAGTCGTTTGCAATTCTTAAAGTGTAATATGACCTTGCGCTTCATTCCTCTTATAAATTCTGGCATTACATTTTGTTTGGCCGCAGCCTCCGAAAGACTTAAGCCTTCTGTTGTCAGTAGCATAGTATCCAAGAACAGCCTACCTACTCCTGGATAATAGTTTTGATCCAAATAGTTCTGGATTCTCTCGGAAAGGCATTTACACCATGAAACATTCTCATCAGAAAATAATGTGTTTGCATCCTTGTCTTGAAAGTTTTTAATGTCCACGTTTTGAGATTCCCTTTGTTTTGAAGCATTGGCAATCATTTTTTTTATGGCACCTTCTACCTCATAACGGGCATAGGTATAGAAGCGGGCACCTTTTGTACGATCATACTTCTGGCATGCTTCCATCAAAGCAAGATTACCCTCCCCAATCAGATCATTAATATTAATGCCTGTGTATTTCTGAGTTCTCTTTGAACATCTCAACACATATTTGAGACAGGAATTTATGATGATTATACGGGCCTTCTCGTCGCCTTCCTCTACTCGATTCCACAAATAACACTCCTCCTGGGCTGTTAGTGAATCGTATCTATTTACTATGTCTTCATAGTTATAGTGCATATCTGCCGCTGTCTGCTGTTTATTGTTTTTCATAATCTTATTTTTTTACAATAGTTCGTTAAATTTTGGATAACTACGCCGCATTAGCGACGCCATAATATAAGAGTTCTTTGAAATCGTTGGTATTTAATAGCTTGTTCGGCAGCTTGCCAGACAGCACAGAAAATCTGCGGATCATCATTGCATTGTGAATCAGCGTCTTAACATTGGCTACCGAGAGATTCCTCTTGTCCTGCCGTGCGAAGGCCCTTGCCACGTTGATGGCCGTCAGGGACATGTTGAAGTGAAATGCAAGTGCCTCTTTCTGCCTGGACTGGCAGTGAGTGAGGCCTGTATACTGTTTGCCGTCTCTCAGCAGGAACTCTATCTGGAACCTTGTCCTGTAGATGTCCATGATGTCCTTTGCCGACATTTCCGTGTCAGTGGAGAAGAACACCTTCCTGGTCCGAGTCTTCTTACCTGGCTCCATGCAGTCGACAATGACTACACGCACATTGCGTTTCAGGCTTGTAGCCCTGACGACGGCAGTATAGAGAGTAACCACCTTGCCCTCACCATCATCGTAGTTCTCTTCCTGGCACACGTCCATGCGGAGGTCATTCAAGTCCACCTTTCCGTCCACTTCCTTTGGCCTGCCCTTCTTTCCAGTCTTCGGACCCGTATAGAGATACTTCAGGCTGGCATCACTGCGGAACCGGCTGACCAGATGGAAGCCCAGCAAGACCACGCCGTTGACAAACGACTCTTTCGAGAAGAATGCATCAGCGGCAACAATGTTGCTGATCTTCAGCAGCGCATCTTTATCCTGGGCAAGTGCACGGAGATACCATGCTGTAAGCGAATTGGGATTCTTCATTCCTGCGATGTACTTGGGAGGTCTCCCCACCTTGACCGTGTCCACCGTCTGGACAGCCTTCAGATGTACTGCGTCCTTCTTGTCTGCATCAATTACGGCAATGTCAAGAATCTCCAGTCCATGCTTGGCGGCAGAGGCACAGCCAGACCAGAAGTACCCCACGCCCGGCGTATGCCTACCGCTCTTGTCGATGTGGCTCGGGTCAATGGCCAAGGCAATGCGATGACCTGCCATGTGGGAAGTGAACTTACTGTTGTAGCCCACCCAGTCGAACTCCTTCTGGAAGTTCTGGCGGAAACGGCTCTCACAGGAGTCTCCGAAGCGGGACATCTGCATGAAATTGATGCGTTTTGGTATGCTCAGGTAAAGAATCATTGTCTCAATGAAGAAAGTTTGAAAACTTTTTGTTATCTTTGCAGCGCCATTGAAGGCATACTTGACCAAATTTTTGCGCTACTATTTTCTGCCAATTAACACTATTTATACCACCTTTTCGATGGCTCATATTTATGGTCCGAGACATGCTCCGAAGAGGGGCAGATGCTCAGTCAAATATGCGCTATATAGTTCAAAATGAGACATATAATTAAAAATTAACTGAGTATTGTACAATATTATTATGGAAAGAATAGAAGGATATCCCCTTTTTAACTTTCTTTGCTGGCAAAAACATACCCCCACAGAATAAAATTCGGTAGGCAGCGGCCGCTGCCTATGATTTTCCCGCCCGCTGCCAATATAAGCAGCGGTCGCTGCCAATATCGTCCCCGCCCGCTGCCTACCGAGGAGGTGCGGCCTCTCGCCCCATCAGGTGCGGCCTTTCCCCTGGTTTGCTCCGTCCTTTTTTCCAGTATAGTCCGTCCAGGCTTATTCAGGTGTTTTCGCTGTTTTTTGTCAATATTATATTTGCCAGGCAAATTGCAAATTCTTGTTGCTCTTCGCGAGGACGCCAAGCGATAACATAACTTACCTCAACATCTGCAACGGAATAGTTTTTTGATTCCAACTCCTTAATGCGGTCACGCATAGCATTAGATAGACTGGCTATTCGCACACCTTGCTTATTCAAAAGATACCCTTCTGTATAGTTCAACTTGTAACCACTTCGCAAACGAAGCACTTGGTCTTTGTAATTGCGGAAGTAGTTAAGCCAAACGTCGTGCATGGAAAGAGAAAGCACAATTGAAGGCTGTGAAATTAGAAATGAGGTGTCGTTGTAGATGTAGAGATTGTGCTTGGCGCGGGTAATACCTACATAAATAGCACGTAGCATATCGATGTCCATTCGTTGAATGCCACCAAGTAACAAGTGGACGTTGTCGAACTCTCGGCCTTTGGCTTTATGAATCGTGCTGACAAAGACGGTATTTGCCTTAGCAGCGGTAAAGTCTTCAATGCTCGACTCAAGAGCGAATTCACGCAGGTCACTACGGTAGTAAGATTTATGCGTTGCTTCAAAATCAGCAAAGAACTGCTTCAAGGCACTAAGGCAACTACTTGTAGCGTACGCCTCCTCAGTACGTTGTTTGGCTTTGGCCCATTGCTCTGAGGTAATACTTCCGTCATCCGTCTTTCCTAATTGCTTAAAGAAGTAACGCACTTCCGCAAGATTAACGAAGCGGAATCCGTCAGTGGCTTGGATAAGGCAAACGTGTTTGCCTTGCTGACGCAGCATATGAGCCACCTGAAGCGTCTGCTCATTAGTAACAGTAAGAACCGCCGTCATTCCAGTATCTTGAATCTGAAATTTTGCGCATTTACTTACCGAGCCTTCATCATGGCTTACGGCTACGATAGGTGTTTGCTTCATGCGATTAGGAATCTGGTGAACAAAGCGGTTGGCATAATCTACAATGGTACAGTCGGAACGATAGTTGTCGGTGAGTTCATAAAGGGTGGCTTGGTAATCAGTGATGAGCGATTGTAAATGTGCAGAGTTGCTGCCTCGGAAAGCATATATGTTCTGGTCATCATCACCTACTGCTATAACGCGCATTTCTTCGTTCTGCTGCATCAGAGCCTTTACCAAGCGGAAGTCATCGGTACTCATATCCTGGGCTTCGTCTATAACCAGTACACTTTTGGCAATTTTACTTTCCTCTACTTTGCCATTTTCTATCATTTCCGCAGCACGATACACTACACTGTCCACCTCTTCCAGAGAACCATTTCGTCCTATCAGGTCGAAACTATATGAGTGGAAAGTCTTGATATCCACAAAATGGGCAGCACCCCCCACTAGTTCAATGAGTCGCTTCTTGAATTCTGTAGCGGCAGCACGAGAGAAGGTTAGCATCAGCAACTGCTCATGCTTTACATCTTCCATCAATAATAGTGAGGCAAGTTTGTGTACCAACACTCTTGTCTTTCCGCTTCCTGGGCCAGCAGCCACAACAATGTATTTTGACTGTTTGTCATCGATAATTTCACGTTGCTTGGGCGAAAGCGTGCCGAATATCTGATCATACTTAGCAGGCGTAATGTTTTTTGTGATTTGTGCACGGCGTTCACCTTTGAAGTATTTGCCAATAAAAGTTCGATAGTCCATCAAGAAATAGTCGCTGACAAATTGCATAGCAGCATCGTAGTCGTGCACCATCATATTAGCATATTCGCCAACGATGTGAATCTGTTGGATGCGTTGACGGTAGAACTCATCAAGCAGTCGGTACTGCTCTTTACCATATCGTCGTGCTCGTTCCACATTTCGCCGCAATTGCATAGTGTTATAAATCACCATGAAACCGCCTTCTATTTTCAACAGTTCCGCCTTACTAAGATAAAGCAATGCCTCTTCCAAGTCACCCAAATTGGCTTTTGCTGAAGAGTCAAATACCGATACCTGTATGGTGGAATTATATTGGTTGAGCAACTCTACCATTGAGAATGTCACCACCTTGTCCGTCGCTGTCTCTATGAGAGTCTTCACAATATGGCGACATATATCAACACGACGATTGAATCGATTCATTGTCGTTTCATGGTCCACTTCTAAACGCAGGCTGACACTGCCACTAGCAGTATGTTCTTCTTTACGGAGATATCCTTTGATAAGAAGGAAGTGTAACAACATACGCAATAGTTTTACAGTACAGCGGACGTGGCCGGCCTCCTGTGCATCGGCATTGAGTTGTTTGTAATTAAATAAAGTGGTGTTGGTTTTTAAATGCTCTAACAGGAACTGCTCCAGACGGAGGATTTCTTCTAGACTACGGGCTATGTTTACTCGGTCAACAAAGGCTTGCATGTCTTGCGTATCAACCAATATGCCCTCTTGCCGCATGAGATTGATGTTGCGTATCACCGTTCCTTTCTTCATACCAAGGATATCGGCCAAATAGTCAACACGGCTTTCAGCCTCTGCACCACGGCATCCAACGGTAGCGCGGCTACTGATAAGTGAGTGAATGATGCGGGCGGCTTCCTCACGAGTAACATCATCAAAAAGCAATGATGCGGTTAGCCGTTGACGCGCTTCATCCATTGATTGTACTTTAATACCTGTGGCAAAAATACGTGGGGCATTGCTTCCGCGACTGATAAATCCTGCTTGCTCCAATGCGGTAATGGCTCCTCTGACTCGTGTCTCAATGTCAGTCGTATCATCTTCGTTCCATCCTGCTTGTCGTGCAATCTCCAAGGGTGAGCAACTGACTTTTTCGTGTTTGGCAGTAAGGTCTTTGATAGCCTTCCATACTTGCTGAATCTCACTGATGGAAAGTTTTGTTTGATTCAATAAAATAAAATGCTTGTCAAGGTCGCTGTCATCAAAAAGTACAAAGCAGTCCGCTTCCATTTGTGGGTCACGACCTGCGCGTCCTGCCTCCTGCACGTAGTTCTCTAATGAGTCACTGATATCATAATGTATCACTAACCCGACATCCTTTTTGTCGACACCCATTCCGAATGCTGATGTGGCAACAATTATCTTTGTTTTTCCACTCATAAAAGCATTCTGATTAGCCACTTTTTCCGCAGCGTCCATTTTGCCATTGAAAGGCAATGCCTGAATATTGTCACGTCTCAACCGATCGGCTAACTCTCGTGTGCGCCTGGTTCGTGCCACATAAATAATGTTCGGGCACTGATGACCCAAAATAAGATTACGTAGTAGCGAATATTTCTCATCGGCAGTCTCTGCATGCAGCACTGAATAACGTAGATTATGCCGTTCGGAATTTGATGCGAATACCTTTAAATCCAATCCAAGTCTCTGCTTGAAATAATCACATATGTCACTCACCACTTTCTGTTTGGCAGTAGCAGTAAAACAACTGACGGGGATAGGTTTCTGTTGCTGTTTCTTTTCCTGCAGTTCTCGGATGAAATCTCCGATATACAGATAGTCTGTACGGAAATCTTGCCCCCATGCAGAGAAGCAATGGGCTTCGTCAATCACAAAGCGTACAACATTACGACTCAAAAGAAGTCGCTCTATTGTTTTGCTGCGCAACATTTCCGGTGCAATATAAAGTAGGTTGGCTGTGCCTTCTGCAATCTGCTGGATAGCAGCGGCCCGCTCTATAGGGTCAAGCAGTCCGTTTATGGTTACAGCATCACTGATGCCTCGTTCCGCCAGATTGTCTACTTGATCTTTCATCAGACTCTGTAGAGGTGAAATAACTACTGTCAGTCCGTGTATGTTGCGGCCTGCTATCAACGCTGGCAGTTGGAATGTCAGGCTCTTGCCACCACCTGTTGGGAAAATGGTAAGTAGTGACTCTCCTCCGATAGCCGCCTCAACGGCTTTTTGCTGCATAGGCTCTCCATCAAAGATACGAAATTCATCATATCCGAAGAAGTCCTTTAGTCCGATATGTGCGTCTAATCGGTGCCTACAGTATTCACATGTTCCGCATGGCGTATTGCAAAGGAAAGCCATCACATTGTTTACTTTTGGATAATTACGAAGTACCCATGCGGGAGTGAGCGACTGGAGGTCATCGACACCGATTACTGCCAGTGTATATGCCAATTCTATGGGATAATGTTTTGCAACTGCTTCGATATTGGCATGGGTACATAGTTTCCCCGCAAACTCTTCGCGTATTAAATTGCCGATGCTGTCGGGAAGGGGAGAACTTGTCGTTCCTAACCATTTGAAGAATCCTTCAAATTCCCGAGTGTTTGCCAGCAAATATCTGTATATTGCCTGACGGTGAGGCGACAATGATTTCCATGCGTTCACTTCATCATAGAATAAGTCTTTCGCTTTCTTTGCATCATTGACAGGATTGTTCAGTTCGTCCACCATCAATTTGTCATCCTTCACCAATCGATGATAAGGTTTTCTGGGAAACAGCAAAGGTGAAAACGGCAGCGTATCAATAATGGTATAGTTCCCTTGCAACTGAAGGTACTTCAAATCATGTCCAATAATGTTGTGCCCACAAATCACATCACACTTTGACACAAAAGCATAGAATTCCTGTGCCGACTGTGTATGCAGTACTGCACCGTCCTCCCGCACGACACCATAATCCTGTACTTTCTGACTATCAATGCCAACCTCCGTGTCAATGAAAACAATTGGAGATAGTAATTTTGATTTGAAATTGCTGTCGTAGTCCATACTCAATTTTTGGGCTTTAGTTTTGCAAAGTTACAAAATCTATTTCAAAGTTAAACAAAAACGCCGTGGCTGGCAAAAGGGCTGCTTCCTGCCAAAAAACCGCAAAATTTACGCCCTTTTATTTGCCCATTTCCAAAAATTTTCTTACCTTTGCACCACACTTGCCGATAAACGAAAATTTGGCACAGATTTTGCAAACAGATAACTGAAATAATGAACCAATAAAAAGAAACAATTATGGGAACTTTAGGAATTGTATTACTTGTTTTGATTGCCATCGCAGTAGTGGTAGTGCTCTGGGGCATAGGAGTTTACAACGGTTTGGTGAAACTTCGCAACAACCGCGAGAATGCCTTTGCCAACATCGACGTGCAACTGAAGCAGCGTCACGACCTCATCCCCCAACTGGTGGCTACGGTCAAGGGCTATGCCGAGCACGAGAAGGAAATCCTGCTCCGCGTCACAGAGGCACGGTCGGCTGCCATGAACGCCACCGGCATCGACAACAAGATTGAGGCCGAGAACCGCCTGTCGAGCGCCCTCAGCGGTCTGAAGGTCGCCCTGGAGGCCTATCCCGACCTGAAGGCCAACCAGAACTTCCTCCAGTTGCAACAGGAGGTGAGCGACATCGAGAACAAACTCTCCAGCGTGCGCCGCTACTTCAACACGGCCACCCGCGAGTTGAACAACGCCGTGGAGACCTTCCCCGCCAACTTGCTGGCCGGCACATTCGGCTTCAAGCGCGAAATGATGTTCGAGGTGCCCAAGGAAGAGCGTGACACCTACGAGAAAGCACCGGAAATCAAGTTCTGAGTGGAGAGAAAAATAAGTTAAATTCGTGAAATTCGCGGTAGAAATTAGCGGTCACCGATGAAGTACGTAGGCATTCAGACGCAGATATGGCGTAACAACCGGCTGAGCATCCTGTTGCTGCTTTGCTTCCCCGCCATCATGTTGGGCATGGTGTGGGTGTTCCTGGCCGTGGTCAACGGCATGGGAGGCTCCTACTACGACGAGTATGGCCGTGCCGTGAGCGCCATGGACTTCGAGGCCGTCAACCACGAGTTTCTCACCATTGCCCCGTGGGTCATTCTGGGCGTGGGCGTGTGGTTCGCCATCGCCTATTTCTCAAACGCCGCGATGGTCAGGAAGGCCACAGGCGCCAAGCCCATCACGCGCCGCGACAATCCGCGCATATATAATATAGTGGAGAACCTGACGATGGTGTGCGGAATGCCTATGCCCCAAATCAACGTCATCGACGACCCGCAACTGAACGCCTTTGCCAGCGGAATCGACGAGAAGTCGTACACGGTGACGGTGACCACGGGCCTGATGGACCGCCTTGACGACGACGAGTTGGCCGGAGTGGTGGGCCACGAACTGACCCACATCCGCAACCGCGACACCCGTCTGCTCATCACGAGCATCGTCTTCGTGGGCATTGTCTCAACGC
Source organism: Prevotella sp. (assembly GCA_017960525.1). Lineage (GTDB taxonomy): Bacteria > Bacteroidota > Bacteroidia > Bacteroidales > Bacteroidaceae > Prevotella. The sequence goes on from JAGCZA010000067.1 coordinate 52,962, forward strand.
TGATGTCGTTGGTGGCCCGTATGTTGTGGAACACGTTCATCTACGGGGGCAGCAGCAGCCGTCGGAGCAACAACGGCAAGAATGGCGGCGGCGGCATCGTCGTGGTCATGCTGGTGGGGCTGGTGTGTGCGGCCATCGCCTATTTCTTCACCCTGCTCACCCGCTTTGCCATCTCCCGCAAGCGCGAGTACATGGCCGATGCCGGCGGTGCCGAATTGTGCGGCAACCCCCTTGCCCTCGCCTCCGCGTTGCGCAAGATTTCGCGCAATCCCGCCCTCGGCGATGTGGGGCGCGAGGACATTGCCCAGATGTACATCATACACCCCCAGGCGTTGAAGAAAGACATCTCCAGTTTCTTCAGTTCCATGTTCAGCACCCATCCCCCCACCGAGCGCCGCATACAATTGCTCGAACAGTTCTAAAAAAAGGCCATGCACATCATCGTATCGCCCGAAATAGCGCAAGTGTGCCCAGGCTTCGTGGGCGCCTGTGTAGAGGCCCGTGTGGCCAACAGCCCCTATAGCGAGGCCCTCTGGCAGGAGGTGGAACGCCTGGCGCAAAATTGCCGCAACACCCTGACCACCGAGACACTCAAGGAACTTCCCCCCATTGCCGCCACGCGGCGCGTCTACCGTGCCTGCGGCAAAGACCCCTCGCGCTACCGCCCAGCCAGTGAGCAACTCATTCGCCGCCTGTTGCAGGGCAAGCAACTCTATCAGATAGACACCCTGGTCGACCTGGTGAACGTGGCCAGCATTGCCTACGGCTATAGCATCGGCGGCTTCGATGCCGACAAGTTCGAGGGCGACACCCTCACCCTGGGCGTCGGGCGCAAGGACGAACCCTACGAGGGCATCGGCCGCGGTATGCTCAACATCGAGGGGCTGCCCGTCTATCGCGATTCCATCGGGGGCGTGGGAACGCCTACCAGCGACAACGAGCGCACCAAAATCACCCTGGAGACCACACACCTCGTGGTGCTCGTCAATGGCTACGACGGCAACCGCCAGCGCGTGGCCGACAATGCCTCCTACCTCCAGCAACTTGTGGAGCAATATGCCCAGGGCAGGGAGTGCACCATCCAGTTCTTTCGCTGAACGTTTTCCGCCTTTTGTTGAAAATAATATGAGTTATCACCAATAAATAAGTACCTTTGCACGAAAAACAAACCAACGAGCATTTTTGTTTATGAAGAGAATCATTTCTGTTTTCGCAACACTCTGGACGGCATTGGTACTTTCGGCACAGACCCTGAATGTGCAAGTGGAAAACGTCACCTACATGATTCCTGCCGAACAGGCGGGCGACATGGTCTATGAGAACGGCACCACCCTCACCATCCTCAACAAGGTCTTCAACTTGAGCGACATCACCCAAATCTATATCGACGGCACGGCGGTCGAGGACAACACCGTCGCCGTCGTCTATAGCGAGGGCCACGCCGAGATTACCGTTGCCGGCAACATTGCACAACACCTTACCATCGCCACCAGCGGTGCCCACGTGAGCATCGACCAGTCGTCCGACGTGGACGAGGAGATTACCTACACCCTGAGTGGCGAGGCCCCCGACGGCGAGTTCTACATGACCGGCTCCTACAAGGCCACCGTCGAGTTGGTGGGGCTCACGCTCACCAACCAGAACCCCGTCTATAGCGGGGCCGCCATCAACCTGATGGACGGGAAGCGCGTGGCGTTGAGCGTGAAGAAAGACACCGAGAACACCGTCGCCGACGCCGCCACAGGCTCCCAGAAGGCCGCCATCTATTGCAAGGGCCACCTGGAATTGAAGGGCAAGGGCACGCTCAACGTCTACGGCCACCTGGCCCACGCCATCAAGAGCGCCGAGTATATGAGCCTGAAAAACGCCACCATCAATGTGCTGGAGGCCGTGAAGGACGGCATTTCCTGCGACGAGTATTTCCTGATGGAGAGCGGCTCGTTGACCGTCGGCGGTACTGGCGACGATGCGATTCAGGTGGACATCGACGGCTCGGCCCCGACCGGCGAACTGGCCGACCACGAAAACGAGGATAGCGGCAACATCTACATTCTCGACGGCACGATGGACCTCACCGTCACCGCAAATGGCGCCAAGGGCCTGAAAGCGGCTGGCGACGTGAACATCAGCGGCGGCAAGGTGACCGTCAACCAGACGGGAAGCATCGTGGCCGACACCGACCTGAGTTATCCCACCAGCATCAAGGCCGACGGCAATATTGCCATAACTGGCGGCACCATCACCATCAACAACACCGCCGACGGGGGCAAGGGCATTAGTGCCGACGGCACCGTCACCATCGACGAGAGTGCCGGCACCACCGTTGTCGACATCACGGCCAATGGCAAGGGCGGTACGGCCGAGACCGCCTCGTCGGACGAGGAACCCGTTGTGACCACCTCGTACAAAGTCTATGTCACTCTGCCCGTTGGCGGTCAGGGCGGAACTGGAGGGCCTGGCGGCGGCAATGCCTGGAGCACGGTCTATCTCTACAAGAGCGACGGCACGCTGGTCCAGCAACTCACATCGACGGTCACCAAGTCGAGCACCACGTTCTACTACTACGACTTCAAGTTCAGCGATAGCGGCACCTACTATTTCAAGTCGGCCAACTACAACTCGCGTGGCACCACTTACACCATCAAGTCGGAGAACTTCAGCGGCCCCACCACGGGTAGCGACATCTACTACCAAATCACCAATAGTTACACCACCAGCGGCTCGACCCGCACCTACAAGTTGACCAACGTCACCTCGACCTATAGCGGCTCCAGCGAGACCTCTGAGGAGAGCGGCACTGGCTACAACGCCATTGGCCTGAAGGCCGACGGCAACCTGACCATTGCCGCAGGAACCATTAGCATCGGGAATAGCGGCCAGATGAGCAAGAGCATCAAGGCGAAGGGCACCGTCACCATCGACGGAGGCACCATCACGCTCACGCCCAGCGGCCAGATGCTCGTCATCAACAACGACGCCTCCTATAGTTCTGGCGTGAAAGCCGTCGATTTCGTCCAGAACGACGGTACGCTCACCATCAACGCCTCGGGGCAGGCCGGCCGTGGTGTCTCTGCCACCAACATCACCACCAATGGCGGCACGCTCAAGATTACCAATAGCGGGGAGGGCGTCAAGGGTAGCACCGACGACTATACGGCCAAGGCCCTGATTGCCGACACCAGCGTCAAACTCAATGGCGGCACTATCACCATCACCATCAGCGGTACGGGCGGAAAGGGCATCAAGAGTAAGGGCACTTACACCCAAGGCACCGCCGACGGCAATGGCCCGACCCTGACCGTCACCACTACTGGCTCGAAACTCAACGCCTCTTCCGGCGGCGGCTGGGGTGGCCAGACCAGCGGCGGAGGCTCGGCCAAGGGCATTAAGGTGCAGGGCACCATCACCATCTATGGCGGCACTACCGAGGTTTACACCTCTACCGACGGCGCCGAGGGCCTGGAGTCGAAGACCAAGAGCGCGACGAGCATCGTCGTCAAGGGCGGCCAGCACTACTTCAAGTGCTACGACGATTGCATCAACTCGGCTGGAAGCATCGTCTTCGACGGTGGCGCCACCGTGTGCTATAGCAATGGCAACGATGCTATTGATAGCAACTACGGCCAGTCTGGTGCCATCACCATCGGCAACGGGGCGGCGTTTGCCTTCACCACCAGGGGAGCGCCCGAGGAAGGCTTCGATTGCGACAACAATAGTTACATCAAGATTTCAGGAACGGGCTACGGCATCAGCGCAGGCGCCTCGCAAGGTGGCGGCTGGGGAGGTAGTAGTAGCACCATCAGCAATGCGGCCCAGGGCTACTATTTCAGCACCAGTTCCATCAGTTACCAGAGCGGCCGCTACTATACCTTGGCCGACGCTTCGGGCAACAACCTCGTCACCTATTCGTTCCCAGCCTCGTGTAGTAGTTCGCTGGCCCTCTTCACCGCCAAGGGAATGGTGAAGGGCAGCACCTACAACGTGAAGTACAACTCCACGGCTCCCACCGATGCCACCACCGCCTGGCACGGCCTCTACTTGGGTTCGTCGCACAAGGGAACCACCACCGTCACCTCCTTTACGGCACAATAGAGAAAGGGGAACAATAGCCTTCCCCTGCCATCAAATAGCCCTCAGGCCTGAACACCTGGGGGCTTTTGGTGTGTGTACGGTTAAAAATTGCTTAAATCTTTGTTCAGTAGCGGAAATATTAGTACCTTTGTACGCTGAAATGAAAGGGCTGAATTGCAATAGCGGCCATTATAAGTGCCTCTACGGCGATTTTCCGTGCAAAGCCCAATCGTAAATTGTAAATTGGTAAATTGTAAATTAGCAAAGTGGATCAGACGTTTGACAACGACAGGATTTTGAAAATTAACATCGAGGAGGAGATGAAGTCCTCGTACATCGACTATTCGATGTCGGTGATTGTGGCTCGTGCCCTGCCCGATGTTCGTGACGGATTCAAGCCTGTGCACCGCCGTATTCTCTACGGTATGCTGGGCATAGGCAACACCAGCGACAAGCCGCACAAGAAGTGCGCCCGCGTGGTGGGCGAGGTGCTGGGTAAGTACCACCCCCACGGCGATAGTTCGGTCTATGGCGCACTGGTGCGCATGGGCCAGGAGTGGAATATGCGCTATATGCTGGTTGACGGACAAGGAAACTTCGGTAGCGTCGATGGTGACGCACCGGCCGCCATGCGATATACCGAGTGCCGCCTCTCGAAGATGGGCGAGCACATCATGGACGACCTGGACAAGGACACCGTCGATATGGACCCCAACTTCGACAACACCCTCACAGAGCCGAGCGTGATGCCGACAAAGGTGCCAAACCTGCTGGTGAATGGTGGCAACGGTATCGCCGTGGGTATGGCCACCAATATGCCCACCCACAACCTGGGTGAGGTGATTGACGGTTGTTGCGCCTATATCGACAACCCCGAGATTGACACCGACGGGCTGATGCAATACATTCCAGGCCCCGACTTCCCAACGGGAGCATACATTTATGGCCTTCAGGGTGTGCGCGATGCTTACGAGACCGGTCGCGGACGCATCGTGATGAGGGCCAAGGCCGAGATTGAGGCTGGCGAGACCCACGACAAGATTGTGGTGAACGAATTGCCTTACGGCGTGAACAAGGCCGAATTGGTGTCGTACATCGCCGACCTGGCCAACCAACACAAGATAGAGGGCATTGCCAATGTGAACGACGAGAGCGGTCGTCAGGGTATGCGCATCGTGGTAGATTGCAAGCGCGATGCTAACGCCAATGTGATATTGAACAAATTGTTCAAGATGACGGCCCTACAAAGTTCATTCTCAGTCAATAACATTGCACTGGTGCCTATCAAGACGGGCGATGGCGTGCGTCTTCGTCCGAGGCTCCTGAACTTGCGCGATTGCATTCGATACTTCATCGACCATCGTCACGAGGTGACCATTCGTCGCACCCAGTACGACCTGAAGAAGGCACAGGAGCGTGCCCATATTCTGGAGGGCCTGATTATTGCCGTGAACAACATCGACGAGGTGGTGCACATCATCCGCCAGTCGGCCACCCCCAGCGATGCCCAGCGCAACCTGGAGAAGCGTTTCGACCTGGACGAGCCCCAGTCGAAGGCCATTGTCGATATGCGCCTCTCGCAACTCACCGGCTTGCGTGTCGACCAGTTGCACCAGGAGTACGACGACCTGATGAAACTCATTGCCGACTTGCAGGAAATACTCGACAACCCCGAGCGTTGCAAGGAGGTGATGAAGCAGGACTTGCTGGAAGTGAAGGAGAAATACGGCGACGAGCGTCGCACGGAGATTATCCCCTTCGACCACGAGTTCAATGCCGAAGACTTCTATCCCGACGATCCCGTGGTCATCACCCTCTCGCACATGGGCTACATCAAGCGCACGCCGTTGAACGATTTCCATACCCAGGGCAGGGGAGGCTTAGGCTCAAAAGGTGCCCGCCATCGCGACAACGACTTCACCGAGTATATCTATCCCGCCACGATGCACAACACGTTGCTCTTCTTCACCAAGAAGGGGCGTTGCTATTGGCAGAAGTGCTACGAGATTCCCGAGGGCGACAAGAACTCGAAGGGCCGCGCTATTCAGAACATGCTCAACATCGAGGCCGACGATGCCATCAATGCCGTGTTGCGCATCAAGAAGTTCGACGACGAGGAGTTCCTCAAGAGCCACTACGTGCTCTTCGCCACCAAGCAGGGCCTGCTCAAGAAGACCCGTCTTGATGCCTATCGTCACCAGCGTGCCATCGGTGTGAAGGCTCTGCTCATCAACGACGACGACGAGGTGGTGAGCGTGCGTCTGACCAATGGCGAGAACGAGATTGTGATGGCCAACCGCAACGGTCGTGCCGTGCGCTTCAACGAGAGCGAGGTGCGTAGCATGGGTCGTGTGGCTACCGGTGTGACTGGTATGAAACTGGACGGTGGCGACGACGAGGTGGTTGGAATGGTGTGCGTGAACGATCCGCAGACGGAGACCATCATGGTGGTTAGTGAGAACGGCTACGGCAAGCGTTCCGACATTGAGGACTACCGCAAGACCCACCGTGCCACAATGGGCGTGAGAACGCTCAACATCACGGAGAAGACCGGCCGTCTGGTGGCCATCAAGGTGGTAACCGACGAGAACGACCTGATGATTATCAACAAGAGTGGTGTGCTCATCCGCCTGAATGTCTCCGAGGTTCGCGTGATGGGACGTGCCACCCAGGGTGTGAGACTCATCAACTTGGCCAAGAAGAACGACTCCATCGCCAGCGTTTGCAAGGTGCAAAAAGCCACCGAGGAGGAACTGGCAGAGGAACAGGAGGAAGCCTTGGAGGCAGAGAATGAAGCAATGTCGGCCGAAACTACCAACGACGGCACGGAGCCGCCAATGGTGGAATTAGGCGAAGAATAAATAATGGAAAATAATGTTTAAAACTAACTAAACTATGAAAATGAAAAGATTTATGATGTGGGCCCTGATGGCAGCCACTGCCACCACGACCTTTGCACAGGAAGCCACCGTCAAGGAGGCTAAGAAACTGCTTGGTAAAAGCGACTTTGATGCCGCAGCCAAAATGCTGGCACCCGCTCTCACCTCGAATGAGACGCTCGACAAAGCCGCAGCATGGAATTTGCAGTCGGAGATTATGTATAACAAGTACACCACCATCTCTGCCAAACAGATGGAGAACCAGGTGAAGAAGATTGACGAGAGCACCGACACTATGGGTATGTATAAGGCTGCCGTTGCAGCTTGGGAAGCTGTGCTCAAATGCGACGAGTTCGACCAGTTGCCCGATGCTAAAGGCAAGGTGAAGATGAAGTACCGCTCACCCGCTCAGACCAAGTACAAGAACTTTGGTGTGACGCTGGTTCAGGCAGGACAATTCTTCTACCAGAAGAAGGACAACAAGAATGCCATCGATGCTTGGAAGAAATATCTCGAAATGAAGCAGACCAGCATCTTCAAGGAAGTGGCCGACTTCCCCAAGGATTCCTTCTACGATGACATCGTTTACTATGTGGCTTTCTTGGCTTATCAGGAGAAGGACTACCCCAACGCCGTAAAATATGCAAGCCAACTTGCCGCCGTTCCTGGCAAGGAAGACGAGGCCAATGAGATTCTGCTTTTCGCCAAGAGGGAGACCCTGAAGTCGAAGGCCGATTCGTTGGAGTATGTCGATATGGTGAAGAAGATTCACAGGGCTAATCCCGAAAGCGAGCGCTACTTCAACCTCTTGGTGGAGTACTACAACAGCGTTTCCCCCGCCGAAAAGCTGGCTTGGGTTGAAGAAGAAATCTCCGTGGCTCCCCAGAACAAGATGCCTTGGGCCATCAAGGGTGAGGCGATGATGAACTCTGATAAGTGGGACGAGGCTGTCGCTGCTTTCAAGAAAGCCATCGAAATTGACCCGGATTGGGTTCCTTGCCTCTTCAACACCGGCATCTGCCTCAACTCGAAGGCTATTGCCCTGAACGATCAGCTGATGGACAAGAAGACAATGGCTCTGACCAATGAGAATGCCGAAAAGGTGAAAAACGTGCTGCGCGAAGCTCTTATCTATTTGGAGAAAACCCGCGAGCTTGACCCCGACCAGTTGCAGACCAAGTGGGGCTATCCGCTCTACCGCATCTACTACTCGCTGGGCAACAAGGAGAAGATGGCCGAACTGGAGGCCATTGACCCCACGCTGAAGAACTAACAAAATAAATGACAGAAGTGATACGTCTGACAGGAAACAGTATACGACTCCTGGCGTTATGCCTTCTGCTCGTATTGACGCCGTGCCTGGCCGACGCTCAAAAGAAAGAGTTGGGGCAGGCACGTGCGTTGATTAAGAGCGGCAAGTATGACGATGCTGACAAGATTGTTACCACGCTTCTGAAGAAACCCGAGAACAGGCGCGACAAGCGCATCTGGCAGGTGCTCTACGATGCTGTGCGGGGCAAATATGAGGTTGCCAACGAAAAACTCTACCTGAAGCAGAAATACGACACGGCGGCCTTCTTCAACCTTTTCAAGCAAATGGTCATCGTGGCAGAGACGCTCGACAGCCTCTCTCCCGACCAGCGCAAGAAACTATCGCAACAGCAAAACGCCTATAGGCCAAACCTGTTCAATGGCGGAATGTTTTTTATCAGGAAGTCGAAGTGGCAGGAGGCCTTCAATTTCTTTGAGACGTATATCGATGCCGCCAATCAGCCCCTGTTCGAGGGCTATCACTATGACTCGCTCGACGCTCGTGTGCCGCAGGCGGCCTATTGGGCTACTTTCTGCGGCTACAAGATGAAAGACCCCGTGCTGACGTTGCGTCATCGCAACAGAGCACTACGCGACGCGTCGAAAGCCGATTTCACTCTACAATTTGTGGCCGAGGCCAGAAAGTGGCTCGACGACGATGAACTCTATCTAGCCACCTTGCAAGAGGGCTTCCGCCGTTTCCCAGAGTTCCACTATTTCTTCCCCCGCCTGATGGATGCCTACACCGATAAAGGGGAGTACGATCGTGCCTTGGCAGTGGCTGATAGCGCACTCGCCGTCAACGACACCAGCGAGTTGTTCCTCTTTGCCAAGTGCACCACATTGTTGCGTATGGAGCGCTTTGAAGAGAGCATCGAGTACGGCGAGAAGATTCTGGAGATAAACAACAATCTTCCAGAACCTTATTACAACATCGGAATGGCTTATACCAACCTGGCCGCTGGGTTGCAGGCGGAAGACGAGCGGGACAAGGCAAAGGAGGCCTACCAGAAGGCTCGCGGCTATATGGAGAACTATCGCGAAATGATGCCCGACGAGAAAGAGAAGTGGGCTCCGGCACTCTACCGCATCTATCTTAACCTGAACTTGGGTCGACAGTTTGATGAGATAGACCGTCTGTTAAACAATTGAATCTTTTAATCTAAGACCTTAGTAGTGGCAAAGAATATTTGCATCGTTGCGGGCGCCCGCCCAAACTTTGTCAAGGTAGCCTCGCTCATTCGTGCCATAGAGCGTAATGACCAGGCCGACTATCAATTGATTTATGCTGGCCGTGAGGATGACCCCACGCTTGAGCCATCGCTTTTCGCCGACTTGCAGATGCCTCGCCCCAATTGTTTCCTGGGCGTGGATAGTAGCAGCCTCAACGAAATTACGAGTCGCGTGATGGCCCAGTTCGACAACTATCTGGACAACCATCAAGTGGATGTCGTCATCGTCGTTGACGACCTTGCCTCTACGATGGCGGCTGCCATTGTGGCCAAGAAGCGCGGCCTGCCTCTGGCTCATCTTGTGGCAGGCACTCGTTCCTTCGATATGAAGATGCCAAAGGAGGTGAATCGTTTGGTCATCGACGCCCTTTCCGACTATCTTTTCACCGCTGGAACGAAGAGCAGCAGCGTGGCCCAGCGTGAGCAGGCCGACGGTTCGAACACCTATATGGTGGGCAATATCCTGATGGACACGTTACGTTTCAACCACCAGCGATTCACGCGCCCTGAAGGCTTCACGCTTGAGCCGAAGGCCTATATGGTGTTTACCCTCAACCGTAAGGCCCTGATGGCCGACGGCGACAAGTTGCGCCAGTTGCTCACGGCTATGACCGAAAGTGCTGGCACCACGCCTATCATCGCCCCTTTGCGTGGCGAGGCCAGAAAGGTGGTGGAGGCACTTCATCTTCCTTCTTCCATCTTCCATCTTCAACCTTCCTTGTCCTATCTGGAGTTCGGTTGGCTGACCGCCAACGCCTTAGGCATCATTACCGATAGCGGTAACGTGGCCGAGGAAGCCACCTTCAACGGTGTGCCGTGCATCACGCTCAATAGTTATACTGAGCATCAGGAGACGGTGACCGTGGGTTCCAACGTTCTGGTGGGTGAAGATGCCGACAAACTCTCACAGGAAGTGCGTCGTATGGTGAGCGGCGAATGGAAGCATTGCGCATTGCCCGACCGCTGGGATGGCCGCACCGCCGAGCGCATCGTCCAGATTCTCGTGGGGCAGTAAGTTCCTTCCCTTTTCACCTTTTACTCTCCACTTTTCACTCTTCACTATACACTCTTCACGAGCGAAGCGTTTATGACGCAGGCTATGAATTTGGCTGCGGGGCTTGGAACCCGCTTGCGTCCACTCACCGATACTATGCCCAAAGCACTGGTCAAGGTGAACGATAAACCACTCATTGACATCGTTGTAGAGCGGTTGCTGGCTGCTGACTACGACCATTTCGTGGTCAATGTCCACCATTTTGCCCAGCAAGTGCGCAACCACCTTGCCGTTTGCGGTTATGCCTCGATGGTCAAGGTTAGCGACGAGACGGAGCAGTTGCTCGAAACAGGCGGCGCCCTGAAGAAAGCTGCGCCGCTGTTTCTGCCAGACGACCCCATTCTCATTCATAATGTGGACATACTCGACAATGTGGACTATGACTGGTTCTCCCGTCAGCATCTGCCAGAGGAAGACGCCGTCCTGCTGGTCAGTCGCCGAAAGACCAAGCGTTATCTGCTCTTCGACAGCGCCATGCGCCTGATGGGATGGACAAACATTGAAACTGGAGAGGTGAAGAGTCCTTACCAGTGGTTGCGCACAGCCACCATTGCCATCGATGAAACCTTCAAAGTTCAAAGTTCAACGGCCAATGTCCAATTGTTTGCTTTTGCCTTTAGCGGCATCCATTCGTTCTCGCCCCGTCTGTTTCCCCTGATGGAGCGATTCCCCGACCGCTTTCCCATCATCGACTTCTACCTCAGCGTTTGCCATCGCTCCCGCATTGTCGGCCTTGTCAAGAACGACCTTCAGGTGCTCGACGTGGGCAAGCCAGAGACCCTCCAACAGGCCAATCTTACTGTTCACGCCTGACCGTCTATTGGCAAAAAGCATCTACTCCTACTTTTTGCCGAACTCTGGGTCAATCTTGATGAATGCACATACTACGAAGGTGGCCACGCAGCAGATGATGGTCCAGATGAAGAAATGACGGTAGCCGATGGTTTCCTGCAGCCAGCCCGCCATCATACCAGGCAGCATCATACCCAAAGCCATAAAGCCCGTACAGATGGCGTAGTGAGCCGTCTTGTGCTCTCCTTCAGAAAAATAGATGAGATAGAGCATATAGGCAGTAAATCCGAATCCGTAGCCGAACTGCTCGGTGAAGATGCCCAGGTTGATGATGAGCATACTGTCGGGCTGGACGTAACTCAGATAGACATAGACCAGGTCGGGCAGCGTGATGGCCGCCACCATAGGCCATAGCCAGAGCTTCAATCCGCCACGTGCAGCGACTATGCCGCCGAGAATGCCGCCAATGGTCAGTCCGATGATGCCCACAGTACCATAGACAAAACCCACTTCGCCGGTGGTCAGCCCCAGACCGCCCTTGTCTATGGGGTCAAGCATAAAGGGATTAATAAGCTTCACCAATTGAGCCTCTGGCAGACGATAGAGCAGCATAAAGAGGATGGCTACCAGAGCGTTCTGCTTGGTGAAAAAGGTTCGGAAAGTGTCAAGAAATTCGTGAACGATAGTTGCTGGAGTGACGTCTCTCGCCGGTATGTCGGAAACAGGTTTGGGCAGGATGAACTGGTGGTAGAGGGCAGTGAGCAGGAAGAAAGCCGAGAGAGCCATAAACACTACCAGCCAGGCAAAGGGTATATTGCCGGAAAGGCCCTCGAAGATTGCATTCGCCTTTTCCTTCAGTTTGGGGTCTACGGTGACGACCATCAGGGCCTGGCGGTTCCAGTTGTCCTTGGTGAACACGAAACGGGAAGTCTTGGCATCAAGGGCAATGCTCTGGTCTCCACTCTTGAACGCTATGTTAAGTACCACAGGTTCGTCGCCGCTAGGCTGCCTGCTGAGGGTAACTCCGACCAGCTGATGGCGGGCAGAATGGGTGACTGCCTCGCGGGGCGTTTCTCCGAAAGTCCGGCGCACCCACTCAGTAAACGGGCTGGACATCTGTTCCTCGGCCTCCTCCTTTTGGGCGGCAACAACTTGCTGCTCTTTTGCCGTGAAGCCATTAGTTTCGTTCATCGCCCTGACTTCATCGATGGAGAGGGTGTCTGCTGTGATGGGTGTAAAATAGAAACAAGGTGCATCAGATGCCTTGGGCGATGCTGAGCTTACGATTATCTGGCTGTCATCGGCATCAACACGAAGCAAGCCCGGTTCCAGCCCGCTGTTCATCTCGATGATTCCTGCCAGAATGACCAGCAGCCCCTGGCCCGCCACTGTGGCAATGCGGTAAAAGGTGCTCCGTATGCCGACATAGAGCGACTGCTCGTGTCCGGTAAGGGCGTGCATATAGTAGCCGTCGGCGGCAATGTCGTGAGTACTCGACGTGAAGGCCACAATCCAGAAGGCCGCTAGGGTTAGCTGGAAGAAAAGCGATGTCGGCAGCGAAAAGGCAATGGCGGCGAAGGCGATGGCAATGAAATACTGCATCGTGACCGTCCACCACCGCTTGGTCTTCACCAAGTCGACAAAGGGACTCCAGAAGGGCTTGATGACCCAAGGCAGATATAGCCAACCCGTATAGAGGGCAATGTCAGTATTTGATATGCCCAGTCGTTTGTACATAATGGTGGAAATGGTCATTACTGCCACGTATGGCAATGCCTCGGCCATATAGAGGGTGGGAATCCATGCCCACGGATTGCGTTGTTTCAACATAACTGCTTTCTCTAAATTTGACGGCAAAGGTAAGTAAAAAGTCTGAAACCACCAAGAAGATACAAATCAAATTGCATAATTTTCTAAGACATTACGGCAAAAGGGTAAAGACATTACGGCAAAAGGGTGAAAAGATTACGGCAAAATGGCAAAGACATTACGGCAAAATTTATAGATAGTTTTGGGAA